>JAJYTA010000060.1 GCA_021793295.1 Actinomycetes bacterium
GGGGCCGGCTCGGTCCTGCACGCCACCGGCACCCGTGATCTCGACGCCCTGGGCGGACTACGCGACCGTATGCCGGCGACGACGGCGCTGTTCGGGCTCGGCGCGCTGGGAGCCTCCGCGCTGCCGCCGGGCAATGCGTTCGTCAGCGAGTGGCTGTTGTTCCAGGGGCTGGTGCACGGCCTGCCGAACGGTGGTCCGGGAACCTATGTCGTCGTGCCGATCGCGGTCGCGGCCGTGGCGCTGACCGCTGGGTTGGCGATCGCGACGTTCGTCAAGGCGTTCGGCGTCGGGTTCCTGGCCAAGCCGCGCACGGATGCTGCGCACCGAGCGGTCGAGAGCCCGGCGAGCATGCTCGTCGGCATGGGTCTGGCCGGTGCCGTGTGCGCCGCCTTGGCGCTGCTGCCCACGCGCGTGGTGCCGGCGCTGGCCGACGCCGTCGCCGTCACCACGCCCGCCGTGACCCGCCCGGCGGTCGAAGGCGACCTGACGCTGCGACTCGTCGGGGTGACCGGCTCGTTGTCGCCACTGCTGCTGACGGTGACCTTGCTGGTCGCCGTGGTCGGTACCGCGGCCGGGGTCCGGCTGGTCGCCACGCGCCGCGCTCGGCGTCAGGCGAGGCTGTGGGATTGTGGGGCCGGCCCGATGTCGGCGCGGATGGAGTACACGGCGACGTCGTTCGCCGAACCGCTGCAGCGCGTGTTCGACGACGTCATCGAACCCGAGCAGGGTGTGGACGTCACGCATCATCGCCAGTCGCGCTACCTCGTCGACACCATCGTGTATCGGCGCCGCGTTCCGGATCGGATCGAACGCCGGCTGTATCAACCCGTTCTCGCGCTCGTGCGCGCCTGGGGCGTGCAGGGTCGCCGTCTGGCCAACGGCAGTGTGCACCGGTACCTGGGCTACGGCTTCTGCAGCATCGTCGTCGCTCTGGTCATGCTGGCGGTGACCTGGTCATGAGCGTGATCGGTGGGGTCGCAGCGGCGGGACTGCAGGTGCTCGCGGTCGGTGCCGGTGCACCGTTGCTCATCGGCGTGATGCGCCAGGTTCGGGCCCGGTTGGAGGGCCGCGTGGGCGCCGGTGTCGGACAGCCGTGGCGCGACCTGCGCAAGCTGATGCGCAAGGAGCCGCTGAGCCCACGCGGCACCAGCGAGGTGTTCCGGATCGCTCCGCTGATCCTCGTGGCGACCACTCTCATCGTCGCCGCCGTGGTTCCGCTGGTGACGACGGCGTCACCCCTCGACTCGGTGGCCGACCTGTTCGCCGTGGTCGCGCTGCTCACGTTGGGCGCTGTCGCCCTCGCGCTGGCCGGCATCGACACCGGCACCGCGTTCGGCGGCATGGGCGCCAGCCGCGAGATGACGATCGTCGCGCTGGTCGAGCCCACCCTCCTGCTCGCGGTGCTGGCCGTGTCCGTCCGGGTCGGCTCCACGAACCTCAGCCAGATCGTGACGTCGACGCTCGATGATCCCGCCCGGGTGATCTCGCCGGTGACCGTGTTGGCGGCGACCGCCCTCGCGGTCGCGATCATCGCCGAGACCGGACGGCTGCCCGTCGACAACCCGTCCACCCATCTGGAGTTGACCATGGTCCACGAGGCCATGGTGCTCGAGTACGCCGGTCCCGACCTCGCGCTGGTCGAATGGGCTTCGGCGATGCGGCTCACGGTGTTCCTCGGCCTGTTCGCCGGCCTGTTCGCGCCCTGGGGCATCGCCACGAGCGGCAGCGTGGCCGCACTGGCCGTCGCCCTCGTGGTGTTCATGATCAAGGTGGCCGTCCTCGGCGTCGCGCTCGCGGCCGGAGAGGTGTTCCTGGCCAAGCTCAGGCTGTTCCGCGTGCCCGAACTGCTCGCCGGATCGTTCGTGTTCGCTCTGCTCGCCGTCGTCGCCTCCTTCTTTCTCGCCTAGGACGATCAGTGACCGACATCTCCGTGCAGTTGCTCTACCTCGCGTGTGGGGCGTTCCTGCTCACCGCTGTGCTGGTGGTGTGGCGGCGCGAACTGGCCGCCATCATCCGGCTGTTCGCCTTGCAGGGTGTCGCGCTGAGCGGCATCGCAGCGGTGCTGGCCGTGCACGAACGCTCTCTCGAGCACGCCGTGCTCGCCGCCGGCATCTGCGCGCTGCGGGCGGTGATCCTGCCGCAGGTCGTGCGCCGTGCCCTGCCCCCGACCGGCCCGGCACGTGAGACCCGCCCGCTGGTCAACGTCGCCGCATCGCTGCTGGCCGTGGCGGTTCTCGCGCTGCTCGCCTACGTCGTGGCCCAGCCTCTGGTGCAGCTGTCGCCGTCGCCGGTGACGCGTGCCATTCCCGTCGGGCTGACGGTCGTGCTGATCGGGTTCTTCGTCCTGGTCACCCGCCGCCGCGCGGCCTCGCAGGTCATCGGCTTCCTGCTCATCGACAACGGGGTCACCGCGGTCGCGTTGCTGACCACCGCGGAGATCCCGCTCGTGGTCGAGCTCGGCGTCTCGCTCGACGTCTTGCTGGCCGTGCTCGTCCTCCAGCTCCTGGCGGTACGGATGAGGGCGACGTTCGGCAGTACCGAATTGGACGAGTTGACGGAGCTGCGGGACTGATGACGACGACCGTACTGGTGGTCCTGCCGGCGCTGATCCCGGTGACGGGCGCCGTCGGCTACGCGGTGTTCGGTTGGCGACGCGCCACCCGTTGGCTCGGACCGGCCGCGGCCGCCGCGCTGCTGGCGACGAGCATCGTCCTGGCCGCGCACGTCACCCGGGAGGGTTCGAGCGCCACACTCGGCGGGCTGGTGCGAGTGGACTCGCTCAGTGCCTACATGCTGATCGTCATCGGTGCCGTGGCCATGCTCGCCACTTCGGCGACCCCGTCTTACCTCGACACCGAGATCCGGGCCAAGCGCGCCACCGCCCGCACCGCCGCCCGGCACAACCTGCTGGTCCAGGCATTCCTGACGGCCATGGTGGCGGTGGTGCTCGCCGCGAATCTGGGCGCGCTGTGGGTCGGGGTGGAAGCCACCACCATCGTCACGGCGTTCCTGGTGGGCCATCGGCGCACCCGCGCAGCCGTCGAGGCGGCGTGGAAGTACGTCGTCATCGGCTCGGTCGGCATCGCCGTGGCGTTCCTCGGCGTCGTGCTGCTCAACTACGCCTCGCTGCACGCCGGGGACGCCGGGCTGGACTGGCGCGCGCTCGGCGACACCGCGGCGAATCTCGACCCCGGTGTCACCCGCATCGCGGTGGCCCTGCTCATCATCGGGTTCGGTACGAAGGTCGGCCTCGCGCCGCTGCACGCGTGGTTGCCCGACGCGCACGGGCAAGCCCCGGCGCCGGTGTCGGCGCTGATGTCCGGGGTGCTGCTCGCGGTGGCGTTCTACGCGATCCTGCGAGTCAAGGTCATCGCCGACGCCGCGCTCGGGGTCGAGTTCACCCGGACGCTGCTCGCCGTGCTCGCGCTGGCGACGCTCGTCGTCGCGGCGTCACTCCTGCTGGCCCAGCGCGACTACAAGCGCATGCTCGCCTACTCGAGCATGGAGCACATGGGCCTGATCGCGCTCGGGACCGCGGCCGGGACCCAGGTCGCCGTCACCGCAGTCCTCCTGCACATCCTCGGGCACGGACTCGTCAAAGCCGTCGTGTTCCTCGGCGCCGGACGGGTGCAGCAGACCACGGGCAGCAGCTTGATCGAGGACGTTCGTGGTCTCGTGGCACGTCAGCCGCTGCTGGCCGGCTGCTTCGGCCTCGGTGTCCTCGCCTTGGTCGCCATGCCGCCGTTCAGCCTGTTCGCCAGTGGCCTGGGCGTGGTCCGTGCCGGTTACGCCACCGGCCTCGGGTGGGCCACCACCGCCGCGCTCGTGCTCGTGCTGGTCATCGGGGCCGCCTTGCTGACACACACCGCACGGATGCTGCTCGGCGCCCCCCGCGAGGGGCCAGGCACCCCGGGCTTGGTCTCGCCTCTTCCGGCTACGACCGCTGTCGCGCTGGTGGCCGGGCTGGGGGCCTGCGCCGTCATCGGGATCGCGCCTGGCCCGCTCGCTGGTCTGCTCGAGGCCGCAGCCGCTTTGGTAGGAGCATCATGATCAATGATCCGGTTCGCCTCCCGGTCGGACACCGCCGCAGCGCGTCCACCATCACCCCGGACGACCTGCTCGCCACGGCAGCCGACCTGCTCGCCGACGGATTCCGGGTCGCGCTGGTAGCCGGGCACGATGACGGCGAGCAGTTGCGTGTCGTCTACCTGTTCACCGCCGCCGACCCGGACCGTCGCGTCGAGCTGCACGTGCCGCTCGACGCCGCACACCCGCACGTGCCCAGCCTGGCCGGCCTGTCGTTTCCGGCCGGGCGGTTCGAGCGCGAGATGCATGACCTGTTCGGCGTCGTGCCCGAACACCACCCGCTGCCGCGGCGACTCGTCCGGCATTTTCACTGGCCGCGTGGTTGGTATCCGATGCGACACGACGCCGGCGAGCCACCGGAGTTCGGCGACGTCGACGGGCCGTACGACTTCCGCGCCGTGGAGGGGCCCGGCGTCTACGAGATCCCCGTCGGCCCCGTGCATGCCGGGCTGATCGAACCGGGGCACTTCCGGTTCTCCGTGGTCGGCGAGACCATCCTCAACCTCAAAGCCCGGCTGTGGTTCGTCCACAAGGGCCTGGAGAAGCTCTTCCACGGCCGGACCCCCGACGACGCCGTGGAGCTCGCCGAGCGCATCAGTGGCGACACCGCGGTGGGGCACACGCTGGCTTTCTGCCTCGCCGTCGAGGACGCCCTGGGCCTCACGGTCTCCGCGGAGGCCCAGGCCGCTCGTGGCGTCCTGTTGGAGCTCGAGCGTCTCTACAACCACGTCACCGACATCGGCGCGCTGTGCAACGACGTCGGCTACGGCATCATCAACGCGCAGACGGGCCGGGTGCGCGAGCAACTGCTACGTATCAACGAGACGGTCACCGGCCACCGGCTGCTACGCGGAGCGATTCGCCCCGGCGACACCACGCTGCGCCGGCCACCCGATCCTGGTGTGCTGGCCGGCATCGCCGCCGACGTCGCCGAGATCGTCGACCTCGCTCTCGCCCAGAGCGTCGTGCGTGAACGCTTCACCGCGACCGCGATTCTGACCCGGGCGCAGGCTCGCGACATCGGCACCCTCGGCTACGTCGCCAGAGCCAGCGGCCTCGACACCGACGCCCGGCGGGACCACCCGTCCAGCCCGCTGGGGCCTGCCTTCGCCGTGCACACCGAGACCGGCGGCGACGTCCTCGCGCGGTTCACCGTTCGCGCTACGGAGGTGCAGACGTCGGCCCGGGTGATCGCGGAACTGCTCACCGGCGCCGGCGAGTCCGCCACCGAGGCGTCGCCTCGACCGGCGGGGACCGTGCCCGCTTCGGGAGTCGGCATCGCCGAAGGGTGGCGCGGCACGATCGTGCATCGCGTCGAACTCGGCCCGGACGGGCGGCTGAGCAGGGTCAAGGTCGTCGACCCGTCGTTCTTCAACTGGCCTGCGCTACCGGTCGCGCTGACCGACACGATCGTTCCTGACTTTCCGCTGGTGAACAAGAGCTTCAACTTGTCTTACGCAGGCAACGACTTGTAGCTCTCGCGGGGGCGCGGTGCTGGCGGGCGGGAAAATCTGTTGCCGTGCGCCGGTGGCCGACCGCTACGATCCAACCTCCACGAATTCGACCCGAGGAGTCACCATGCGCCGAGCGTTCATGTCCGCCCAGAAAGGAGTTCCCTATTCGAAGGACATGACGCTTGACCACCACAGTGAACCTCGGGATCGTCGCTCACGTCGACGCCGGTAAGACCAGTCTCACCGAGCGGCTGCTGTATGCCGCCGGCGTCATCGACCGGATCGGCCGGGTCGATGACGGTACTACGCGCACCGACTCGCTGGCTCTGGAGCGCGAACGCGGAATCACGATCAAATCAGCCGTCGCCTGTTTCGACGTCGGCGACGTCACCGTCAACCTGATCGACACGCCGGGCCATCCAGACTTCATCGCCGAGGTGGAGCGGGTGCTCAGCGTGCTCGACGGCGCGGTGCTCGTCGTGTCGGCCGTCGAGGGCGTCCAGCCGCAGACCCGGATACTGATGCGCACGCTGCGACGGCTGCGTATTCCGACCGTGATCTTCGTGAACAAGATCGACCGAGCCGGCGCGCGGCCGGGACGAGTCCTGCGTGAGTTGAGCGAGAAGCTGTCGCCGGCCGTGATCGACATGGCTTCAGCGCACGAGCCCGGCACCCGCGGCGCCTCGGTCGAAACCCACGACGCCTCGCACGGGTCGTTCGTTTCGCGGCTACTCGAGACGCTCACCCAGGGCGACGATGCGCTTCTGGCCGAGTACGTCGACGACGAGACGGCCATGACGTATACGCGGTTGCGCGCGTCGCTAGCCCAGCAGGTGCGGCAAGCCCTGGTGTTCCCGGTGTTCTACGGCTCCGCTGTCACCGGCGTCGGTGTGGACGAACTGGTCGCCGGCGTCACCGAACTGTTGCCCGCCGCCGAGGCCGACGCCGACGGCCCGGTCTCGGGCACGGTGTTCGCCATCGAGCGCGGCCCCGGCGGTGAGAAGATCGCCTGCATCCGCCTGTTCTCGGGAACGGTGCGGGTGCGTGAGCGGTTGCGCTTCGGCGCCGGCCGCGAAGCCAAGGTCACCGCGATCACCGGTACAGACGCTCGCGCTCACCGCACAGCGGTGACGGCGGGGCAGATCGGCCGGGTCTGGGGCCTGGGCGAGGCGCGGGTCGGCGACGCCGTCGGCGAAACACGGTCCGACCACCGGCGCGGGCAGCACTTCGCACCGCCGACGCTGGAGGCCGTGGTCGTACCCAGCCGCCACAGCGACAACGCGGTGTTGCATGCGGCGCTCATGCAATTGGCCGATCAAGATCCACTGATCAACCTGCGCCTGGACGGCGTCAGGCAGGAGATCCTGTTGTCGCTCTACGGCGAGGTCCAGAAGGAGGTCATCCAGACCACGCTGGCCGCGGAGTTCGGCGTCGACGTGACGTTCCGGGAGACGACGACGGTGTGTATCGAGCGGCCGGTCGGGATCGGCGAGGCGGTCGAGTTCAAGGACGCCGACGAGACGAATCCGTTCCTCGCGACCGTGGGGTTGCGAGTGGAACCCGCGCCGGTGGGCAACAGCGTCACGTTCGGCCTGGATGTCGAGCTGGGGTCGATGCCGTACGCCTTCATCAAGGCGGTGGAGGAGACGGCGCGCGAATCGCTGCAGCAGGGGCTTTACGGCTGGCAGGTCCCGGACTGCATCGTCACCATGACGCATTCCGGGTACTACGCGCGGCAGAGTCATGCTCACGGCACTTTCGACAAGAGCATGTCGAGCACGGCCGGGGATTTCCGCCGCCTGACCCCACTGGTCCTGATGACGGCGTTGCGCCAGGCCGGCACCCGCGTCTGTGAGCCGATCCATCGCTTTCACCTCGAGTGCCCGGCTGATGCGCTCGGCCGGGTTCTGCCCGCGCTGTCCAAGTACGGCGCGATCCCGCAGACCACCCGGACGCGCAGGTCGTCAGCCGTCGTGGAGGGCGAGATTCCAGCCGCGCGAGTGCATGCCCTGCAGCAGCGGCTGCCGACTCTCACCCACGGGGCCGGCATGCTGGAAGCGGAGTTCGGCCACTACGAGGCCGTGCGCGGTGCGCCCCCGGTGCGTCAGCGCACTGATCACAACCCTCTCGACCGCAAGGAGTACCTGCTGCACGTGGTCCGGCGCGTCTGAGTCTGGCCATGCCGGAGGATAGATGCGAACATGTGTTCGTGAGCGTGGTGGCCGGGATGTTGCATGCCGACCTGGACGCCTTCTATGCGTCGGTCGAGCAGCGTGACGACGCGCGCTTGCGCGGCAAGCCGGTCATCGTCGGCGGCGGTGTCGTGCTGGCGGCCAGCTACGAGGCGAAGGCCTACGGCGTCCGCACCGCCATGGGTGGTGCGCAGGCCCGCCGGTTGTGTCCGCAGGCCATCGTCGTCCCGCCGCGGATGTCGGCCTACAGCGAGGCCAGCGCGGCGGTGTTCGACATCTTCCGGCGCACCACGCCCGTGGTCGAAGGGTTGTCCATCGACGAGGCGTTTCTCGACGTCAGCGGGTTGCGCCGGTTGGCCGGGCCGGCGGCCGGCATCGCCGAGACGTTACGTCGTGAAGTGCGCGAGCAGGTGGGGCTGGCCATCACCGTCGGGGTGGCCCGCACGAAGTTCCTCGCCAAGGTCGCCAGCGCGGTCGCCAAGCCCGACGGGTTGCTGGAGGTGCCGCCCGACGCCGAGCTCGCCTTCCTGCATCCGCTGCCCATCGAGCGGTTGTGGGGCGTCGGTGAGATCACGGCTGGAAAGCTGCGGCGCCGCGGCATCGAGACGGTCGGCGACATCGCCCAACTCGGCCAGTCGGCGCTGACCGTCATCCTCGGCAAGGCCGCCGGCCGGCACCTGTACGCGCTCGCGCTCAACCGGGATCCGCGCCCGGTCGAGGTCGGCCGGCGCCGGCGCTCGATGGGCGCTCAGGCCGCGCTCGGCCGCGGCCCGCGAACCCCCGAGGAGCTCGACGCCGTGCTCGCCGCGCTGGTCGACCGCGTCGCCCGGCGGTTGCGACGGGCTCGGCGGGTGAGCCGCACCGTGGTGCTCCGGCTGCGTTTCGGCGACTACACCCGGGCCACCCGCTCGCACACCTTGCCCGAAGCGAGCGCCGACACCGCGCAGCTCCTGGGTACGGCGCGGGCGCTGCTCGCCGCCGCGGTGCCGATCATCCAGGCGCGCGGGGTGACGCTGATCGGGGTGGCGTTGACGAATCTCGGCGGCGACGGCGCCGTCCAGCCACCGCTGCCGTTCGACCAGCGCGCGAACCACACCCTGGACGCCAGCGTCGACGACGTGCGCGACCGCTTCGGCTCGTCCGCGCTCACCCGGGCCGCCCTGCTCGGGCGTGACCTCGGCCCCGCCGTGCCACTCCTGCCGGACTGAGCTCAGGGGCAGCGGGTGGCCAAGACGCAGAACTCGTTGCCCTCCGGATCGGCCAGGCACACCCAGCTCTCCTCGCCGGTCTGCCCGACGTCGACATGACTTGCGCCGAGCTCGAGCAGGCGGCGGACCTCCTCGTCCTGCTCTCGGTCGGTGGCGTTGACGTCCATGTGCAGTCGGTTCTTGCCGGCCTTGCCCTCGGGGACCCGCGCGAACGTCAACGTCGGCGGCACGGGGCCGGGAGCGTGACGGCCCTCCGGCGCGGCGGGGGAGCCGATGGTGACGATCTCGTCGTCGCGGTCGAGCACTTCGTAGTCGAGGACCGAACACCAGAACCGGGCGAGGCGGTCCGGATCGGCACAGTCGATCGCCAGTTCGGTGAACTTACTGCTCACGTCAGGCCTCCCGGTCGCCTCGCTGGTCGGACCGAGCATTCTAGGCGTGACCGAGCGGGCGGGTTCGGGTCGGCGCGGTGGCGATCATGGGAACATGTGTTCGACAATGGTCGTGTGAGTTCCGGGATGTCCAGCCGTGATCAGCCGCCACATGTGCTGCGGCGCCGCGCTGTGCTGAACATGCATTGGCCGCGCAAGCCTGCCTCGTTCAAAGACCACGATCCCATCCCGGTCACGGTGCGCGTGGTCTGGGCGCAAGACGGCGAGGAGTACCTGCCGGGTGAGGCGGTCCGGTGGGATGCCGATCACGTGTACGTCCGCATCGACGACGCACGCTGTGGCGGTAACGGCGTGTGGGTGAAGCCGGCTGACGTCTATCGGAGCCTGCCCGAATGACCGCTGCGTTCTCGCGGCCGGGGCGTGAGGATCACTCCCCTGGGTACCGAACCCGTATCAGCGCGTCGAGGAGGTGCCGGGCGGAATGCCACAGAAGCAGTGGAGCAAGAAGCGCGAACGGCAGTACGAGCACGTGAAGTCCGGGCTGAAGGATCGCGGCTACAAGGAGGACACGGCCGAAGAGATCGCCGCACGCACGGTCAACAAGGAACGCGCGCAGTCCGGCGAGGCCGACCAGAAGAGCAAGTCGTCCACCAAGGACATCTCCGCTGGTCGTCGCGGTGGCAAGCGTTCGGGTAGCGGCCCCGGCGGGCGGACCAAGGACCAGCTCTACGCCGAGGCCAAGCGCAAGGGCATCAAGGGCCGGTCCACGATGAACAAGCGCGAACTCGAGAAGGCCGTCGGGCGCTGAACCCGGCGGACGAGGCGTAGATCATCGCGTGAACGGGCGCGGCACGCGATGATGTCGGCGTGGCCGACGCATCCGACCTTCAGGACGAAGCGCTCTGGCATGGGGGCCGGTACGAACTGGCCCTCGAGCTCGGAGATCGCGACGAGTCTCGGTTGCAGGCTGCCCTCCAGGCTGTTTGGGGTGCCGCAGAGGTGGAGGGCTGCCTGGGGCCGACGGACGGCCGGCCGCCCGGCTACCACGACGTGCCGTGCACGGTAGAGCATGTCGAGCGCCATGGGTGGCTGGCCGGGGTGGCGCGACTGCCGAGGGGCCGGTCCGTCGTGGTGGCCGCGCGGGTGATCCGCCAGCGTTCCGGCACCGACTGGCTGGTGTTCTTCGTGCCCGTGGTGGCGCTGGAGTTGGCCGAGCCGCGCAGCGCCGCCTTCGGCTTCCGCGGCGCCGATTCGTTGCTGTGGCGGCGACCGCTGGATCGGTGGCTGGCTCGTCTCGGTCAGAGCGTGCACCGGGTGGCGCCATGCCGGCTGGGTCTGATCGGACCGGACGTGGCCGCGTTGACCACCGCACGCAAGTTGGCCGGTGCGCCTCCAGCCGAGCGGTGGGCCGGTTTTCTGCTTCCCCAGGGGGCCGAGCTGGTCTATCTCGCCGCAGATCGATGAGCCGATCCATGATCGCTCGGGGTCCGCTATGAGGCAAGATGTCCATATGACCCGGAATGCCACGTGGCTGATTCGGCTGGATGCCGACGGCGACGGGCCGCGTGTGGCGGTGAAGGACTGCATCGACGTCGTCGGTACGCCCACCACGGTCGGTTGCGCTGCCGTCGCCCGTGATGCGAAGAGTGCGAGATTCGACGCCCCGGTGGTGCACCATGCCCGCCAACAAGGCGCGCGGATCGTGGGCAAGACCAATCTGGTGGAGCTGTGTCGCCACGCCGACGGGCTCAATCTCTGGACCGGAACCCCGCTGAATCCGCTCGACCCCGATTGTATCCCCGGCGGATCCTCCAGCGGCTCCGCGGTCGCCGTGGCGACGAACGAGGCCGACGTGGCGTACGGGACGGACACTGGCGGGTCGGTGCGGGTCCCGGCGGCGTGCTGCGGCATCGCGGGGCTGAAGACCACGGCCGGGCGCCTGTCGACGCAGGGGGTCTTCGAGTTTTCGCGGACGCTCGACACCGTGGGCCCGCTGGCCCGCGACGTCGCGGGGCTGGCGACCGGTATGGGGCTGATGGAGCCGGGTTTCCGGCCGGCTGAGCGGGTCGATGTGACGACGGTGGCCAGGTTGCGCTTCGCGCGCACCGATCAGGTCGTCGACGACGCGGTGGATGAGGCTCTCGACGAGGCGCAGATCCGCACCACCGACGTGTGGATCCCGGAATGGGAAGACTGGATCGAGGCCGCGAACGACCTCATGATGGCCGAGGGCCACGCTGCTCATCGCCACCTGCTGGACCAGGCAGACGGGCTGGAGGAGCGCCATATCGAGGGCATCGAGAAGGGCGGCGCCATCACCGCCGCGCACGTCGTCGCCTGCCGGCGTCTCCAGGTGACTGCGCAGCTCCGGCTGCGCAGCCTGCTGGCGCACTACGACGTGCTGGCCTTGCCCACGTTGCTGACGCTACCGCCGCGCATCGGCGAAGCCGTGCCCACGACGTATCTGACCGTTCCGCTGAACTTCGCCGGAGTGCCCGCGGTGGCCGTGCCGCTGCGCCGGCCGGGTGGCTTGCCGGCGTCGCTGCAACTCGTCGGTGGCTGGTACGAGGAGGAGCGGCTGCTCGGATTCGCTGCCCTGGTGGAGTCTCGAGTGGCTACCGACGCCGACCGTTCCCAGCCAGTCCCCCGTGCAACCCAGCTTGAATAGCGGCCGGTCTGAACCCCTTCGCGATGAGGTAGATACCGAACGACAGCTCCCAGATGAACTCCGGGATCGTCGCAAGCGCTTGTGCCGTGGACCCGCGCTCGGTGACGTCGAACATGATCGCGACGCCGACGGCCGCGAGCAGCGGACCGCCGATGAGTCCCAGCATCGCCAAGCCTCGTGGCACCAGTTCGGTCCGATACATCAGATAGCCGAGGATCATGCCGTTGGCGACACCGGCGAAGATCCCCGGGCCGACCAGGAAGGCCCGATCGTAGATCGCGACCAACGCCTCCCCGACCGCCGTGTCCGCGCCGGCTGTGCCTTCCTGGCGCAAGAAGAGGAACGTCAGCATGCTGAGGACGCCGACACCGATGAACAACCCTTCGACGAGGCGGGCGGCCACATAGCCCAGAGCGAGCTGTTCGCTGTAGCGCCGGAACAACGCGTACGGCACGACCGCCGTCCCGACGTTGGCGACGATGAGCGCAAGCTCGAGTGTGGCCCCCATCGCCACGCTGAACGTGGGGTCGGCGCCGACCCCGGTGATGTAGTCGGGGTTGTCCCGCACCGGGGCGTAGAAGACGAAGTAGGCGGGGATCGAGGTGACGAACGTGGCCACCATCAACCAACCCGTGAGGCTGGCGATCTTCCGCGTGTCCAGCGTGTCGGTGACCATGTTGGTCTGTTGCTGTCTGTTGATACTCATGTGAGTCCCCCCGAGCGGGCATTGGTGGCGCTCGGCGGATTGTCGAGTGACGAGATGCCAACGCTCGGGGTTCAGAATGAGCTGGCTCATCACGCGTGTCTAGAGGCCACCGCGCATGTTGTCAGGCGCCCGCTGGGATTCCCGGCGTGCGGCTTGAGGTTTGGCGCGGGCGGAGGGCCGGGGCGTCGTCACCGGTGCGGTTACCGCAGTGGTCGACAGTTGCCAGCGACGTCACCCTCTGGAAATCGAGCCCGTGACGGATGACGACGACGATCCGGATACAGACGACGATCCGGAAAACATGAGAGCAGGGTGACGGGAATCGAAGCTTCGTTATCAGCTTGGGAACTGGCTCGTCCCAGCGTTTCCACAGCTAGGGGCTCATCTGGACGCCTGGGTGCCGACGGCCTTACGGATCATGAACGCCAACGGATTGCCGACGAGCGTCGCGCACGTATGGCGGCGGAGGCACCGCGAGTCGATGGTCGGGTGAAGCGCACGCTCCGTCCTCCGTGCGCGGCTGGCACGACGGTTTGGCTTGGCCTAGACGACGCGGGAATCGGCGGCGTCTCGATGTACTCGGAGCGAGATGGCGCGGACGACGTGCGACTCCCCATAGTGGCCGTGGCCAGGCGCTATCGAGGCCTGGGCGGCGCGTGTGCTCGCGAAACGCTGGAGTAGTGCCTGCTCCAGGTAGACGGTCGTGCGCGTGATGCCGTTCTTGGTCGCCGCGTGGCGGAAGCTGGCGGTGATGCAGATGGGAGTTCGTTTCGCGCTGGATTGCGCTGATCTACGCAGCACGCGACCGGACATCAGGTGGGAAAGTGAGCGGCCAAGGTCGCGAAATTGCCGTTGAGTTGGGCCGGAACCAGTGGAGCGGGTGACGGGAATCGAACCCGCGTTGTCAGCTTGGGAAGCTGGCGTTCTACCATTGAACTACACCCGCAGACGCCGCCTGAAGGCGGCGACGACCAGAGCATACCCGGTCCGGCCATGGTGGGTACAACTCCCTACGTCCGGGCAGCCAGGACGATTTGGACCGGCAGCCGGATGGTGAAAACCGAACCGGCACCTTCGACGCTCGTGACCTCCACGGTGCCGCGGTGACCTCGTCGTCCGCGTCCAGAGTCAACTCCACACCGGCGTGGTCGGCCGACGCCCGATGCGCTGCGATCACCTGCCGGGCCAGGGCGGCGATGTCGGTGGGTTCAGGATGCATCCGCAGCTGTCCGGCGTCGGCGAGCGCGAGGTCCTGGAGATCGTCGATGAGCCGCTGCAGCAGGGACGACTCCTCCAGCAGCGAACTGATCAGGGCGCGGTCGAGTTCCACCACACCGTCCTCGGTCGCCTCGAGGTAGCCGCGGACGTCCGCCTGGCCGTCGCATCACCGCTTCTCGGCGCCATGATCGGGCTCGTGGCTGGGACGTATCCGGCGTGGCGCGCGTCCAGAACCGAGCCGATCGCAGCGCTACGCAGCGGTTAGCATGCTGACGTCCGAGCCTCGAAACTGTGTCTCGCTCAGCGGACGCTGGGGCAACGATCCGGTTGCGATCCATGCCGAAGGGCACGTCAGCAGGACCTTTCGCGCACTGTCCGCCGTTTGTTCGGTAGCCTCGCGATAGACCAGGGAGCGAGTGGGGGCTCGCGCGGACGTCTTCGGCGGCATGAACGTGCCTGTGCCGATGTCCCGATATTCCTCATTCGCCCGACACGTCGCGTGGCTCACCGGCTGCCTGCGTAGGCGCCGACAAGCCCTCGCCCGGGTAGCCCGGTGCGTCGCGTGGCTGATCGACGAGAGGTGAGGCGTGACCGCGGTACGCGCGGAAGGGCTATTCAAAGTCTTCGGCCGCAAGCAAGACGAAGCAGTCCGTCGGTTGCTGGACGGCGCTAGTCGTGAAGAGGTGACGAAACTCGGCGCGACGCCGGCCGTCATCGACGCATCGTTCGAGGTGCAACCGGGTGAGATCTTCGTGGTGATGGGCCTGTCCGGGTCCGGGAAGTCCACGTTGATCCGGATGCTCAACGGCTTGTGGACGCCGACGGCGGGCAGCGTGTACGTCGACGACGTCGACATCGCCAAGATCGACGCGGCCAAGCTCCGGCAGGTGCGGCAGCAGAAGATCAGCATGGTGTTCCAGCACTTCGCGCTGCTCCCGCACCGCACGGTGCTCGAGAACGCGGCCTATGCGCTGGACATCCAGGGCGTCAGCAAGGAGGAGCGCCGAGCCAAGGCCGTCGAGGCCCTCGAGCTGGTCGGGCTGAAGGGCTGGGAGGACAAGTACCCCGCTCAGCTCTCCGGCGGCATGAAGCAACGTGTCGGCTTGGCGCGCGCACTGGCCGCCGGCAGCGACATCATGCTGATGGACGAGGCGTTCTCCGCCCTCGACCCGCTGATCCGGCGCGAAATGCAGGACCAGCTGGTCGAGCTGCAGGCGAGCCTGAACAAGACGATCGTGTTCATCACCCACGATCTCAACGAGGCCATGCGCCTGGGCGATCGCATCGCCGTCATGCGCGATGGCCGGATCGTGCAGATCGGCACGGCCGAAGAGGTCCTCAACGACCCCGCGAACGACTACGTCGCGCAGTTCGTCGCCGACGTCGACCGCACCCGGGTGCTCACCGCTTCCAGCGTCATGGAGAAGCCCCAGTACGTGGTCAACGCCGACGCAGGCCCGCGTGAGGCGCAGCACGTCATGCGCGAGAAGCACGTGAGCGCCGCCTTCGCCGTCGGGCGTCGGGACAATCGGCTGCACGGCGTGGTGTACGACGAGGACGTCGTCGCCGCGGTCAAGCGTGGCGACCAGAAGCTCGACAAGATCATCAAGAACGACGTCGCCGCGGTGCAGGAGGATGCCTACCTCGCCGACCTGTTCGCGCCGTCTGCGGAGTCGAAGCTGCCGCTCGCGGTCGTCGACCAAGCGGGCAAGCTGGTCGGCGTGGTGCCGCGGGTCACTCTGCTGGCGGCCATGGCCAGCATCACCGAGAGCCCTGACCAGGACCCGGGCGCGCACTCGCTGCAGCCTGTATCGGCCGCCGGAGCAGCCAGCGGACAGGAAGGTGCGGCACAGTGAGTGAGTCGTTCGACGTACTCGAACCGAGGATCGATCTCGGCCAGTGGGTCGAAGACGCCTTCGACTGGTTCACCGAGACGTTCGAAGTCGTCCTCGACGGTATCGACACCGGCCTGGGCTGGGCTTATGAGACGTTGCTGTCGGGGCTGAACGCGCCCCCGTTCCTCGTCATGATCGCCATCTTCGGTGCGCTCGGCTGGCTGGCGCGCTCGTGGCAGTTCGCGATCTTCGCCGTCCTCGGCTTCTACCTGATCGCCGGAATGGACCAGTGGGAGGGCGCGATGCAGACGCTCTCGCTGGTGCTGATCTCAGCGGCGGTGGCGGTCATCCTCGCCGTTCCCATCGGCATCCTGGCGGCGAAGTCACAACCGGTCAGCAACGTCGTGCGGCCCGTGCTCGACTTCATGCAGACCCTGCCGCCGATGGTGTACCTGATTCCCGCGCTGGCGGCGTTCGGTATCGGTGAGGTGCCCGGCATCATCGCGACCGTGGTGTTCGCCATGCCGCCCGGTGTCCGGTTGACCGAACTGGCCATCCGGCAGGTCGACGCCGAGGTGGTCGAGGCCGGCCAGGCGTTCGGATCGCCGCCCGGGCGGATCCTGCGCCAGATCCAGTTGCCGCTGGCGCTGCCGACCATCATGGCCGGTATCAACCAGGTCATCATGCTGGCGCTGTCGATGGTGGTCCTCGCGGCCATGGTCGGCGCGGAAGGCCTCGGCCTCGATGTGCTGTCCGGCCTGAGCAGCCTCAACGTCGCCCTGGGCGTCGAAGCCGGCGTGTCGGTGGTCATCATCGCGATCTATCTGGACCGGATCGTGGCTGCGCTCGCCGATCGGGCGCCGGTCGTCAAGGCGGCAAAGGTCCGTGACTAACCCTTGCGGTACTGCGAAATTTCTGAAGAGAGGATAAGTAGATGCGTCAGTCCAGATCGAGATTCGCCTATGTGACGGCGGCGTTGCTGGCCGGGGGGTTGATGCTCACGGCGTGTGGCTCCGACGACGACGGTGGTGACACCACCTCTGGCGACGGCGGCGACAACGGTTCCGAGACCGAAGTCGAGATGGTCTCCGACGTCGACACCGGGTCGTGCGAGCCGGCTTCCGAGGCCGGGGAGATGCCCGACCCCGAGGGCACCGGTGACGACGAAACCGACATCACCATCGGCGTCTTCGCCGGCTGGGACGAGAACTACGTCGTCTACGAGCTGCTGCGGACGGCGCTGGAGGAGCAGGGCTACACCGTGACCGCACGCGAGCTGCCCGAGGCCGGCGCGGTGTTCACCGGTGTGGCTGACGGCGACATCGACGTCATCGTCGACGCGTGGTTCCCCAACACCCACGCGGCCTACATCGATCAGTTCGGCGACGACCTCGAGGCGATCAGCTGTTGGTTCGACGAGGGCTACCTCACCACGGCGGTCAATGCCGACTCGCCGGCGCAGTCGCTGGACGAGCTGGCCGACTACAAGGAGGAGTACGGCGGGCGCATCGTCGGCATCGAGCCGGGCGCCGGTCTGACCAAGACCACCAAGGAGCAGGTCATCCCGACCTACGGCCTCGAGGACTGGGACTACCCGACCTCCTCGACTCCGGCGATGCTCTCCGAGCTCGAGAAGGCGATGAACTCCGGTGAAAACATCGCCGTGTCGCTGTGGCACCCGCACTGGGCCTACGCCGCGTACGACATCCGTGACCTCGAGGACCCCGAGGGCGCTCTCGGTGAGGCCGAGCGGCTGTACAACGTCGGCCGTCCTGGCTTCAGCGAGGACTTCCCGAATGTCGCGCAGCTGCTCAAGAACCTGTATGTGACCAACGATCAGCTGCTCGAGATCGAGGACATCCTGGTCGTGCAGAACAACCGGGAGCAGAACGCCGAGTCCGTCCAGGCGTGGCTCGACGAGAACCCGGACTTCCTGGAGGACTGGCGCGCCGGAACGCTCGGCGGCTGACGTCCACCTGAGTCCACAGCACTGACGAACTCCCCTGGCCACCCCCACTCCGGGGCGCTGGCCAGGGGAGTTCGGTTTGAATGATCATGTTCACTTGCCAAATCCCTGCCGCGCCACCCATGCACGCCTGTCGGTGCGACAGGTCGCCTGGTGGTGTCCCGCCCGCGCCGTCACGCGCTACCAGCCCTTCCGATGCCACGCGGCCCGCGCACCCTCGGTAGTGTCCCCTTATGCTGCTCTCCGACCGCGACATCAGGGCCGCCGTGGAGTCCAAGCGGGTCCAACTCGACCCGTACGACCCCGACATGGTTCAGCCGTCGAGCATCGACATCCGCCTGGACCGGTACTTCCGCGTCTTCGAAAACCACCGCTACCCGCACATCGACCCGGCACAGGAACAGCCCGGCCTGACCCGCGTGGTCGAACCCGAGCCCGGTGAGCCCTTCGTCCTGCATCCCGGCGAGTTCGTGCTCGCCTCCACGTTCGAGACGGTGACGCTGGGCGACGACGTCGCGGCCCGGCTGGAAGGCAAGAGCAGCCTCGGCCGCCTGGGCCTGCTGACGCACTCCACGGCGGGGTTCATCGACCCCGGCTTCACCGGGCATGTCACGCTGGAGTTGTCCAACGTGGCGACCCTGCCGATGAAACTGTGGCCCGGCATGAAAGTCGGGCAGCTGTGCTTCTTCGCGCTGAGCAGCGCGGTGGACGAGCCGTACGGCTCTCAGCGGCACGGGTCTCGTTATCAGGGCCAGCGGGGACCGACGCCGAGCCGTTCGTACCTGAACTTCCACCAGGGCGATACGGCGGACACGGACTAGTTACTCGCGGGTAATGTAGGGCGCGATTCGACCAGCTAAGGGGGCCGAGCCTCATGCAGTACGTGGCTATCGTCGTGGCGCTGGGTGTCACGGTGTTGGCGCTGACGGTGTTCACCGACGCCGTCGTACGTATGGTGCGCGTCATCCGGCTCGGGCAGCCCGCGCCAGGTCTGAAAGACAACCCGCGGCAGCGCACGGCGACGTTGCTGCGTGAGTTCCTCGGGCACACCCGGATGCTGAAGCGCCCGGTCGTCGCCGTCGCGCACTGGTTCGTCATGATCGGCTTCTTCACGCTGGTGTTCACGCTGATCACGGCGTACGGGCAGCTGTTCGATGCGTACTACGCGCTGCCGTTGATCGGGCACTGGATCCCGTTCGAGTGGTTCACCGAGGCGATCACGTGGCTGACGCTGATCGGCATCGTCGTGCTGATCGTGATCCGGCAGCGTTCGCACCCGCGCACCCATGGCCGTCGCTCGCGGTTCTTCGGTTCGACGTTCTGGGAGGCCTACTACGTCGAGTTCACCATCACCGCCATCGCGCTGAGCATCATCGCGTTGCGGGCGATGGAGTACCGCCTGTTCGGTGACGCGCTGCACTTCCCGCTGACGGCGTTCATCGGCTCGGCGTTCGAGGGCATGGCCACCGGCGACGTCGAACTCGCGATCCACGTGGTGGCAGCGTTCAAGATCGTCGTGTCGTGGGCGTTCTTCACCGTCATCGCGTGGAAGTTGACGATGGGGGTCGCCTGGCACCGCGGGCTGGCGTTCTTCAACATCTACTTCAAGCGCGAGAGCGACGGACGTCCGGCGCTCGGCGCAGCCAAGCCGCTCACCGTCGGGGGCGAGCCGGTCGACTTCGCCAACATCGAGGACCTCGACGAGGACGCTTCGCTGGGCGTCGGCGCCATCGAGGACTTCTCCTGGAAGGGCCTGCTCGACTTCTCGACGTGCACCGAGTGCGGACGGTGCCAGTCGCAGTGCCCGGCGTGGCACACCGACAAGCCGCTGTCGCCGAAGCTGCTGGTCATGAACCTGCGCGACCACGCGTATGCGAAGGCGCCGTACCTGCTGGCCGGTGGCGGAAAGGATCTGGCCGGCGACGAGAAGGCGAGCGCCGAGCAGTTGGCCGATGTCCCGGCCGAGGCGCTGGCCGAGGCCGAGCGGCCCATCGTCGGCCCGGCCGAGGCCGGCGGCGTGATCGATCCCGACGTTTTGTGGTCGTGTACGACGTGCGGGGCGTGTGTCGAGCAATGCCCGGTCGACATCGAGCACGTCGACCATATTCTCGACCTGCGGCGCTACCAGTCGCTCATCGCGACGGAGTTCCCGAACGAACTGAACGGGCTGTTCAAGAACCTCGAGAAGGCCGGCAACCCGTGGGGTGTCAGCGGCTCGAAGCGGATGGAGTGGGCTGCGGACCTGCCGTTCGAGGTCAAGGTGGTCGGCTCCGACGTCGAGTCGCTCGACGAGGTGGACTGGCTGTTCTGGATCGGCTGCGCGGGTGCGTACGAGGACCGCGCGAAGAAGACCACCCGCGCCGTGGCCGAGCTGCTGCACACCGCCGGCGTCTCGTTCGCCGTGCTCGGCGACGGTGAGACCTGCACCGGAGACCCGGCCCGCCGCGCCGGCAACGAGTTCCTGTACCAGCAGCTCGCGCTGCAGAACGTCGACGTGCTGCGGGAGAGCAAGGCGGTGCGCGTGGTGTCGACGTGTGCGCACTGCTTCAACACGCTGAAGAACGAGTACGCCCAGCTCGGCATCCAGCTCGAGGTCGTGCACCACACGCAGCTGCTCAACCGCCTGGTCCGCGAGGGCAAGCTGACCCCGGTGGCGGCGGAGCCCGGCGCGGTGGCGGGTCGCCCGGTGACCTATCACGACCCGTGCTACCTCGGCCGGCACAACCAGGTCTACGAACCGCCGCGCGAGCTCGTCGGTGCGGTGCCCGGGATGGAACTGCGCGAGATGCCCCGCAGTGGGTCGACGTCGTTCTGCTGTGGTGCTGGCGGTGCGCGGATGTGGATGGAGGAGCGCATCGGCAAGCGCATCAACACCGAGCGGACCGAGGAAGCGCTGGCGACCGGCGCCGAGGCGATCGCCGTAGGGTGCCCGTTCTGCCGGGTGATGCTCTCTGACGGGCTCACCGAGGCGCAGGCTGACGGTCGAGGCGAGGGCGTCGAGGTCGTGGACGTGGCGCAGCTGCTGCTGGCGGGGGTCAAGCGGGGCGCGGCGTCGTAGGCCACCGGCTGCGGGTTCGCCACGAGGATTTCTGTCGCATCACCAGGCGTGCATGGGTGGTGTGGCAAGCGAATACATAGTGAACATGATCATTTGACGGCAGTATGACGTCAAGGGTGGCGCCATGATGGCGTCATGGAACTCACGCCGTACGTAGAATCGCTCCGCGGTTCGCTCGCCGCTGCCGGTGACGCGGCAGCCGACGACGTGCGCGCCGCGGCGGAGCGGCTGTCCTATGCGGTCGAGCCGTCTTTGCGCTTGACCCTGCTCGAGGCGCTGGCCGACGCGGCGGCCGAGATCACCGCCCAGCTCGACGGGATCTCCGTCGACGTGCGGTTGCGCGGCGGGCGGCCCGAGATGGTCGCCAGTGAGGCCGTTCTACCGCCGGAATCGCCGGCGTCGCCAGCTCCGCCGACGCCACCGGAACCTCCGATGCCGCCGGACGCCGACGCAGGCACCTCCCGGGTGTCGCTTCGCATTCCCGAGCGGCTCAAGGTGCGCATCGAGGAAGCCGCCGCAGCGGAGGGGCTCTCGGTCAATGCCTGGCTCGTTCGCGCCGTCACCCAGATGCTCGAACCCACCCCCACCAACCGACCCGGCAGCCGGGTCAGCACCGGCCGGCGAATCTCCGGCTGGGTGCGCTGAGTGACCCCAGGAGGTCCCGCATGTCCCACCACGCCTACCCGGTGACGTTCCCGGCTGACGGCCCGGTCGATGTCAGTGTCCGGCAGCACTCCGGCGAGACGATCGTCACCGCGCTCGACACCACTGAGGTGAGTGTCGACCTGCGAGCCTCCGGGCCCGACGCCGACCAGATCATCGACGCCACCACGGTGGACTTCCGTGCTGGTGCCCTACACATCGAGGTCCCGAAGACGCCGAGCTCCGGTCTGCAACGCGCATCGGTCGACATCAGCGTCACCGTGCCGCGAGCAAGCGCACTCGACCTGCAGAGCGGCTCCGGCAAGCTCGTGATGGATGGCGAGTTCGCCGCGGTCACGGCCAAGTCCGGCTCCGGCGACATCTCCGTGGACTCGTGCACCGATGCCGAGCTCAAAGCCGGCAGCGGCAGCGTCGTCGTCCGCACCGCCCAGTCCGTCACGGCCTCTACCGGTTCTGGTGACATCACCGTCGACGTCGCCGGTGGCCGAGCCGAACTCAGCACCGGTTCGGGTGACGTCGAGCTCACCGGTGCGGTGGGTTCGGGCTCGGCGACCACCGGATCCGGCGACGTCACCGTCTCGGTGCTCGACGGGTCGTTCGAGGTCAAAGCCGTCTCCGGCGATGTCACCATTCGCCGGGCCGTCGCAGGCGAACTGCGGGTCAAGACGGTGAGTGGCGACGTCGAGGTCGGCATCGCCGCCGGTACAGCTGCCCACCTCGACGTCTCGTCGGTCAGCGGGCGGGTGCGCTCCGGGCTCGACGAAGCCGACGGTCCGGGCGACTCCGACCACAAGCTCATGCTGTCCGCCCGCACGGTCAGCGGCCACATCACTCTGGAGCGACGGCCATGAATCTTCAGCTGCACGACACCATGCATCGCGAACGTGCGATGCGCCTCCACCAGGAAGCGTCGGCATCGGCGCAGGCCCGCCGGGTGCGGCGCGCCCGACGACTCGACCGCTTCGCTCGCTGGGCCGATTCCAGCGCACGCATGGCGCACCGGGTCTCAGCGTGGTTCGCCGCGCGCGCCCGCGCCAATCTGGCCCGCTAGCTCTCGTCCATCCGGCTTTGGGTGCGTAGGCTGCGCCCTTGGCGCACGAGCTCGGCGTGCTTCGCCTCAGCCTTGTCGATGCCCTTGCTGTCGCGTGGCGGCAACTGCAGGTCCTCCTCCGCGGCTTTGCCGTCCCGCAGCTCCCGGGCTCGCTCGGCCTCGGCGTCGAACTCCGCACCGAACAGCAGGGCCAGGTTCGTCAACCACAGCCACAGCAGGAACACGATCACGCCGGCCAGCGCGCCGTAGGTGGCGTTGTAGCTACCGAAGTTGGCGACATAGAAGCCGAACGCCGCCGACGCCACGGCCCACACGACGATCGCGATGACGGCGCCACCACTGAGCCAGCGGAACTTCGGCTTCTTGATGTTCGGCGTGAGGTGGTACAGCATCGCCACGATCAAGATCACGATCAGCAGCAGCGCGGGCCACTTGGCGATGTTCCACACCATCACCGCGGTGTCTCCGGCGCCGATGGTCTCGCCGATCGACCGGGCGAGCGGGCCGCTGACGATCAACATCACCATGGCGGCCAGGATGAGCACCATGATCAGTAAGGTCACGCCCAGGATGATCGGGCGGAGCTTCCAGAACGGCCGGCCTTCGGTCACGCCGTAGACGGTGTTCATCGCGCGGCCGAACGCGCCGACGTAGCCCGAGGCCGACCACAACGCCACGGCCAACCCGATGATCAAGGCGAGGCCGGCGCCGGGTGGGTCAGCGAGGTTCTGGATGGGTCCTTCGAGGTCCGCGGCCACGGACGCCGGGGCGATGTCTTCGATGATGTTCAACAACTCGTCGGTGGTCCGGGTGCCTTGTCCGAAGGCCG
>JAJYTA010000061.1 GCA_021793295.1 Actinomycetes bacterium
TGCGGGCACGCGGGTGAGCAGCCGCGTAGACTTCACGGAGTCGGTCGACGGTGACCAGGGTATAGACCTGCGTGGTCGTCACCGAGGCATGCCCGAGCAGTTCCTGCACCACACGCACGTCAGCCCCGCCTTCCAACAGGTGCGTGGCGAACGAGTGGCGCAACGTGTGCGGGGTCACCGTCGTGGACAGCCCCGCCCGTTTCGCCGCCGCCCGCAGTACCGACCACGCGCTCTGCCGCGACAACCGGCCACCGCGGGCGTTGAGGAACAACGCCGGTGTCCCCGCTCCAGCGGCGACCAGCCCCGGCCTGGCCCGGACGAGATAGGCGTCGACGGCCTCACGGGCGAAGCGGCCGATGGGCACGATCCGGTCCTTGCCCCCCTTGCCGCGTAACAGCACGGTGCCGGCCTCGGAGTCGATGTCGTCGCAGTCCAGGCCGACTGCTTCGGAGATGCGCGCACCGCAGCCGTACAACAGTTCCAGCAACGCCCGGTCGCGAAGGGCGCGTGCGTCGTCGCCGGCCGACGCGGCGCCGAGCAATCGCTCGATGTCGGCCAACGCGATGGCCTTCGGCAGCCGCCGCGGTGGCGTCGGCGGCCGGACATCGCTGGCGGGATCGACCGCCGACAGACCCTCGCGGTGCAGAAACCGGTGCAGCCCGCGCACCGCGACCAGCGTTCGCGCCGCGGAGCTGGCCACCAGGCCGGGCCGTTCACCGTCACCTTCACGCAAGCTACGCAGGAACGCGCTCACGTCCTCCGCGTCGATGTCCACCGGCGAGAGCCGGTCCCGCTCGATCAAGAAGCGCACGTAGCGGCGCAGGTCACGGCGGTACGACGCGAGCGTGTTCGCGGCCAGGCCCCGTTCGACCGCCAGATGATCGAGATACCGTCGAACGGCATCGTCGAGGGCCGTCCCGGTCGTGTCCATCGTCTCGCGGCTCCTCGGTCCGTGCGGCTGCCCGTGGGCGTCCGCCTCAGCCCAACACGTCGTCGAGCGGAATCGACGCCAGGCCGTGTGCTTCGGCCACCGGGGCGTACGTCAGCGCACCGTCGTGGGTGTTCAGGCCCCGGGCCAATGCGGCATCGTCTCGCATGGCCGCGCGCCAGCCTTGGTCAGCCAGTTCCAGAGCGTACGGCAAGGTGACGTTCGTCAGCGCGTACGTGGAGGTGTGCGGCACGGCGCCGGGCATGTTCGATACACAGTAGAAGATCGAGTCGTGGACGACGAACGTCGGGTCGTCGTGCGTGGTGGGGCGCGAGCTCTCGAAGCATCCGCCTTGATCGATGGCGATGTCGACCAGCACACTGCCCGCACGCATCCTGGCCACCACCTCGTCGGACACCAGCGTCGGCGCCTTGGCGCCGGGCACGAGCACCGCGCCGATGACGAGGTCGGCGTCGACGACGGCGTTCTCCACCTCGAACAGGTTCGATGCGATGGTCTGGACCCGGCCACCGAACAGTTCGTCGATGTAGCGCAACCGGGCCACGTTCTTGTCCAGCATCCACACGTCGGCCTGCATCCCGGTCGCGATGATCGCCGAGTTCACCCCGGAGGTCCCGGCACCGATGATCACGACCTTCGCCGACTTCACGCCGGGCACACCGCCGAGCAGGATGCCCCGCCCGCCCCGAGCACGTTCCAGCAGATGTGCGCCGACCTGAGTGGCCATCCGGCCGGCGACCTCACTCATCGGCGCGAGCAGGGGCAGCTGTCCCGACGCGCTCTCGACCGTCTCGTAGGCCACGGCGGTGACCCCGGCGTCGAGCAGAGCCTGCGTGCATTCCTTCGACGCCGCCAGGTGCAGGTAAGTGAACAGCACCTGGCCGCGGCGCATCAGGTGGTATTCGTCGGGTTCGGGCTCTTTCACCTTGCACACCAGGTCGGCTTCCCACACGTCGGCGGCTTCGGCGACGATGCGGGCACCGGCAGCGCGATACTCCTCGTCGCGGATCGATGATCCGAGCCCGGCGCCGGCCTCGACGAGTACGTCGTGCCCGTGCCGGACGAACTCGTGCACGCCCGCAGGTGTGATGGCGACGCGGAACTCGTTGTTCTTGACCTCCGTCGGGATACCGACCAGCACGCGTGTCCGTCCCTTCGACCTCGGCTCGATCACGTCGAGTGCCCGCCCTGGCGGACGGGCGGGGTGAGTCTAGCCGCGTCGCGCCACCCCGTCGCCGGACGGCCACGCCGCATCCGGCGCTCGCAACGCGGCATAGCCCGCGCCGTTGCGCGCCGCCCAGGCCGCGAGCACACCAGCGCACAGAGTGGCGTTCTGGACCCGCCCGGCCAAGATGGCGTCCACCAGCTCCGTCATCGGCACCCAGGCGGCGCCCATGTCCGCTTCCTCGTGGTGGCCGCTGTAGCGCTCGTCGGTGGGCACCGTCGTGATGTCGCGGGCCAAGAACACCCGGATCGCCTCGTCGGTCATGCCCGGTGACGGCAACAGATCGACGAGGACTCGCCAGGTGGCGGCGCGGATGTGACCTTCCTCGTACAGCTCGCGTTCGGCGGTGCGGTGCGCCGGCTCACCTTCGACGTCGCGCAGCCCGGCGGGCAGTTCCAGGGGCCGCAGCTGGACCGGATGGCGGTACTGGCGGACCACCAGGACCTGTTCGTGGTCGTCGACGGCGACGACGGCCACCGCGCCGGGATGGACGACGACGTCACGGACGAACTCCGCGCCGTCCACGGGAGAGCGCACGGTGTCGCTGCGAACACTGACGACGCCGCCGTCGAAGGTGGTGGCCGACGCGATGACCGGCCAGCTCGCCGGTACGTCTTCGACGGGATCAGTCACACCGCCACCCTACGACCGGTGCTCACCGCACCGCGGCGCGGCGCAGGACGATGAGCATCTGCGTGGCAGCCACGGCCACGACCACCGCCCCGATGATGCTCGTCACATGAACCGCGCTGGTGAACGCCTCGCCCGCAACCTGGAGCAGCGCTGCTCCGGCCGGGCCGCCGGTCTCACCAGCCACCGCCTGGGCTCCCCCGATGGTCTCGCCCGCGCGGTCCAGCGCGGAGTCGCCGATGCCGTCCACCGGTGACAACGTGCGGGCGTACACAGTGGCCAACACGCTGCCGAGCACAGCGATACCGGCACCGCCGCCGACCTCGTACGCCGTCTCCGACACCGCCGCCGCCGCGCCCGCCTTGGCGGGCTCGACCGTGTTCATGATCAGGTTGTTCGTGATGGTCTGCACGAGCCCGACACCGCCGCCGATCAGCACGAACGCCACCATCACGACGGGGACGCCGGACTCGGCGCCCACGAGCGTCAGGAGCGAATACCCGGCGGCGACGGTCAGCAGGCTGGCGAAGACCAGCCACGCCGTGGCGACCCGCCGCATCAGCGGAACCGCGCCCAGTCCGGTGACGATGGCCAGGGCGAGCCCGGGCACGAGCACGAAGCCGGCCTCGATCGGCTCGAGCCCGAGCACCAACTGCAGGTACTGGGTGATGAAGAACAGCGCGCCGATGATCGCGAACGTGGTCAGCAGGTTGGTCACCGTCGACGCGCTGAACGCCCGGTGCCGGAACAGGCCGAGGTCGAGTAGGGGGACGGTGAGTCGGCGCTGGCGCCGTACGAAGACGAACCCGACGAGGACGCCGGCGACCAACGCGGCCGCCGACAGAAGGTCCACCCCGCCCGCAACCAGGTTCTTGATGCCGTACACCGCCAGCAGCATGGCCACGAGGGACAGTCCGGCACTGGCCAGGTCGTAGCGGCCCGGCTCCGGGTCACGCGACTCCGGCACCAGCAGAGGCGCCAGCACGAGCAGCAGAGCCATCACGGGCAGATTGACCAGGAAGACCGATCCCCACCAGAAGTGCCCCAGTAGCCATCCGCCGACCACCGGCCCCAACGCCGAGCCCACGGAGAACATCGTCGCCCAGATCGCGATGGCCAGGGTCCGCTGCCGCGTGTCGAGAAAGATGTTGCGCAGCAGCGACAATGTCGAGGGCATGAGCGTCGCTCCAGCCACCCCGAGCAGGGCCCGCGCGAGGATGAGCACCTCCGGCGACGGCGCGTACGCCGCCATCGCCGAGGCCGCGCCGAAAGCCACCGCGCCGATCAGCAGCAACCGGCGGCGTCCGATCCGGTCACCCAGGGTCCCCATGGTGACCAGTAGCCCGGCGATCATGAAGCCGTAGACGTCGACGATCCACAGCAGTTCGGTCCCGGTCGGCGCCAGGTCCGCGCTGAGGTGCGGCACGGCGAAGCTCAGGACGGTCGAGTCGACCGAGATCAACAGAACCGGCAGCAACAACACCGCGAGCGCGGCCCAGGCTCGCCGGGAGGTCGGCGCACGGTGCCGCAACGGCGATGTCGTAGGCATGGAGACTCCTCGCGTAAACTGTACCGTCCAGACGGTAAAGCCCAACGCCTCACGAAGGCCACTGATTTCTGTGCCGCGACCCTCGTCTCGTGACGTCATTCTCGACGCCCTCCAGCAGCTGCTCATCGAGCAAGGCCTGCCCGCCGTCACGCTCGAAAAGGTGGCCGCTGCCGCGAACGTCTCCAAGGGCGGGCTGCTCTATCACTTCCCCACCAAGGAAGCGCTGATCACCGGGCTGGCACAGCGGTTGGCCGACGCAGCCGATGCGGAGTTCGAGCGCGCTGCGACCACTGACGACGTCGTCGGGTTCTACCTGCGTGCCTCGCTGCCCAGTTCGCCGGACCGCGCGTTGTTCTGGTCGCTGCTCGCGGCGTTGCGCACCAACGACGTCGCCAGCGCCGAGGCGCGGCGGCTGATCATCTACTGCTTCGCCCGGTGGGCGGAGATCCTGACCGAGCGCATCGACGACCCCGTCACCGCGCAGATCGTCCGGCTCGTCGGTGACGGGTTGTACCTCAGCGCGCTCGCCGATCTGCCGCTGCCCGAGCAGTCCGTGCTCGACACCATGGCCGAGCGGCTCGCGCAGCTGGCCGGCACCGCGCCGTCCTGACCCTGGACGTCAGGAGGTGGGTGCGGGCTCGATGTCGACGGGCAGGCGCGTCTCCTGCTGGCGCTGAACCGCAGCCTCGATCAGCCCGGCGAACAGTGGATGCGCGCGGGTGGGCCGAGACTTCAGCTCCGGATGTGCCTGCGTCGCCACGAAGTACGGGTGCACGTCGCGCGGCAGTTCGATGAACTCGACGAGCGTGCCGTCCGGCGAGGTGCCCGACACGACCAGTCCGGCCTTGAGCAGGCGGTCGCGATGCTCGTTGTTGACCTCGTAGCGATGACGGTGCCGCTCGGCGACTCGATCGGTGCCGTACAGCTCGCGTACCAGGGTCCCCTCGGCCAGCACCGCGGGGTACGACCCCAGGCGCATGGTGCCGCCCAGGTCGCCCTCACCGGCGACGATGCCCTTCTGGTTTTCCATCGTGGCGATGACCGCCGCCGGGGTGTCCGGGTCGAACTCCGACGAGCTGGCTTCCGGGAGGCCGGCCTCGGCCCGGGCGTACTCGATGACCATGCACTGCAGTCCCAGGCACAAGCCCAGCGTCGGGACGTGCTGCTCGCGCGCGTAGCGGATGGCCCCGATCTTGCCTTCGATGCCACGGATGCCGAACCCGCCCGGGATGCACACGCCGTCGACGTCGCCCAGTTGGGCAGCGGCGCCCTCGGGGGTGGCGCACTCGTCGGAGGGTACCCAGCGGATACGTACCCGCGCGTCGTTGGCGAAGCCGCCCGCGCGCAGCGCCTCGGTGACCGACAGGTACGCATCGGGCAGATCGACGTACTTGCCCACCAGGGCGACCGTGACTTCGTGACGTGGATGATGCACGCGGCGCAGCAGCTCGTCCCAGGCGGTCCAGTCGACGTCGCGGAAGGACAGCCCGAGGCGTTTGACCACGTAGGCATCGAGGCCCTCGGAGTGCAGCACCTTCGGGATGTCGTAGATGGACGGCGCGTCGACGGCGGCCACGACGGCTTCGAGGTCGACGTCACACATCAGCGAGATCTTGCGCTTGACGCCGTCGGGGATCGGCCGGTCCGAGCGGCACACGATGGCGTCGGGTGAGATACCCACCTGCCGCAGCGCGGCCACCGAATGCTGGGTCGGTTTGGTCTTCAGCTCCCCCGACGGCGCGAGGTACGGCACGAGCGAGACGTGCAGGAAGAAGCAGCGTTCCCGGCCGACGTCATGGCGCACCTGCCGGGCCGCCTCGAGGAACGGCAGCGACTCGATGTCGCCGACCGTGCCGCCGATCTCGTGGATGACCACGTCGACGTCGCCGTCGCCCATGGCGAGCATGCGGTCCTTGATCTCGTTCGTGATGTGCGGAATCACCTGGACGGTGTCGCCGAGGTACTCACCGCGCCGCTCCTTGGCGATGACGTCGGAGTAGACCTGCCCGGTGGTGACGTTGGCGAAGCGATTGAGGTCGCGGTCGAGGAACCGCTCGTAGTGACCGACGTCGAGATCGGTCTCGGCGCCGTCCTCGGTGACGAACACCTCACCGTGCTGGAACGGGTTCATGGTGCCCGGGTCGACATTGAGGTACGGGTCGAGCTTCTGCATCGTCACCCGCAGCCCGCGCGCGGTGAGCAGGCTGCCCAACGACGAGGCCGTGAGCCCCTTACCGAGGGAGGAGGCGACTCCTCCGGTGACGAACACGTGGGTGGTCGGCTGCAACGCCAAGGAGGGCTCCCGTGGTCTGTCCTGTCGGCTCGGTCCGATCTACCGGGCGAGCCTCGTGCTGGCACGGCTGCGGCAGTGAAACCCGCCGGCGCCGGTGTCGGTCCGGCCGCGACGACGGATCGCGCAACGGCCTTGTCTCCACGGACCTCCAGGCTACCAGCCGCCGATTCGCTCGTGACACCGAACGCGCCGGTGTCGCCGCCGGATCGTGCGCACGGCGAATGGGGAAACTTCGTCCCGACTTTCGTGAATCCGGTCGCGCGACGATCTTGATCGGGTACGTTTGACAGCGGCCACTTTCCCCCGTGGTGGTCAAGTCCGCCCCCGCCGGACTCGCGGCCGGTGGGGGCGGGATCTCATCCCCGGGTGATCGACAGGGGCTCGGCAAGCCTGAGTCCAGGTGTCGGCCGGTCCCCTGTCGATCACGGTCACCGCGACATGAGCTCGGCGCACAAGTCCGCCACGAGTCGGGCGTTGTCGTCTTCGTCGGGCCACTCGGCCGCCTGTGCCTTGGCCCGCGCCGACATCTCCTCGCGCCGGCGGGGATCGTCCAGCAGCGCGGTGACATGGCGAGCCACCGCCGCGGCGTCCCCGACCGGCACCACCAGCGCGCCGTCGCCGACGAGCTCCGGTACGCCGCCGGCGGCGGTCGCCACCACCGGCAGGCCGGTCTGCATCGCCTCCTGGATCACCAGCGGCCGCCCTTCCCACACCGACGTCAGCACGTAGATGTCGGCAGCGGCAAGCAGGTCCGGCACGTCCCGCCGGGTACCGAGCAGCCGGACGTCGAGCCCGTCGGCGTCGATGATCTGCTGCAGCCGGGCGCGCTCCGGCCCGTCACCGGCCACGACGGTCAACGGCCGCGGCTGTCGGTCGTGCCAGACCCGCGCCGCGGCGAGCAGCGTGTCCATGCCTTTCTGCTCGGCCAGCCGGTTGACGGCCAGCAGCAGTGGACGTTGCTCGGCCCCGAGCTCGGCACGTACCGCCTCGCTGTCGCGGGCCGGGGGCTGAACCACCGGCGCGGCCACCGGGGCCACGCGGGTGTCCGGCGCGCCGAGCTCCCGCGCCCGGCGGACAAGATCGGAGGAGACGCCCAGCGTGATGTCGGCACGTCGGGCGGCCAGGCGTTCCAGACCGGTGAGGACCGCGCGCCGCGGCCCGGAGCCCAGCACGGCGTTGTGCCACGTGGCCAGCAGCGGCGTCCGCCCCGGTCGGCGCCGCCCCAGGGCCAGCCCGGACAGCGCGGCGGCACGCAGCCCGTGGGCATGGACGACGTCGGTGCCGGCGAACGCGCGCCGCAGGGCGCGTACGGCGGCCAGATCGGCCGGCGGGTTCGGCGCGCTGCCGATGGCCACCGGCACGAACCGTGCTCCCGCCGCGACGAAACCGAAATGTTCCTCGGTCTCAGCCGGTCCGGCCACGCCTACGGTGATTCCGAGATCGCCGAGTCGCTCGACCAGCGAGCGCACATGTGCGCCGACTCCCCCGGCCGTCATCCCGACGACGATCGTGAGCCTCATGTGTCGTCTCCTATCCGTGCCTCCGGCTCGTCCGAGCGCGAAGCGCGGCGAGTCAGTAGCGAGATCAGTTCCCGGCGCAGGCCCACCCACAGGCCGCCGGCCATCACGACCACCACGGCGACCGCCGCGGCGAACCCGGCAAGCACCTGCACAGCCGCGCCGTCAGCCGGGAACGCGGCGGCGATCATCCACCCCACCGCGGCGCCGGCACCGCCGGCCACGAGCGAGTACGCGAGGGTCCGACCGACACCGCGCACCGCCGGTCGTCCCGAATCGCGGATCACCCCCGCCACGAGCAGGATCCCGGCCAAGCTCATGCCGGCCGTGTGCGCGACGCCGAGCGCCGCCGTCACCCGCCCAGCCGCCACGACGGCGGTGAGCACCACGGCCAGCACGACCACGAGCAACCAGCCGGCCGACGTCGCCGCGGCCGCGGTCCGCCCCCGGCGGCGGGCGTACAGCGCGCGGCCGAGGTGGGCGATCAGGCCGTAGCCGATCAGGCCCGGCGCGAAGGCCACCAAGGCCCACGCCATCCGGTCCGGGCTCGCGGCATCACCGAAGTCGAGTGTGCTGAAGAACCGCGCCACCGGCCAGGCCACGGCGACCAGGACGCCCGCTCCGGCCGTCGACACCAGGATCACCGCCCGAGTCGACTCGGACAGGATGCGAGCGTAGGCGCTGTGGTCGTGCTCGGCGTGCTCGGACAGCCGCGGGAAGGCCGCCGTGGCGATCGGGACGGCCAGCACCGCGTACGGAAGCAGGTACACCATCCACGTATTGAGGTACGTGACGGCGCCGCCGACCGCGGCATGCGCGTTCGACGTCACGTACGACGTCACGTACGCCAGTTGCTGCGCGACCAGGGTGATCAGCCCGGCTCCGGCCAGCCCGGCCGCCTGGCGCGCCACCCCGGGCGGGAAACGCAGCGTCGGGCGCAGCCCGGTCACCTTGATCAAAACCGGGAGCAGTGTGGTCAAGGCGAGCGCCAGCACCCCCAGCGAAGTACCGCCGGCCAGGACCAGCTCGCTGCCGCGGTCGAGCGACGACAGGTCGTCGGCGTCACCGGTGAACATCGCCCCGAAGGCCAGGTACGCCGCAGCCACGACCACGCTCGACACCACGGGTGCCGCGGCCGCGGCGAGAAACCTGCGGTGCGCCTGCAGGGTTCCGGCGGTGACGACAGCGATGCCGTACAGCGGGATCTGCGGCAGGAACAGCAGTAGCATCGACCGCCCGGCCTGCGCGCCCGCCTCGCCGCCTTGCCCGCGCAGCATCAGTTCCATGACCGGCCCGGCGAGCACGACGCCGATCAACGCGACCGGGACGAGCAGCAGCAGGGTCCAGCCGAGCAGTGCCGACACCGTGGTCCGGACGTGTTCGGTGTCGCCGCGCTGCGCGGCCGCGGCCAAGAGCGGCACCACGACACTGGCCAGCGCACCGCCGGCGACGATCTCGAACACGACGTTCGGGATGGCGTTCGCCGTGGCGTACACGCTGCCCAGCACGGTCGCGCCGACCTGGGACTGGAACACCAGCTGCCGGCCGAAGCCGGCGACCCGGGCGGCCACACTGATCACGGCGATCAGCGCCGCACCTCCGGCGATGCCGGCCGTCGCCCCGGTGGCGACCCGACGCGCGTTCACGACGTCTCCGGACCTACGGCCTGCGGCCGAGGCCGTCCATCTCGCGCAGGACCGGCGTGCCCTCGATGACCTTGGTGAAGCTGACCTTCTCACTGATCAAGGTCAGCGCTGTCACGACCGCCAGATGAACCAGCCGGGCCCGGCGGCCTTCACGCGCCACCAGCGCCAGGCCGAGCAGCGCACCGAGCGTGTTCGCGCCGCAGTCACCCAGCATCGCGCGTTCGCCGAGGTCGTCCGGGAGGCTCGCCGCGGCAGCGCCCAACGCGGCGGCCCCGAGCGCGCGCCCCGGACCGGCCAGCACCAGCGGTGCGTGCAAGACAGCGGCCTTGTTCGCCCGGCCGGGGCGCAGATCGAGCAGGTTGACCACGTTGGCATGCCCGGCCACGGCCGCACCGCCGATCACCGCGTCGACGGCGTTGTCGCTCACCAGCGCGGCACCGGCGGCGCCGGCCAGACCGATCACGCCGATCTTCACCACCCCGGTGGTGATCTCGCCCTGGCTCAGCGCACTGACGTGCCCGCGCAGTCCCTTGCTACTGGTGTCACCGGCCAAGCGCCCCAGGCGGCCGGCCGGGTCGATCCCCGCCGCGAGGTCGTCGAGCAACCCCACCGAACCCACGGCCAGCGTCGTCGCCAGCCCACTCGCGCGCACCCGCGGAGTGAGCCCCGGCGCCACGGCCACACCGGCTGCGGCCCCTGCGACCAACGCCGGGCCGCCGGTGAGCGAGACCTCGCTGCCACGGAAGTTCTTGCGTTGCCACGTCGCCCGGTCTCCGGGCGGATCGGCGGTCAGCCGCCGCGCGGCCAGCCAGGTGCCGACCCCAGCTGCGCCAGCAGCCAGCAAGGTCCCGAACACGCGCGAGCGCTTCGTCATTCGCCACCGCCTCCGTCACCGTTGCCGGAGCCCGGTGACTCGGAGTCGTTCGGCGTCGCCGGAGCGTCGGGTACCGGCGGAAGGGCGCCGTCGGTCTCGCCCACCACGCCGTAGTGGCCGGTGCCGCCAGATTCCTGCTCGCTGAGCGCGAAGACGACCGCGGCGCGTCCGCTGGGCAGGTCGACCGAGTCCACGGTGGACACCGCCTCGGCCACGTCACCGCCGTCACGGATGGAGGCGAGCAGCCCGGCCTCGGCGGTGGACGCCGGCCCCGCCGCGACGCCACCAGCGCCAGCGGCATCGATGCGCGCGACCAGGCGGGACAGGATGTCGAGTCGTGCTTCGGCGTCGTCGCCGGAGACCGGCCCGGCGATCATGACCGCCATCGTGGGTGCGACCGAGGCGTCCTGTTCCAGCCGGATGAGCTCGGACTCTTCGAACGCGGTGACCGCCGCGGTGTCGACGGTCTCGTGCGCGGCGCCTGGCTCGTCGGCGGGCACGGCCATCAAGGCGGAGGCGAGCACGGCCGCACCGCGCTCGTAGCCGTCGGCATCCTCAGGCAGCTCGGTACCGGACGAGACGAGCTCGGTGGCCAGCTCGTCGAGTACGGCCTCCGAGTCCGGGTCGGTCCACGACGGCTCGATGCGAACGGTCAGCTCGGCGGTGGCGCCGGCGCTGGACAGCGCGTCGCGTACCGCGGTCACCGTGTCCTCTTCGGCGCCGGGCAGGGCGATGACCGCGACACCGGTGCCCTCGAGCTGTCCGTTGACCAGACGCGGGGTGACCTCTTCGAGGAAGAGCTCCTGGTACTCCTGGTCGGCCTCGTTCTCGGCGAGTTGCTCGCGCAGGTTGCGGTTCTCTTCGCGCAGCGTCGACGTCTGGTCGGCCAGTGTGTCGTCCACCGTCTCGCCGAGCGGGCCTGCGCCGAGCACGATGCCCGCGGCCAGCGCGAAGAACACGGCGATGATGGAGACCAGGTGATATCGAAAGTCGATCACGTCAGAACAGCCCTTGCAGCCAGAAGTAGAAACGGTCCCACCACGAACCGAAGATGTCGAGATAAGCCCGGCCCGTCGGCGTGGAGTACAGCGCCGCCGCCACCGCCACGATGCCGGCGATCACGAAGACCACGAGCATCCATCCCGGAATCCGGCTGTGGTAGAGCCGGCTGACGCCCTTGGCGTCGACGAGCTTGCTGCCCACCCGCAATCGGGTCAGGAACGTGCTGGCCATCCCCGAGCGGCCCTTGTCGAGGAACTCGACCAACGTGGCGTGCGTCCCCACGGCCACGATCAGGCTGGCACCCTTGTCGTCAGCCAGCAGCATCGCGATGTCCTCGCTGGTGCCCGTGGCGGCGAAGGGCACCCCGGACAGACCCATCCGCTCCAGGCGACCCAGTCCGGGAGCGCGCCCGTCGCGGTAGGCGTGCACGATCAGCTCCGCCCCGCTGGACAACGCGTCGTCGGACACCGAGTCCATGTCGCCGACGATGATGTGCGGTTCGAGGCCGACTTCCAGCAGCGCGTCTGCTCCCCCGTCGACACCGATCAGGATCGGGTTGTACTCGCGGATGTAGGGCCGCAGGGCGGTGAGGTCTTCCTTGTAGTCGTACCCGCGCACCACGATGAGGACGTGGCGGCCCTCGATGTCGGTACGGATCTCCGGAACGCCGACGCCGTCGAGCAGCAGCTCACGCTCGCGCTTGAGGTACTCCATGGTGTTGGCGGCGAACGCCTCGAGTTGGGCGGACAGCCCCTCGCGGGCGTCGCCCATCAACTTGGCGAGGCTTTCGCGGTCGTGCCGGATGCCGGAACCGACGACCTCGGCTTCGGTCTTGGTGTCGCGATAGATCGTGTCGCCGTCGACTCGCAGCGTTTCACCTTCACGCACGGCGTTGAACAGGTCCGGCCCGACGTCGTCGACCAGCGGGATCCCAGCCTGCACGATGATGTCCGGGCCGAGGTTCGGGTACCGCCCGCTGACCGAGGGGCGTACGTTCACCACGGCCCCGGCCGCGCAGGCGACGAGCGCCTCGGCGCTGACGCGGTCGAGGTCGAGATGGTCGATGACGGCGATCTCGCCGGGCTTGAGCCGTTTCGTGAGGTCCTTGGTGCGGTGATCGAGCCGAACGACGCCGGTGACTCCGGGTAAGTCATCGGGCCGACCACGGCGCAGAGCAGACATCCTCACTGGCCGAATCCTGCCATGTTCCGGCCCGCAACACCGCATCGGTCCATGCGTGTTGCGGCAACGTGATGCTCGGCGACGGTGTCCGGCTCACGTGCCGCCGTGGCACGGTCAGGTCAGCAGCTTGGTCTTCTGCGCCTCGAACTCCTCTGCGGTGATCACGCCGCCGTCGCGCAGGCGGGCCAGTTTCGTCAACTCCTCCGCCGTGCTGGCGCCGTTGCTGCTGGCGTCACGGACGTAGCTACGGAACTCTTGCTCCCGGCGCTCGTAATCCTGCACCTGCCGCTCGGCCATCCCTTCGCCGCGCGCGATCAGGTAGATCAGGGCACCGAGGACCGGCAAGATCACGATGAGCAGCGTCCACAGCGCCTTGCCCCATCCCGACAGATCGTGGCTGCGGAAGATGTCGGCGACGAGGGTGATCAACAGCCAGATCCAGGCGACGAAGAAGAAGAACCAGAGCATCGTGAGGAACAGCTCCAGCAGGGGGTAGTCGTCCATGCCGACTCCTTCGCTCGGCTCACGGCCAGCCGTGGGCCAATCCAAGCGGCACCGCACCTCAGTGCCATCGCCCAGCCTCGCTGCTCCGCCAGGCCGTGGCTTCACCCGCCGCGGGTGATTCAGCGCGGGATCACCCGGTGCGGGTGATCCCGTGGCGCACGCCGTGGCGCATGCTCGCTGTCGTACGCACGACGAGGTTCGCGGCTCCTAGGGATGGACGATCATGCCCGAACATCACCTGGACGCCGACGAACGGGCCGAGCTCGAGCGGCTGCGTGCCGAGGTGAACGCGCTGCGCGCCAGCGTCGCCACGACGCAGAGCGCACAGCTGCCGGCAGCGCGCCAGCGCTGGCGCGCCTGGGTAGCCGCGCTGGTGGGCATCATCGGCTGCGTGCTGCTGATCGGCGGCACTGCAGCCGTATGGCTGCGATCGGAAGTCACCGATACCGACCGCTACGTCGACACAGTGGCGCCGCTGGCCCACGACCCGGCCGTCCAGCAGGCGCTCGCGAACCGCATCACGACCGAGATCTTCACCAGGATCGACGTCGCCGAACTCGTCGACGAGGCCGCCGTCGTGCTGGCCGACCGCGGAGCGCGACCCGTCGTGACGACCTCACTACAAGGGCTGGCCCAGCCGATCGCCGGCGGAGTCGAAGGATTCGTGCACGATCGCGTCCTGGACATCGTCGCCAGCGACCGATTCGCCCAGGCGTGGCGGACCGCGAACGAGGCCGCACACGCGAACCTGGTCGCCCTGTTGACCGGCGAGCGAAGCTCGGCCGGACTACAGGTCGACGACAACACGGTGACGATCAACCTCGCGCCGTTCATCGCGCAGGTCAAAGCCCGTCTCGTCGACGCCGGGTTCGGGCTGGCCAACCAGATCCCGGCTGTCGACTCGGAGTTCGTGTTGTTCCGTTCCGACGACATCACGACGGCGCAACGCGTCTTCCGCGGCGTCGACGTCCTGGGCGCGTGGCTGCCCGTCCTGGCGGCGGTCACGTTCGCCTCCGCTGTGCTCATCGCCCGCGAGCGCCGCCGGGCATTGATCGTCACCGGAGTCGCGGTCGCGGTGTCCATGCTCGTCCTCGCGGGCACGTTGGCACTTGCTCGCCCGCTCTACCTCGACGCGCTTCCATCCTCGGTCGATCGGGACGCAGCCGTCGCGGTCTTCGACCAACTCGTCGGCTTCCTGCGCAACACGCTGCGCGCCGTGCTCGTCCTCGGCCTCGTCCTGGCACTCGCGGCCTACCTGACCGGCTCGTCTCGCCAGGCGGTCGCCGCCCGCCGGGGCCTGACCCGGCTGAGTGAGCTCGGCCGTCGGCACGCCTGGCGCACTGGCCCGGTGCCCGAGTGGATCCGCGCCCACAAGCGGCCCGTACAGATCGCCGTCGCCACTGCGGCGGTGCTGGTCTTCGCCTTCTGGACCTACCCCAGCGCCGGTGTCATCGTCGGCATCGCCCTCGTCGCGACCGTGATCGTCGCCGCGGTGGAGGTCATCGGCGCCGACGTCGATTCGCCGGGCCCCGGAACGCCGCCCCCTACACCGGCGGCGCCGACGTGATCGCTGGGCCCGGCGGCCGAGATCAGGACGCCGACTCCTTCGACGCCGCCGCCGTCGCGAGCAGCTCCTGTGCGTGTGCCCGCGCCGAGGCGGAATCCTCGAGGCCGGCGAGCATGCGCGACAGTTCGCTGACCCGGCCTTCGTCGTCGAGCTTGTCCACGCCGCTGCTGGTCACCCGCCCGTCGTCGGCTTTCACCACCTTCAAGTGGTGATCAGCGAAGGCCGCGACTTGTGGCAGATGGGTGACGACGAGCACCTGAGCGTGGCGGGCGAGTCGGGCCAGCCGCCGCCCGACCTCGACCGCGGCCTTGCCGCCCACCCCCGCATCGACTTCGTCGAAGACGAACGTGGGTACGGGGTCCGCCCCGGCGAACACGACCTCGATGGCCAGCATCAACCGCGACAGCTCACCGCCCGAGGCCCCCTTGTCCAGGGATCGGGGTGCAGCACCGTGATGCGCGCTGAACAGGATCTCGACCTCGTCGGCCCCGGTGGGTCCGAGCGTGTCGCGCTCACGCACATCGACGACGATCCGGGCATGCGGCATGGCCAGCGCCGCGAGCTCGTGTCCCACATCGTCGGCGAATCGGGCCGCGGCGTCCCGGCGGGCCGCAGTGATACCGGCCGCCAGCTCACCGAGCTCGGCGAGCAGCGCCTCTTTCTCCTTGCTCAGCGTAGCGACACGCTCGTCGTCGCCATCGAGTTCGAGCAGCCGCAGTGACCCGCGCCGCGCCCACTCCAACACCGCGTCGACGCCGGAGGCGGGCACCTCACCGGAGCCCGCCTCCGCCGCGGCATCGCCGTACTTGCGGACCAGAGCGGCCAACGCGGCGCGGCGGTCCTGGATCTGCGCCAGACGAGCCGGGTCGGTCTCGATACTCGAGGCATACGACGCCAGATCCGTCGCGACGTCGCTGATCAAGTACGACGCCTCCGCAAGCCGGTCGGCCAGCGAGGCGAGCTCTTCATCGTGCGAGCGTTCGGCTTCCAGCGCGTTCCGGGCCCGGGCCAGCAGGCCCGCCACGTCGGCCTGGTCGGCCACGATGTCGTCGGCCGACAAGCTTTGATGCGCGGTTTCGGCCGCGGTTCGCAGGGTGTCGGCGTGGGCCAGGCGTTCTTCCTCGGCCTGCAGCGCGACGTCCTCGCCCGGCTGCGGGTCGACGTCCTCGATCTCGCTGAGGCCGACCCGCAACAACTCGGCCTCGTGCACGCGTTCCCGGGCCGACCTGGTCACCTCGTCGAGCTCGGCTTCCACGGCACGCAGCCGGGCGTAGCGATCGACGTAGGTCTCCAGCTGGCTCGTGACCGCTGTGCCGGCGTAGCGATCAAGGGCGTCGAGCTGGGTGGACGGACGAAGCAGCCGATGCTGATCGCTCTGCCCGTGCACGGCGACCAGCCCGTCGGCGAGCTCGGTCAGCAAGCTCACCGGGACGCTGCGCCCTCCCACGTGGGCCCGCGAACGCCCGCCGGCCAGCACGGTTCGGCTCAGCAGCAACTCACCGTCCTCGACGTCCGCACCGGCGTCCAACGCGCGGGCGACGACCTCGCTGTCGTCGGAGACGGTGACGGTGCCCTCCACGACGGCGCGCTCGGCACCCGAGCGGACCGCGCCCGCGTCGGCGCGTCCGCCCATGAGCAAGCCCAGGCCGGTGAGCACCATCGTCTTCCCCGCGCCGGTCTCGCCGGTGACCACCGTGAGCCCGGGGCCGAACTCGAGCTGGGCATCGTCGATGACGCCCAGGCCACGGATGCGGATCTCCTCAAGCACGACAGCTCACCCTACGCACGACGACTCCCTCGCGGCCGCTGCCCACCCTAGTGGCTGCGCCACCTCGCTGACCGACGAGCAGGCGGCGTGGACGATCCCGAAGCCTGTCACGACCGCGCTCCACGCCAACCTTCGACCGGCAGCGCGAACTTGGCGACGAGACGGTCGGTGAACGGCGCCTCGTGCAGGCGCGCCAGCCGGACCGGATGTTCGCCGCGGCGAACCTCGACGCGCGCGCCGGTGGGCAGGTCGACCGCGCGGCGACCGTCGCACCACAGGACCGCCCCGGGCGTGCGTGGCTGCACGGTGACGGCCAGCTCGGACGACGGCGAGACGACCATCGGCCGGGCGAACAGGGCATGCGCGCTGATGGGGACCATGAGCAACGCTTCCAGATCAGGCCAGACCACCGGGCCGCCGGCGCTGAAGGCGTAGGCCGTCGACCCGGTGGGCGTGGCCATCACCACGCCGTCACAGCCCCACCGTGACAGCGCCCGGCCGTCGATCTCGGCCACCAGGTCGAGCATCCGCTCCCGGCTGGCCTTCTCGACAGTCGCCTCGTTCAACGCCCAACCGTCCGCGACCACGTGGCCGTTGCTCCGGACCACGACGTCGACGGTCATGCGTTCCTCGACGGCGTAGCTGCGCCGCACGATGTGGTCGACGGTGTAGCCGAGATCGTCGCGCTCGGATTCGGCGAGGAAGCCGACGTGGCCGAGGTTCACCCCGAGGATCGGCGTTCCCGACGCGCGGGCGAGCTCGGCGCCGCGCAGGATGGTTCCGTCGCCGCCGAGGACGACCACGAGCTCGCAGCCTTCGGCCGCGCGCGGGTCGCCGTCGGCGAAGACGCTGGCGTCGTGTCGGTCGCGAAGGTCGTCGATGCCCAGTTCGGATTGCTCTTCGGCCATCAGCCGTACCTTGATGCCCGCCTCGGTCAGCCGATGAGCGGCTTCCTTGGCGACCTGCCGCGCCTCTTCGCGCCCGGTGTGGGTGACCAGCAGCACATTTCTGTTCACTCAAGGCCCCTCGTCGACGGCGCGATGGACGTCTGCCGGGTCGACCTCGGCGGCGTCCGCGCGCAGCCACAGGAAGTACTCGACATTGCCCGACGGGCCGGGCAAGCTGCTGGCGGTCACGCCGGCGACGCCGAGGCCCACGTCGGCGGCGGCGCGAGCCACGCTCAGCACCGCCTGCGCGCGGAGGTCCGGGTCGCGGACCACGCCCCCCTTGCCCACGCGCTCGCGGCCCACCTCGAACTGTGGTTTCACCATGAGCGCCAGATCGGCACCGGGCGCGCAGACGGCGTACAGCGGCGCGAGCACCAGGCGCAGCGAGATGAACGACATGTCGGCGACGACCACGTCCACCGCCTCGCCGACCATGTCGGGCGTGAGATCCCGCACGTTCGTCCGGTCCAGGACGGTGACCCTCGGATCCGACCGTAGCGACCAGGCCAGCTGCCCGTATCCGACGTCGACGGCGACAACGGCGGCAGCGCCACGACGCAGCAACACGTCGGTGAACCCGCCGGTCGACGCGCCGGCGTCCAGACAGCGGCGCCCGCGGACCGACAGCCCGAGCGGCTCGAACGTGTCGAGCGCTCCGGCCAGTTTGTGCCCGCCTCGCGAGACGTACTCCTCGCCGTCCTCGATCTCCTTCACCAGCAGCGCCGCAGCCGGCTCGACGGCAGTGGCCACTTTCGTCGCGGCCCGCCCGCCGACGAGGACCCGGCCGTCGGCGACCAGATCGGCGGCGTGCTCACGCGACCGGGCCAGCCCGCGGCGCACCAGTTCCTGATCGAGACGTCGCCGAGTGGCCACGGCCTCAGCCTTCCTCGTCGGTCGGGTGTGGTTCGTCGTCGGCGGCCAGCCGCTCCTGCAAGGCCTGGTGGACGCTCTCGACGAGGGCAGCGTGCTCGTGCACCGGCCGCTCGTCGAGCAACCGCAGCGTACGCAGAGCTTCGTCCATGTGGGGATCGCCCGTCGCCGCGTCGGCATCCGATTGTTCGTCCATGACGACCAACGCTAGTACGCCTGGCCCCCGTCGTCGGTCATTAGAGTGGCCGCGAGGCCCGCGACGATGACGTTCACGCGGACGGCGAAGTCTCTAACGCTCCGCCCAGCCCGCGCCGGCCAACGCAGCACGCACCGCCGAGGGCGGTACCGATTCGGCCGCCCACACCGCCCCGCAGGCGGCCCGGAGGGCGTCGATGTCGCCGTTCTGGGCGCCCGGTACCTGACGTGACAGGCGGAGCTCGTCGCCGTCCACCACAGCGTGCCAGCCGCCGGTGGCGTTCTGCCCGGCCGCGACGCTCAGCGCTTCGGCGGTGTGATGCAACGCGCGCAGGTCGGCACCGACGAACGTCGGACGTAACCGGGGCGGAGCCAAGACGAGCTCGACGGCGTCGGTGACGCCGGTGAGCACCAGCAGGCTGTCGGCTCCAGCAGCGTTGGCCCCTTCGATGTCGGTGTCGAGCCGATCGCCGACCACCAGGGGCCGCCGTGCGCCCGAGCGCGCGATCGCCTCACGGTGCATGGGCGGCTCCGGCTTGCCGGCCACCACAGGGTCACGGCCGCTGGCGGTACGCACGGCGTCGACCAGGGCGCCATTGCCCGGAGCCCGCCCGCGCGGCGTCGGTATCGTCGCATCGACGTTCGTCGCCACCCACAACAGACCGGACGCCACGGCATAGGAGCCTTCGGCCAGCGAGTACCAATCGACGCTGGGATCGAAGCCCTGAACCACGGCGGCAGGCTCGTCGGCGAGGTGACGCACCGGGCGAAACTCACGCTCCTGCAAGGCTGCCTCGAGCCCAGCGCCCCCGACGACCAGGACCTTCGTCCCCGGCTCGAGCTTTTCGGCCAGGACCCGGGCTGCCGCCTGGGCAGAGGTGACGACCTCCGACGGCGCCGCCTGCACCCCGATGTCGACAAGGTGCTCGGCGACGACCTCGGGCGGGCGCGAGGCGTTGTTCGTCACGAACGCCAGCTTCATTCCGGCATCTCGCGCCGACGACAGCGCTTCGGGCGCGTGGTCGACGGGGTGCTCACCGATGTAGACGACGCCGTCCAGGTCGAGCAAGGCCACGTCGTAGATCCGGGTCAACTCAGACACGCGCCCATCCTCGCAGGCGCCCACAAGCATCCCCGCCGTACGTAGCATTCGTCGGGTGAGCCATGATCGGCACGTGCTGCGGCTTAGCCCGTTCCGTGCCACGCGTTACGCGGCGGACATCGATCTGCGGCGGGTGATCTGCCCGCCCTACGACGTCATCGACGACCGCGCTCTCCAGCGGTTCGAGGCCGCCGATCCGCACAACATCGTCCACCTCACCCTTCCCCGGGGCGAACCGGGTGACGGCGGACCAGACGGTTCCCGGGAGCGTGACGACCGGTACCGCCGCGCCGCGACGCGTCTTCGGAGCTGGGTCGCCTCCGGCGTGCTCCGTACCGATCCCGAACCCGCCTTGTACGTCTACGAGCATCGAACCGACAGCCACACCGCGATCGGGCTCGTCGGCGGCGTCGGTGTCCAGGGCCCGGTGCTACCGCACGAACACACCTTCGCCGGCCCCGTAGCCGACCGTGCCGCCCTGATGCGAGCTACCGGCACCCAACTCGAACCGATCTTGCTGACCTACGACGGTGATGGCGCGGCCAGCGACGTCGTCGACGCCGTCGCGCGACAGCCACCGGACCAGGAGGTCGTCACCGACACCGGTACCTGCCACCGGATCTGGCGGGTCACCGACCCGGCGTCGTTGACCACGGTGGCCGACGACCTCGCCCCCCGCAGCGCACTGATCGCTGACGGCCACCACAGATTCGCCGCCTACCATGCCGTGCACGAGGCCGCGCCCGCACCAGGCCGCACCGACCGCGGGCTCGCCCTGCTGGTCGACGCCGCCCGCCACCCTCTGGAACTTCGCGGTGTCCACCGCAGCATCGCCGGGTTGGGCCTCGACGACGCCGTGACGTTGGCCAGCGAGCTGTTCGACGACACCGCCATCGACACCGCCATCGATCCGGCCGCTGACTTATCGGGCGTTCTCACCGCCGAGACCCGCATGGCGTTCCTCGTCAGCGACGGCGCCCGGCACGTCCTGCTGCGCCCGGCCGGAGGCGAGCTGCCCACAGCCGCGTTTCCGCCGGACCGGCACCCGACATGGCGGCGTATCGATGCCGCGGCGTTGACCGACGTGCTGCTCGAGCGCCTTTGGTCCCTGAGCGACGCCGATGACCGGGTCGGCTACCACCATGACCCCGCCGACGCCGTGGACACCGCCACGCGTACGGCCGGCATCGCGATACTCGTTCGGCCGCCGGCGCTGACCGACGTGCTCACGCTGGCCACCGCGGGGGTGCGGATGCCGCGAAAGTCGACCTCGTTCGGCCCGAAGCCGTGGACCGGCCTGCTCATGCGCCAGGTCGACGCCGCGCACACGTGACCGACCGAGCCTTTCGGTGCACGGCCTCGGCTGGTGAATCGCCGGACCGAAGCAGGCCTCACCCCTGGGGGTCGGCCGGCGCCTCCAGCGGTGCGCGGGCCAGCCGCTCGGCGGTCACGACCTCGATCTCGAAGCGGCTACGCGCACCGGACTCACCGCGCCAGAAACGTCGCCGTAGCGCCCCGGTGACCTGCACGGTGTCTCCCGGATTCCAGATCCGCAGCCGCCGGCGCAGCACCGGCGACCACGCCGCGCAGGTGACCGTGTCCACCTGACGTCGTTTTCCACGCCCGGCAGGTGGTCGCGGACGCTCGATCACCAGGCGGGCGGTGACGAGCTCGTCGCCACTGGGCATCACCGTCACATTCGGCTCGGCGGCCACCCGGCCCACCAGCCGGACCTCGTTGCAGTGCTCGGCGACAGGCACCTCGGTCGTCGTCGTCATCGGCGAAGCTCCTTCACAACCGTCGTTCAAGGGATTCCGGTCCCATGATCGACGTCTTGGCGCTGCGCCACACCCGGCCGAACGCGATCTGTGGACAGTCCACCTGGCTCAGACGACCTGTGGAAAAGTCACCGCCGCCTGCGGTGCTGGATCGACCTCGCCGGCCGGCGAATCACACTGTCAGTCGCCGTCGGCTTCGATCTGTGCCACCCGATCCTCGGCGTCGGTTTCGTGGTCGACGTCTGCCTCGGCTGCCCGCACGAACCACCGGCGCGCCTCCTGCTGGCGCCCGGCGCCCAGCAACGCATCGGCGTAGGCGTAGCGCAGGCGCGCCACCCACGCTTCTTGCGCCGTGGAACGCAACTCGGGCACCTGCAAGACCGCGGCCGCGGCCTCGTTCTCGCCCATGTCACGCCGAGCTCCGGCCGCCACGATCAACATCTCGATCCGAGTCGGTGTGTCCAAACCGGTGACAGCTGGGTCCTGCGCGAGGTCCAGAGCACGCTGCGGACGGCCCAGTCCGCGTTCAGCGTCGGCCATCATCGGCAAGTACTCCGCCGATCCGGTCATGCGCCGGGCAGCGCGCAACTCCGCCAGCGCCTCGGAGTACCTGCCGGCCCGGTACGCCGTCACCCCCGCGGCCTCTCGCACCACGCCGATTCGCCCAGCCCGCCGACGCGCCGCCATGGCATGCTCGTGCGCGCGAGCCGGGTCGGCGTCCAGCAACCGCTGCGCCATGACCAGGTGACGCGCCACGTGCGCGGCCATCGGACCGGACAACGCCGACAGTTCGTCGCGGATCTCCTGGTCCAGTTCCCGGCCGGTCACATCGTCGTCGACCACCGGCTCCGGCGGCTTCTCTGCGGAACGGGCTGTTCCGCGCCCATCGCCGGCGCGATCGCCACCATCGCGTCGCTCAGCACCGGATCGAGGGTGCTTGCCGCCACGCTGACCGGCAGCGTCGCTGGGCGCTTCACGAGGCCGGCCTCGGCGCTCGTCGCGGTCTCGGCCACGCGGCTCACCACCGGAGCCCGCGCGGCCGCCACGGCCTCGAGCTGCGCCCGGCCTGCCGGTGGCTCCGCGTCCTTCTCCCCTGCCGCCGGGTCGTCCATCGGATCGGTTCTCGCCGTCACGACCACGGCGCCGGTCATCTCCCCCGCCTGACGGTCGAGGCCCTCGAGGGCGGTCCCGCCCAGCCATCAATGATCCTCCTCATTTCCTGGCTCGAGCCTATTGTCCGTGCGTCCGCACCGGGTCGGCGGGCTCGGCTGGTGTGCCGACACCGACTCTCGCCGCTCGACCGCGCGCGCCTGCTCGGCATCGCTGAGGTCCTCGACCACATCGTCGAACTGGCCGATCAACCCGACAACTGATGACGCCTGAGGGTTTTGAACATGAGCAATGCCCTGGACGCCTTGTCTCCGACGCCGACCGGATGCCGGTCATCGAGATACCGACCGCCATCACGCTCGTTGACTACGACAATCCCCCAGCGTCTACCTGCCCTCGGCTTCGACCTGGGCGCGACGGGCCGGCCGCCAACGGCGCGGCCGCTGACTTTCCCACCCCTCGGCGGGAAGCGATTGTGTGTAGCAAAAGGAAGAGGGTCCCCGCTCCCCTTTTGCTTTGTTCTCATACCGAGAACGAAGCGAAAGGGGAACGGGGACCCTCTTGTGGT
>JAJYTA010000062.1 GCA_021793295.1 Actinomycetes bacterium
GCGGTCAGGCGACACGTCGGGCTCGGGCAAAAGGCGCGCACCGACTGCGCACCGCGTCGATCACGGAGCCGTCACAGAACAGCGCCCTCGCCGAGGCAACCACCGAAGTTTAGCCCCCGCGCGCCGGTGATGTGAAACCGGCCCTGGCGCAGCGGCCTACGCGTTGCCGTTGAACAGGCTGGTGACCGAGCCTTCCTCGAAGACCTCGTGGATCGCCCGAGCCACGAGCGGGGCGATGGAGAGCACCGTGAGCTTGTCGAACCGGCGCTCTTCCGGGATGGGCAGCGTGTTCGTCACGATGACCTCGGAGATGCCGGAGTTCTTCAGCCGGTCCACCGCGGGACCGGACAGCACCGCGTGTGTCGCTGCCACGAGCACCTTCTCCGCACCGCCCTCGAGCAGGGCGTCGGCGGCCTGGGTGATGGTCCCTGCGGTGTCGATCATGTCGTCGACGAGCAGACAGGTCCGCCCCTGGACGTCACCGACGACCTCGTGCACCTTCACCTGGTTGGCGACGTTCGGGTCACGCCGCTTGTGGATGATGGCCAGCGGCGTGCCGAGCCGGTCGGCCCACACGTCTGCGACGCGGACGCGGCCGGCGTCGGGCGAGACGATGGTCATGTTCGCCGGGTCGTGCCGGTCGGCGACGTGGTTGGCGAGGATGGGCAGCGCCCACAGGTGGTCGACCGGGCCGTTGAAGAACCCCTGGATCTGCGCGGTGTGCAAGTCGACGGCCATCAACCGGTCGGCGCCGGCCGTTTGGAACATGTCGGCGATCAGCCGGGCCGAGATCGGCTCGCGGCCGCGGTGCTTCTTGTCCTGGCGGGCATAGCCGTAGAACGGCATGACCACGGTGATCTGCTTCGCCGAGGCGCGCTTGAGTGCGTCGACCATGATCAGCTGTTCCATGATCCACTCGTTGATGGGCGCCGTGTGGCTCTGGATCACGAACGCGTCGCAGCCCCGGACGCTTTCGTTGAAGCGCACGTAGATCTCGCCGTTGGCGAAGTTGAACGTCTTGTTCGGAACCAGGCTGACGCCGAGGTGGTCGGCCACCTCGGCGTTGAGTTCAGGGTGTGCACGTCCTCCGAACAGCATCAGTGTCTTGGTGCCGCTGGTCCGGATGCCGGTCATGCTGGGTCCCCGTTCGCAAGGTCATCGTGCTTGTCGTGGCCACTGTGCTCGTGCTGCCCGCCGGGCTCGTCGGCGGCGCGCTGCTGGGCGGCCTCGGCCGCCGCAGCTGTCGCAGTACCCGCGCGGCGATGCTCCACCCAGCCCGCGATGTTGCGCTGCCGCGAGCGGGCCACCGCGAGCTCGCCGGGCTCGGTGCCGGCGGTGACGGTCGAACCGGCGGCGACGTAGCTGCCGTCGGCGATGTCGACCGGGGCCACCAGCACGGAGTCGCTGCCGATGAAGGAGTGCCGGCCGACCTTCGTGTGGTACTTGCCCAGGCCGTCGTAGTTGGCGACGATCGTGCCCGCGCCGACGTTGGCGCCCTCACCGATGGTCGCGTCGCCGACGTAGGACAGATGCGGCACCTTGGCGCCGGTGCCCACGGTGGATGCCTTGATCTCGACGAACGCCCCGGCCTTCGCCCGGGCCTCGAGCACCGCGCCGGGGCGCAGGTACGTGAACGGGCCGACGACGGCGTCCGGGCCGATCTCGGCTCCGCTGGCGTGCGAACGCACGACCGAGGCACCGCTGCCGACGATCGTGTCGTACAGCGTGGAGTCGGGGCCGACCTCGGCGCCGGCCGCGATGCGGGTGCTCCCGCGCAACTGCACCCCCGGGCGCAGGACGACATCACGATCGAGGGTGACCGTGACGTCGATCCAGGTCGACTCGGGGTCGATCATCGTGACCCCCTCGCGCATCCACCGGCGCAGCAGGCGGCGGTTCAACTCGCGCGTCATGGCCGCCAGCTGGACGCGGTCGTTGACGCCTTCGGTCTGCCACGGGTCGTCGGTGACGAACGCACCCGTGCGGCCGCCGTCGTCGCGGGCGAAGGCGAGCACATCGGTGAGATACAGCTCACCTTGCGAGTTGTCGGTCGTCAGCCGGCTCAGCCCGGACCTCAGCACGGCCGCGTCGAAGGCGTAGATGCCGGAGTTGATCTCCGTGATGGCGCGAACGTCGTCGGAGGCGTCCTTGTGCTCGACGATCGCGTGCACTTCGCCGTCGGCGCCGCGGACGATCCGCCCGTAACCGGTGGGGTCGGCGACCTTGGCGGTCAGCACGGTGACGGCGTTGCCCTGCGTGACGTGCGCGTCCATCAGCGCATGCAGCGTCTCGCCGGTCAGCAACGGGACGTCGCCATAGGTGACGACGACGACACCGTCGAGCTCGGGCAGCTGCTCCAGGGCCACCCCGACCGCGTGCCCGGTGCCGAGCTGTTCTTCCTGCACCACCGTGCTCGCCGCGGGCGCGACCTCGTCGAGGTGGGCCGCGACCAGGTCGCGTCCGTGCCCGATGACCACCGACAGATGGTCCGGCTTGAGCTCTTGGGCGGCCGCGACGGCATGGCCCACGAGGGACCGTCCGGCCAGTTCATGCAGAACCTTGGGGATGGAAGACCTCATCCGGGTGCCCTCGCCGGCGGCGAGGACAACGACGGCGGCCGGGCGCGTAGTCACGCGTTCGTGCTCCTCGGCTTCGGTGGCTGGACCGATCTCGACGATACCGTGCCCCGACACGGCCCACCAACGGCCGGTCGGCTGATCGCGTCGATGCCGAACTTGAGCTCCCGGGAGAGGATTCGAACCCCTACTAACTGGACCAAAACCAGCTGTGCTGCCATTACACAACCCGGGACGGAATCAAGGATTCTATTCTCTCATGATGCCCGCGCCAGCCGACGCTGGTTCACCCCGGCGATCAGGCCACGCCACAGCCCGGCCATCTGCCGGTAGGGCACTGACCCGCGGCGCACGCTGACACCCAAGCACCCTCGGTCCACGTAGAGGATGAACATGTCGGGATCGCTATTGGTGAACGTCAGCCTCTCCTCAGGATTCCACGGCTTCGACTTCGTCCCTTCGGCCCAGTACGCCACTGCACCAACCAGCAGAAGCTCTCGGTCCGAGATCGCGCCGACCCGCGCGGCTGCGCTCGCCGTCATGCGTTCACGCTCCGCAGCGCGCTTGGCGCGCTCTTCGCGCCAGTACGCCCGAACCGCCGCTGCGCGACGGTTCGCACCCTCCGGCCCCGGAGTCCAGGCCATGTCTTTGGTGATCAGCCAGACGGTGCTTTTCGCCAGCGCGAGCGCTGCCGCGATCTCGGGTACCGACCGCCCGGCGCGGCGCAGCGAGCGGGCGCGGTCTTTGACCTCGTCGGCGACCCGGGGCCTCGCGCGGCCGCGACCGTAGGCCCCGAGGATGCGGCTGATGGTGCTGGCCCCAATGCCCAGCTCGGCTTTGATCTGCACATATGTGGCACCCGAAGCGCGCATGGCGCGCACTCGCGCCACGAGCTCGGGATCGTCAGAAACGTGCCGTCCGCCCATTTGATCATTCTTCCGGGCGGCACCGACAGAGTTCGCCAGCCTTTGGACGAGTCGGACTATACGGGCTACGGCATCGTAGGTTACGGTGCCGTAAGGAAGGTACCCCTAATTGTTGGAGAGGCCATGGCTTCCACGGACACGCCGACGAGCGCTCGATCCTCGTCCGAGCTGGCCGATCGATCCTCGTCCACGCAGGGCGATCTCCCGCGCGGAACGCTCTCGGACGACACGCAGTCGCTCGGCGAGCGCATCACCATCGGCGTGTTCATCGCCGTCCCCTTCCTGGCGCTACTCGCCGCCATTCCGGTCGCCTGGATGGGTGGCTTTCTGACCTGGCTCGACGTCGTGCTGGCCGTGGTCTTCTACGCCATCTCCGGGCACGGTGTCACCGTCGGGTTCCACCGCCACTTCACGCACCGGGCCTTCAAGGCCAACCGCGGCGTGAAGATCGCGCTGGCCATCGCGGGCAGCATGGCCATCGAAGGCCCGGTCATCCGCTGGGTGGCCGACCACCGCCGCCACCACAAGTTCGCCGACAAGGACGGCGACCCGCACTCGCCGTGGCGCTACGGCGAGACCATCCCGGCGCTGCTCAAGGGGATGTTCTTCGCCCACATGGGCTGGATGTTCGACGTCGAGCAGACCGACCAGCGCAAGTTCGCACCCGACCTGATCAAGGACAACGACATCCGTCGGATCAGCCGGCTTTTCCCGCTGTGGGTGGCCGTCTCGCTGCTGGCTCCGGCGATCATCGGCGGGCTGGTGACGTGGTCGTGGATGGGTGCGGCGACGGCGTTCTTCTGGGCCACGCTCGTGCGCGTCGGGCTGCTGCACCACGTCACGTGGTCGATCAACTCGATCTGCCACGCCATCGGTGAGCGCCCGTTCGAGAGCCGCGACAAGTCCGGCAACGTCTGGTGGCTGGCCTTCCTGTCCATGGGTGAGTCGTGGCACAACCTGCACCACGCCGACCCGACGTGCGCACGCCACGGCGTGCTCAAGGGTCAGATCGACTCCTCCGCCCGCATCATCTGGGCGCTGGAGAAGCTCGGCTGGGCGTGGGACGTCCGCTGGCCCAGCCCCGAACGAATCGAGTCGAAACGAGTCGACGACTACGGCGGCGAATCCACGTTGATCGCACCGTAAGTACCCAATGTGGTCACCAAGTCGTCAACAACGTGCATGATGGGCGGGTGACCGACGTCGCCCCACGCCCCCGAGCCACGCCCGGCCGGGTCCGAATGACCGGTGCACAGCGTCGCGGCCAACTTCTCGACATCGGCCGCGCGCTGTTCGCCGAGCGCGGTTTCGACGGCACGTCGATCGAAGAGGTCGCGACCAGGGCGAACGTCTCCAAACCCGTGGTTTACGAGCACTTCGGCGGCAAGGAGAAGTTGTACGCCGTCGTCGTCGATCGCGAGATGGAAGAACTGCTCAACCGCATCACGACGGCGTTGGGGTCGGCGACCCATCCGCGGGTCGTGCTCGAGCGCGCCGCGCTGGCGCTGCTGGATTACATCGAGGCGTCCACCGACGGCTTCCGCATCCTGGTGCGCGACTCCCCGGTCGCGCACTCGACGGGCAGTTTCGCCAGCCTCATCTCCGACGCCGCCAGCCAGGTCGAGCACATCCTGGCTGCGGAGTTCAAGTCGCGGGGTTTCGCGCCGGAGCATGCGCCGATGTATGCCCAGATGCTGGTGGGCATGGTCGCGCTGACCGGGCAGTGGTGGCTCGACGTCCGCCATCCGGCCAAGGCCGAGGTCGCCGCGCACCTGGTGAACCTCGCCTGGAACGGCCTCGCGGGCCTCGAACACGCCCCCGAGCTCAGCAGCGACTGACTGCCGTCCAGCACGCATGGCTCAGTGAGCGCCGGAGCGCAGTGGCTCGCCGACCTCGTGCATGTGGCGCAAGGCGATCCGGTACGACTCCAGCAGGCTCGTCTCTTCGTAGGCCACGCCGAGCTCAGCGCAGTACTGCTTGACGATCGGCTTCGCCCGGCGCAGGTTCGGTGTCGGCATGCTGGGGAACAGATGGTGCTCGATCTGGTAGTTCAAGCCGCCGAGCGCGACATCCTTGACCACGCCGCCAGTGACGTTGCGTGAGGTCAGCACCTGTTTACGCAGGAAGTCCAGCTCGTCCTCGGCCGTGAGCGTCGGCATGCCCTTGTGATTCGGGGCGAACGTGCAGCCGAGGTAGACGCCGAAGACCGCCTGGTTGAGCAGGAGGAACGCGATCGCCTTGGCCGGCGGTAGCACCACGAACAACGCGCCGAGATAGCCGGCGAAGTGCACCAACAGCAGCGCCAGTTCCAGCCGTCGCCGCTTGGTAGCCGGGTTCAACGTGGCGCGCACGCTCGACACATGCAGGTTCAGGCCTTCCAGCGTGAGCAGTGGGAAGAACAGGAACGCCTGGCGGCGCCCGATGAGGCGGGCCAGCCCACGGGTCTGCCCGGCTTGTTCGGCCTGCCGCTCGGACCACACCAGGATGTCCGGTGCGACGTCGGGATCGAGATCCTCGTGGTTCGGATTGGCGTGATGACGGGTGTGCTTGTCCATCCACCAGCCGTAGGACATGCCGATGCCGAGATTGCCCGCGATACGACCGGCGATCTCGCTGGGCCGCCTGGTACGGAAGACCTGCCGGTGGGCCAGATCGTGCGCCACCAGGGCCACCTGCGCGAAGACGACCGCCAGGATCACGGCGACGACGAGCTGCCACCACGTGTCGCCCAGGACGGCGAAGACCGTCCAGGTGGCGGCGTAGGCGGCGACGATCGCGCCGATGCGCAGCGTGTAATAGCCGGGACGGCGGTCGAGCAACCCGGCGGCGTTGATACGGCGGGCCAGGGCGGCGAAGTCGCTTCCCGCCCGGTGCGAACCGGCGCGCGAGTCGGCGGTGGAGTTGTGAGTCGACATGCCCACGAGTCTTCGGCCTCACCACCGGGTGCAGCGATCCTGCCACCACCCGAGTCCGCACTGGGGCTGGCACCACTGCGCTCATGGCGGCCGGCGTGCTTCTACACCGGTTCGAGCAGCTCGATCCGGTTGCCGAACGGGTCGTGGATGTAGGCGCGGCGGTATCCAGGGAGCAGCAGGTCCGGTTCGGCGTCGACGCCGGCCGCGCGCAGGCGCGTACACACGGCGTCGAGGTCGCCTGCCGCCGCGACGACGAACGCGGGGTGCGCCTTGGTCGCCGGCCGGAACGGTTCTTCCACGCCGACGTGCAGTTCGGCGGTCCCCGACCGGAACCACGCACCGCCTCGTGCCGCCAGCGCGGCCGGCTTGGCGACCTCCGTCATGCCCAGCAGGCCGCTGTAGAAGGCGCGGACGAGGCGTTCGCTACCGGCCGGGCAGGCGATCTGGACGTGGTGCAGTCCGGCGATCATGCGTGTGCCTCCTTCTGGGCGACGGCGAACACTCGCCGGTACGGCAGCACCGTGCCGTGTGGCCCGGCAGGGTAGGCCGTGCGTAACGCGGCTCGGTATTCCTCCAGGAATTCGTCGGCGTCCGGGCCGCTCAGCTCGGCGAGCACCGGGCGCAGTGCCGTGCCTGACATCCACTCGAGTACGGCGTCGTCACCAGGCAGGACCTGCAGGTACGTCGTTTCCCACACGTCGGCAGCGAAGCCGAGACCGAGCAGCGCCTGGAGGTAGATGACCGGCTCATGGCTGCTCGGCCAGCTGACCTGCAGCCGCGACGTCCAGCGCGGCGATGCAGCCTGCTCACGCAGCAGGACGTGCGACGGTTCAGCAAAATTGGCCGGCACCTGGAACGCGAACCAGCCGCCGGGGGCGACGTGTCCGGCCAGATGCGGCAGCAGGTCGAGATGATCGGGTACCCACTGCAAGGTCGCGTTGCTGATGAGGACGTCCACGGGTTGCGCCGGTGCCCAGTCGCGTAGGTCTGCGAGGACGAACTCGGCGCGGCCGCCCGGTGCTGCCTTGATCATCTCGGCCGAGGAGTCCACCCCGACGACTCGGGCGTCGGGCCACCGAGCCGCGAGCTCCAGTGTCAGCGTGCCGGGACCACAGCCGAGGTCGACGACGTCAGCGGGATCGACCGCCGGCACTCGCGCCATCAGGTCGTGGAACGGACGAGCCCGTTCGGTCGCGAAGGTCAGGTACTTCTCCGGGCTCCACATCAAGGCTGCTCCTGTCGGTTCGAGTGCCGGCGGCTCGCACGTTATCTTGACTTCAAGATACTTGTCTACCACGTACAGTGACGTCATGAGCCACGACGAGGTCGACCGGCTAATCGAAGCGTGGCGGCGCGAACGACCCGATCTCGACGTCGCTCCCATGGAAGTCCTCTCGCGCGTGAGTCGCCTCGCGCGCCACCTCGACCGCGCTCGGCGTGCCGCCTTCGCCGCGCACGACCTCGAGCCATGGGAATTCGACGTCTTGGCCGCGCTGCGCCGCGCCGGGGCGCCATACGAGCTCTCGCCCGGTGTGCTGCTCGAGCAGACGATGGTGACCAGCGGAACCATGACCGCTCGGGTCGACAAGCTGACCGCGCGCGGACTGGTCAGCCGCCGGCGGTCCGACGACGACCGCCGGGCCGTGCGGGTGCGCCTCACCGAACTCGGCCGCAAAGCCGTCGACGCCGCACTCGAAGGCCTGCTCACCTACGAGCGGAATCTGCTCGCCGACCTCGACGATCCCGACCGCGAGGTGCTCGCCGGGCTGCTGCGTACTCTCGTTCTGCCGTTCGACGACGCGCCTGACTGATTCCGTCGCGTGACTAGCTACGATGAGCGGCGATGATGCGCCTCGCATCGGGATCTGGCCACGGCCGCCGGGCTTGGGTTCTGCCGGCGGTCGCGCTGGCATTCCTGGGCTGGAACGCGATGCCCGCGACCGAGCCCCCGTCACCGGCCGGTCGCGAACCCACGGCGACACCCACCGTGCTGGACGTGCCACCGGACTCCCCCGTCGAGCGGATCGTCGGCGGCGAGGCCATGGCCACGATCGGCGCTCCGGTGGTCGACGACGCCGCCCCGCGGCCACCGGCCGTGGACGCGCGGTCCTGGGTCGTCGCCGAGGTCGACAGCGGCGACGTCCTGGCCGCGCTGAGTCCGCACCAGCGGCAGGCCCCGGCCAGCACCATCAAACTGCTCACCGCCGTCGCCACGATCCCCGAGCTGGATCCCGACGACTCCTACGTCGTCACCGACGCCGACGCCTCCGTCGATGGCAGCCGCGTCGGGCTCATGCCTGACCAGGAGTACAGCGTCGACCAGTTGCTGCACGGCCTGATGCTCGCCTCCGGCAACGATGCCGCGCACGCCGTCGCGGAAGCCGCCGGCGGGCAGAAGTCAACCATCGAGCTGATGAACGCCGAGGCGCAACGGCTCGGCGCCTTCGACACCCATGCCGAGACCCCACACGGCCTCGACGCTCCAGGCCAACTCAGCTCGGCGTACGACCTCGCCTTGATCGGCCGCGCGGCCCTGCACGACGAAGATATCGCCCGGCTCGCCGCGACCCGCACCTACGACTTCCCCGGCCAAGGTGGCGAGACGTTCCAGATTCAGAACCAGAACCGCCTGCTCGACACCTACCCGGGCGCCGTCGGCCTCAAGACGGGCTATACGACGTTGGCCGCGCACACGTTCGTCGGCGCGGCCGAACGCGATGGCCGCACCCTGATCGCCGTCGTACTCGGCGCCGAAGGGCGAGCGGAGCCCGGCGCCGCTGCCCTGTTCGACTGGGCGTTCAACGCCCCGGACATCACCCCCGTCGGCCACCTGGTCACCGCCGAGGAAGTCGACGCGATGATCAGAGAAGCCGAGCAGGACGGCGACGTCCTCGGCCGCAATCCCTTCGACGACTACGGCGAGGCCCTCCGCACGCCCGGCGGCAACTCCGACGGCGTGCCGCAGGTGGTCTGGGTCAGCCTCGTCGCGGCCGCTGTCCTCGGTGGTGCCGGGTTCGCCGTACGCCGGCTGTCGCCTCGCCGCCCCGGCGGCCGATACGCCCCCCGCCGCTGATCGGGGGCCCAGGGTCAGTGTCGCGAGTGTTGCCTCGGGCAGTCGTGAAGCGGTCGTGAAGATCGTCGTGCGTGCAGCAGCCGATCCCGGGCGGTCGTGAAGATCGTCGTGCGACCAACAACCGATCTCGGGCCGTCGTGAAGATCGTCGTGCAGAAAAACGCGCACTATGGCGGCAATTTCCACCACGACGATCTTCACGACCAGGACCGGCCATCACGACCAGGACCGGCCATCACGACCAGGACCGACCTTCACGACCAGGTCCGACCTTCACGGAGCTCACGACCGGCGCCGGCCGCAACGACCCACCGAGACCGATCCTTTACGGGCGAGGTCCGCGCGCCGCGACGACGCTTCGGGCGACGCGGCCGGCGAGAATTGCCAGCCCGGCACCGGCGATGCCGAGCAGGGTTCCGGCCGCCACCCGGACGGCCACCGGCTGTCGTGCTGACGGCTCCGCCGTGGTCACCGTGCCTTCAGCGCCTGGGCCACGGGCACCGTCGCCAACACCACCACCCGCACCACCGGCACGACCAGCACCCGCATTACCACCGCCACTGCCGACGCGCTCGATGTTCCCCGCCGCCCACGTCCGCCGACGTCCGGTGGCCGCGCCTTCGGCCGCGGCGACCCGGTCGGAGTGTGTTCCGAATTCCCGGTCCTCGGCCTCGAGTTGATCGATCGCGCTCTCGACCGTGAGCGCCGCCAAGACCATCAACAGCCGCGTGACGAGGTAGATCCACGCCATCATCGCCAGCGGGGTGGCGAAGGCCGCGTAGGCGCTGTTCGACGCCGGGCCGACCACGTAGGACACGAGGAATGTCTTCAGCACCTCGAAAACGACCGCACCGAACAGCGCCGTCAGCAACAGGTTGCGCGGCGGCACGATGATCCGGGGCAGCCCGGCCAGGAGGTACGAGAACAGCATCGTGTTGACGCCGATGGACAAGACCCAGCTGATCGCCTCGATCGCCCCGGCCCCGGCGGCGCCGTCGAAGCCCATCGAGTCCAGCAGCCACCGCGCGGCGTGCCGCAGCACCACACTGGTGCCCCACGAGATCGCCAACAACAGCCCGAGCCCAGCGAGCGCTACCAGGTCGAAGAACTTCCGGGTGATGATGTTCCCCGGCTTGTCCTCCATGCGCCACATCGACCGCACCGCCGCACGGATCGAGTCGACCCAGCGCAGCCCGGTGTACACGAGGGTGACGCCACCGATGACGCCCAGCGTGCCGGAGTTCTCGTAGAAGCTCGCCACGTCGATGCCGGTCCCGGATCGGCTGCCGAAACCAGGCAGATTCTCGTCCACGAGGTCCTGCACGGTCTGAATACCGGACGTCCCCGCGATCGAACTGGCGAACACCGCCGAGAGCAGCACGAGCGGAAACAACGACAGGAAACCGTAGAAGCTGGCGGCCCCGGCGAGCCGGTCGCCGCGCAGGTCTCCGTAGCGTTGCCACGCACGCACCGGCAGTGTCGGTTGTAGTCGCTCCCACCATTCCATCAGCCGCTGCCAGCGGCGACGGAACCAGGTGATCACGTCATCACACCCGCGTCACTGCCGGTGAGCGCGAAATCACGTTCTCGGCGCCAGTAGCCGTCCGCGCCGTGCTCGTACAGGCTGAACGCTGAGACGTCGAAGCCGGCGTCGTAACCGGCGAGTGTGTCGAAGGCGTTGTCCATGGCTTCCTCCGACACGTGGTGCGCCACGGTCACATGCGGGTGATACGGGAACGACAGGTCGACCTTGAGCGGTCCGGTCCGGATCGCCAGCGACAGCCGCTCGCAGGCGGAGATCCCCTGCGCCAGCGCGACGAAGACCACCGGCGAGACGGGCAGGAAGGTCGCGGTGCCGCGCAGGTGCACCCGGAACGTGCCGAACGTCGCGGCCACCTTGTCCAGGTGGTCGTACACCGCGGGCATGTCGTCGTCGGTGACCTCGGTAGGCGGCAACAAGGTGATGTGCGCCGGAATGAGATCGGCCATCGGGTCACCGAACGAGCGTCGCCAGTCCTGCAGTTCGCTGCCGTAAGGCTCCGGAATCGGTACAGCCAGGCCGATGGTCCGACTGCCGGGTTTGGGCATCGCGGTCACCGCGCGGGAAGGAATCCGACGCGGCTGTAGACGGTCTCGAGCGTCGGCCCGGCTACCGCGCGGGCCTTGGCAGCACCCTGGGCGAGCACCGCGTCGAGTTCGGCTGGGTCGTCGAGCAGTTCGCGCACGCGCCGCTGGAACGGCAGCACGGAATCGAGAACCGCAGTGGCAACCTCCTTCTTCAAGTCACCGTAGCCGCGCCCAGCGAAGTCCTGCTCGATCTGGCTGACCGACCGGCCGCTGAACGCGGACAGGATGGTGATCAGGTTCGTCACACCCGGCTTGTTCTCGGGATCGACGATCACTTCACGCCCGGTGTCGGTGACAGCGCTCTTGATGCGCTTCTCGATGACCTTCGGCTCGTCGAGCAATTCGATGAGCCCGGACCCGGGGACGCTCTTGCTCATCTTCGCCGCGGGGTCCTGCAAGTCGAAGATCTTCGCCGTCGCCTCGGGAATGAAGGGTTTCGGGAGCACGAACGTGTCGCCGAACCGGGAGTTGAACCGGCCGGCCAAGTTGCGGGTCAGCTCGATGTGCTGGCGCTGGTCTTCGCCGACGGGCACCTGGTCGGCCTGGTAGAGCAGGATGTCGGCGGCTTGCAGCACCGGGTAGGTGAACAGCCCCACGGTGGTGCTGTCGGAGCCTTGCCGCGCGGATTTGTCCTTGAACTGCGTCATCCGGCTCGCTTCACCGAATCCGGTGATGCAGCTGAGCACCCAGGCCAGCTGCGCATGCTCGGGGACGTGGCTCTGCACGAACAACGTGCTGCGGTCAGGGTCGACGCCGCCGGCGAGGTACTGCGCAGCGGTCACGCGAGTGCGCTGGACCAGTTGCTCGGGGTCGTGGCCGGACGTGATGGCGTGCAGGTCGACGACGCAGTAGTACGCGTCGTGGTCGTCCTGCAGCCGGACCCACTGCCGCAATGCGCCCAGATAGTTACCGAGGTGCAACGACGCGTTGGTCGGTTGCATGCCGGAGAGCACACGTGGGCGGTGACGGGTCATGGCGCCCATTCTGACAGCCTTCCTTCCTCCTTGCGCGGAGATCATCTCATCGCGCACCGACACTGCAGCGGTTTCGTCTCCATCGGCCGCCGTGGGCGGACAGCACCAGGAAAGCACGAAGCAAGCGGCCACCTTCATGCTGCCACCACAGACACCGATTCACCGAGGAGAACGAAACCCATGGCGAATTACATACCGCGACCCGCACGTCGTCGGGCGAACATGCGCCGGCTGGTCCGGGCCGCTGCCGCGATAGTTGCCGCCACCGGCCTCATGCTGACCGCCACCCCGGCCGGGATGGCAGCCAGCGGCCTGAAGCCCGGTGATTCTCTCGGATGCTGGCAGTACCCGCACCCGGACGGTGGGCAGAAGGTTGCCTGGACGTCCGGCGGCGACGTGCGATTCTACGAGCGCGGCGAGTACCTCACTGTGACCGACACCAAGTCGAACGGATGGCGCGTCGTGGCACTGTTCAGCTGGTGCGAAGGCCCGCTGCTCGGCCAGGGAACCTTCCACTGGTCGCCGACGACGTCGGACGGCTGGCAGCACCGCGACAGCGGCCCCAACCAGGGTTCACGCGACCAGAAGACGTACAACTACGACTTCGAAGAGGGCCGCCGCATCATCTTCCGCGCGTGCGAGAAGAAGATGTCCACCGGGCAACTGCGCAACTGCTCCAACACCGTCGAGGCGTGGGCCTGACGCCCTGACGCGGCCTGCGCCGCACACCGGTCGCCGGCCGTGCCCGCTGCTCACCCCGCGGGCGCGGCCGGTTCACCACCTCGTTCGCTCGGCCCCAGCGGCCGCACCCGGACCCGGGCCGCCCGTCGGCCCTCGACCGCCATCACCTCGAGGCGGATGCCGTTGTAGTCCACCGTGTCGCCGACCACCGGTAGCCGGCCCAGCTCGGCGACGACGAACCCGGCCGCGGTCTCGTACGGCCCTTCGGGCAGCGCCACCCCGACCTGATCGGCGAAGTCCTCGATGTTCGTCAACCCGTCGACGTCCACCACACCGTCGATGGCCGCCGACGCGTCGCGCTCCTCGGTGTCGTACTCGTCCCGGATGTCGCCGACGAGCTCTTCGACCAGATCCTCGAGCGTGACGATCCCGGCCGTACCGCCGTACTCGTCGACCACGACCGACAGGTGCGAGCTTTCCCGGCGCATCTCCGACATCGCCGGCAGCACCTTCTTCGTGCCGGGCAGGACCAGGACGTCGCGGGCCAGGTCGCCGACACGGATGCTCCGGCCGGACATCTCCGGGTCGAACAGATCGCGGACGTGGACGAAGCCGACGACGTCGTCGGCGGAGGACCCGACCACCGGATAGCGCGAATGCGGCATGCTCGAGGCGAGTTTGACCGCCTTGAACACCGGCAGGTCGGCGTCGAGGAAGTCGACCTCCGTCCGGGGGCGCATGACCTCACGAATCTGCCGGTCGCCGACGGAGAAGACGTCCTCGACGATCCGGCGCTCTTCCTCACCGAGGCTTTCATGGCCCGAGACCAGCTCACGCAGCTCCTGCTCGCTCATCTCCTCGCGCTTGGCCGAAGGGTCGCCACCGAGTAGCCGGACGACGACGTCGGTCGACTTCGACAGCAGCCAGATGGCCGGGCGCATGAGCGTCGCGAACCGATCGAGCGGCGGGGCGACCAGTAGCGAGACACCGGCTGCCCGCTGCAACGCGATGCGCTTCGGGACGAGTTCACCGAGCACCAACGACAGATACGCGATGAACAACGTCATGCCGATGAACGCGACCGAGCTGGCCGCTCCTGGCGGCAGACCGGCATTTTCGAGCAACGGCGCCAGATCCGGGGCGAGCGTCGAGGCGCCGTAGGCGGCGGAGAAGAACCCCGCCACCGTCACCCCGATCTGCACGGCGGACAGGAACCGGTTCGGGTTCTGCGCCAGGCCGGCGACGCGCTCGCCGCGTTTGCCTTGCTGCGCCAACTGGGCGAGTTGGCTGTCGCGCAGCGAGACCAAAGCGATCTCCGTCGCCGCGAACAACCCACCGAGCAGGACGAACAGCAAGACCAGCCCGAAATTGAGAGCAGTGCCCTGATTCATAGCCGCTCCGAAAGGCGGGGGCGTGAGGCGTGAATATCGCCCATCGACAGCATCCTAGCTTCGGGTGGCCTGTCATGTTCCCAGCTGCGATCACTACGATTCGGCTATGGCCGAGGTCATCGTGCGCGACGGCAGTTGGACGTTCGACGGTGAGCTGGTGCGCATCGTTCCAGGCGGCGATCGCAAGGTCCACACGTTGCGACGGGCTCTGGGCGAGCGCGTGGTCCCGTTGACGGCGATCTCCGGCATCACCTACGAGCCGGGGCGTAAGGCCGGCCGCCTGCGTCTGCGGCTGCGCGACGGGGCGGACCCGTTCCTCCAGGTGACCAGTGGAAAGTTGACCGACGACGCCGACCCGTACCGGCTCGCCGTCGACAAGGACTCCGCGGGCGCCGCCGAGTACTTCGCCGACGAGGTCCGTACGGCGCTCAGCATCGAGCAGGTACCACCAGGCGCGTGTGACCAGTACGTTCTCGATGATCCTGGGGTGCCGCTGACCGCCACGGCAGGCGACGGCACGGTGACCTTCGACGGCCGGATGATCAACATCGAATGGACCGAGTGGGCTGAATCGGTCAAGAAGTCCAGCGGCACCCGCCAGATCCCGCTCCAGGACGTGACCGCGGTGGAATGGGTGCCGATCGTCGGCTTCACCAACGGCTTCCTGCGCTTCCGGGTCGCAGGCGCGTCCGCCCTGCTCCCGAAGCACGACCCGAACTGCATCACCTGGGGGATGCGACGTGAGGGCGGCACCGTCTCGCTGGTCGCCGCCGCCGTGGTGGCGCGGTTGCCACATCCGTCGGCTGTCGGCGACGGAGCCCCTTCGGCGAGCCCGCCCGTCCGCCTCGGCCCCGACGACGGGCAAGGCACCGGTCCCGGGAGCAACGCCGACGGCCACGACACGATCCTGCGTCGGCTGCGCGAGCTGGGTGACTTGCACCGCGACGGGATCCTCACCGACGACGAGTTCGCGGACGCCAAGCAGGCGCTGCTCCGCCAGCTATGACTCGGCGGCCTCAGCACCGACACCGCAGAAGGACGGTCTTCACATGACGCACGCCGAACGCGCAGGACAGCCGGCCGGCCCCGACGACCTGGTCGACGTCGCAAGGCTGGTCACGGCGTATTACACGACGCATCCGGATCCGTCGGAGGTCGGCCAGCGAGTGGCCTTCGGCACGTCCGGACATCGCGGCTCGTCGTTCGCCGCGGCGTTCAACGACGACCACATCGCGGCGACGTCGCAGGCCATCTGCGACCATCGCGCCGCTCAGGGCATCGACGGTCCGCTCTTCCTCGGGAAGGACACGCACGCGCTGTCCGAGCCGGCTTGGGCCACCGCCGTGGAGGTCTTCGCGGCGAACGGCGTGACGCTGCTGGTCGACAGCCGCCAGCGCTACACCCCGACGCCGGCGCTGTCGCACGCGATCCTGCGCCACAACGCCGATTCGCCGGCCCACGTCGCCGACGGCGTCGTCGTCACCCCGTCGCACAATCCGCCGTCCGACGGCGGCTTCAAGTACAACCCGCCGGACGGCGGGCCGGCGGGCTCGCAGATCACCGCCGCGGTCCAGGACGCGGCCAACCGCTACCTCGAAGCCGGCCTCGACGGCGTCCGCCGCATTCCGCTGGCGCGCGCGTTGGCCGCCGACACGACGTCGGAGTACGACTTCCTCGGCAGCTACGTCGACGACCTGCCCGCCGTGGTCGACCTCGACGCCATCCGGGCGGCGGGCGTCCGGATCGGCGCGGACCCGCTGGGCGGAGCCTCGGTCGACTACTGGGCCGCCATCGCCGACCGACACCGGCTCGACCTCACCGTCGTGAATCCGCTGGTGGATCCGACGTGGCGGTTCATGACGCTGGACTGGGACGGCAAGATCCGGATGGACTGCTCGTCGCCGTCGGCGATGGCCTCGCTGATCGAGCGGATGCGCGGTGACGCTGCCGGCGCAGCCGCCTTCGACGTCGCCACCGGTAACGACGCCGACGCCGACCGGCACGGCATCGTCACCCCCGACGGCGGGCTGATGAACCCGAACCATTACCTCGCCGTCGCCATCGACTACCTGTTCTCGCACCGTGACGCTTGGCCCCGCGAGGCGGCAGTGGGCAAGACGCTGGTCAGCTCGTCGATGATCGATCGGGTGGCGGCTGCGCTGGATCGCCGGCTGGTCGAGGTGCCGGTCGGGTTCAAGTGGTTCGTGCCGGGGCTGCTGGACGCCTCGGTCGCCTTCGGCGGCGAGGAGTCCGCCGGCGCGTCGTTCCTGCGCCGTGACGGGCGGGTCTGGACCACCGACAAGGACGGCATCATCGCGTGCTTGCTCGCCGCCGAGATCATCGCCGTCACGGGGTCGTCGCCGAGCGCCCGGTACCGCGAGCTGACCGAGCGGTTCGGTGCGCCCGCGTATGCCCGCGTCGACGCGCCGGCCACCCGGGAGCAGAAGGCAGCGCTGGGGGCGCTGACTCCCGACCAGGTCACGGCCACCGAATTGGCCGGCGAGCCCATCACGGCACGGCTGACCCGGGCGCCGGGCAACGATGCCGCGCTGGGCGGGCTCAAGGTCGTGACAGAGTCCGGCTGGTTCGCCGCGCGGCCCTCGGGCACCGAGGACGTCTACAAGATCTACGCCGAAAGCTTCCGCGGGGCCGATCACCTGGCCCAGATCCAGGACGAGGCCCGCGCCGTCGTCGACAGCGTCGTGTCCCCCGCGTGACTCCTCCCCAAATGATCATGTTCACTTGGTGATTCCCAAGACCACCACCCGTGCAAGCATGGTGCTGCAGCAGTTCGCCTAGGGGTGTCGCCGGCCCCCGGTGTCCCCGGCCCCGCTCCGGAGCGGCCCCGCGGTCCGCAGCGCCGCTCCGGTGTGCCCGATCCCCGGTGTGCCCTACACGGCGGGCGCAATCCCCGCTGGTGCGCCCCTCGCCACGAGACACCACTAGGCGTTATGGCGCATCACCAGGCATGCACGGGTGGTGGAGTTGGCAATTGCCTACTGAACATGATCATTCACAAGCCGCGGGCGGCGCGGGTCGCCGCTCGCCGGCTGGCGTCGATCTCTTCGGCCGGGATCGCTGCAGCGGGACGGGTGAGGATGTCGCGGACCGTCGCTGCCGGGATCTTCGGCTCACGGTACTCGGTGAGCAGGCCGTTGCGCTCCTGCTCGGTGTCGGTGAGCTGCGTGTAGCAGAAGCCTGCCAGCTCCGGGTTGTCCAGCACCGCGTCGACGAGCTCACGCAGTTGATCGGCGAGGCCCTCGGGAGATTCGACCGTGGAGTAGCCGTGCCACTTCTCCCCCACGTCGGGGGTGTAGCTCAAGCCGCCGAACTCGGTGAGCATGACCGGCTGCCCCCGGTAGACCGGATCGGACAACAGGACCTGCCGACGGGCCGGGCGCTGGTCCCGCAGCACCCGGGCGACCTGCTCGGGCCCGTCGTAGCGCTCGCGGATCGAGTCGCCCCGGCCGGCGTAGTCGTGCACGCCCCAGATGTCGCTCTCGGTGTGCTCCCATCCGTCGTTGGAGATCACCGGCCGGGAACCGTCCAGCGCCTTGGTCAGGTGGTACAGAGCGGTCGCGTAGTGCTGCTGCTCGGCGACCTCGGCGATGTGCCAGATGCCCCAGCTCTCGTTGAACGGCACCCACGTGACCACGCACGGGTGGCTGCGATCCCGGCGCACGACGTCGAGCCATTCGCGGGTCAGCCGTGACACCGCCCGCGGGGCGAACTCGTACGCACTGGGCATCTCGTCCCACACCAGCAGGCCCAGGCGGTCGCACCAGGCGAGAAACCGCGGGTCCTCCACCTTCTGGTGCACCCGCACGCCGTTGAATCCGAGCTCCTTGACCAGCTCGGCCTCCCGGCGCAGCGCCTCGGCGCTGGGCGCGGCCAGATGTGACTGCGGCCAGTAGCCCTGTTCCAGGGCAAGGCGCAGGAAGTACGACTGGCCGTTCAGGAGGAACCGTCCGGCCTGCACGCCCACGCTGCGCAGGCCGAAATAGGACCGGACGGAGTCGATCACGCCTCCGTCGTCGTCGACCAGTTCGAGCTCGGCGTCGATGAGGTTCGGCTGTTCGGGCGACCACAACAAGCGGCCCGCGTGCTGGCCGTGCCGGGCGGCGGGGATCGCGATCTGCACGTTCAGTTCGGCCCGGGTAGCCCGCACGGTCTGTTCGGCCAGGAGTTCGTCGCCGAACGTCAACCGCACGCGCAGTCGGCACGGATGCTCCGGCAGCCGCGACAGCGACGCTTCCAGGCTCACCTGGCTGCCCGGCAGATCCGGCGTCCACTGCACTTCGGTGAGATGCACGGCTGGAACCACCTCGGCCCAGACCGGTTGCCAGATCCCGGTGGTGCGGTGGTACCAGATGGCGTGCGGCTCATCCAGCCAGTCCTGCTTCCCCCGCGGCTGGCTGACGTCGTCGGCGTGGTCCTCGGCGCGGACGACGACGACCTGGTCGCCGGTGTCGGTCAGCGCCTCGGTGACGTCGAAGGTGAAGGGGGTGTGCCCACCTTCGTGCCCGCCGACGTACACGCCGTTCACCCAGACGTCGGCGACGTAATCCACGGCGCCGAAGTGCAGCAGCACCCGCTCGTCCGAAGCCGGCCGCGCCAAGGCGACGATCCTGCGGTACCAGACCACCGGGTGCGGCGCGGGGTCGTGCACACCGGACAGCTTCGACTCCGGCGGGAACGGCACCATGATCGTCCGGTCGAACGGCTCGGCTCGATCGAACCATCGCTGCGCTCGGCCCACGTCGGCGTCGTCGTAGCCGAAGCCCCACTCGCCGGTGAGGTCCTGCCACTGGTGCCGGACCAACTGCGGCCGGGGGTATGCGTCGTCGATCACGTGCGTCCTTCCATCGGCGCCTCTACTACGAAGTACACATCGTAGTAAACGACCCGGCGGCCGGATATCGTTGATCTACAGCAAGCTCCGAGAGGTGTGATGAATCGTCCACGGATGGTCGACGTCGCCAGATTGGCCGGCGTGTCGCAGAAGACCGTCTCCAACGTCGTCAACGACTACGAGCACGTCTCACCGCAGGTACGCGCCAAGGTGCAGGCCGCGATCGACGAACTCGGCTTCGTCCCGAACACCACGGCCCGGACTCTTCGCACCGGGCGAACCGGCATCATCGCGCTCGCGGTCCCGAACTTGTCGACGCCGTACTTCGCCGAGCTCGCGCAGTACGTCACCGAAGCCGCGGAGAAGCGCGGATTCACCGTCCTCATCGACCAGACCGACGGCCTCGAAGAGCGTGAACGCCGGATCGCCGAGGGCCGGCGCCGCCAGGTCATCGACGGGCTCATCTTCAGTCCGCTCGCCATGAGCCCCGCCGACATCGCCGCCGTCGCCGGCAGTACGCCGACCCTGCTGCTGGGCGAGAAGGAGTTGCCCGCCTCGGTCGACCACGTCGTCATCGACAACGTCCGGGCCGCCCGCGAAGCCACCGAACACCTGCTGCAGCTGGGCCGGCGCCGCATCGCTGCCGTCGGCGCGTCGCGGGGGCGGGCCCCTGGCACCGGTTCGCTACGCGTCCAGGGCTACCGCGACGCGCTCACCGCCGCCGGGCTCGCCGACGCCGCAGTCACCGTCCCCACGTCGCGGTTGCAGCGCCAGTCCGGCGTCGAGGCGGTCGAGACGCTGTTCGACGACCACCCGGCGCCGGACGCGTTGTTCTGCTTCAACGACCTGGTCGCCCTCGGCGCCCTGCATGCGCTGCGACTACGTGGCATCCGGGTGCCCGACGACGTCGCGGTGGTCGGCTTCGACGACATCGAGGAGGCGAGCTACTCGAACCCGACGCTGACCACCGTCCGCCCGGACAAGCAGGGCATCGCCACGACCGCCGTCGACGTCCTGGTCGGCCGGCTGAACGGGTCGCTACAGGACGAGCCGTACGAACGCGTCCTCGGTCACGAGTTGGTGGTGCGGGAGTCCACCGGTGGGCACGCGCCGATGCCTAACGTGAGTCCTTCGTGATGCTCCATCCGCCGTCGACGTACAGCTCCACTCCGGTGATGTACGACGCCTCGGCCGAGCACAGGAACGCCACCGCGGCGGCGACCTCCTCCGGCGAGCCCATCCGCTGCAGTGCGGTGGCTTGACCGGCGTTCGATCGCTCCGCCTCGTCGATGTCCGACCATGCCGCAGTGAGGATCGGACCGGGCAACACGGCGTTCACCCGCACCGCCGGGCCGTACTCGACGGCCAGCTGACGCACGAGGGCACAGATACCGCCCTTCGACGCCGCGTAGGCGGGGTGCCCGGGCAGCCCGAATCGAGCGTGCACGCTGGAGGTGGCGACCAGAGCGCCGCGTTGCTCCCGCAAGTCGTCGACGAAGGTACGGGCGGCGAGGTACAAGCCGTCCAGATTGACGGCGATCTCGGTGCTCCACTGCTCCGGCGTCAGCTCGTGAGCGGCTCCGGGGCGATGGATGTAGGCGTTGGAGTGGACCACGCCGACCGGCCCGAAGTGTTCATGCGCCGCCTTGCGCACGCCGGCCCAATCCGCCTCGCTGGCAACATCGCCATGGACGAACCGCGCCTGCCCGCCGCTGGACCGGATCTCGTCCGCGACCTGCCCGGCGACGTCGTCCAGGACGTCGACGAGCAGCACCGCCGCACCCTCGGCCGCGAGCCTGCGGGCGCTGGCCGCCCCGATCCCGCGAGCCGCGCCGGTCACGACCGCGACCGTCCCTTCGAACCGACTCATGCTCTGGCCTCCTCGCACGATGCTGTGTTCATTAAATATGATTTCAGGCCTCAGCTCGCTCCGCCAGTCCGCACGGTTCCGCTCGACACGATGGATGATGCGCACGTAAAGTAACAGATACGAACAACACCGAACGTCGAACTGACACACCGGCACCCACCGCGGAACAGGAGGCGACACTCGTTGCTCGCTGCGCAGCGTCGAGGTCACATCCTCGACGAGGTACGCCGCCGCGGCTCCGCGCGGGTCAGCGAGCTGGCCGCCCAGTTCGGCGTCTCGGAGATGACCATCCGGCGCGACCTCGACACCCTCGTCGCACGCGGGGCGTTGGACAAGGTCCACGGCGGCGCGACGTCCCGGCGTACCGCCAGCACCGACGAGCCCGGCTTCGAGTCCAAGTGGCTACGCCAGCAGGCCGAGAAGGACGCCATCGCGCGCGCTGCGGCCGATCTCGTCCCGCCTGGCTCGGCCATCGGAGTCTCGGCCGGAACGACCACCTGGACGCTGGCCCAGCACCTCCGCCGCATCCCCGACCTCACCGTGGTCACCAACTCCATGCGGGTCGCCGACGCACTGCGACCCGACGACGGCGTCGAGCGCAGCGTCGTGCTCACCGGCGGCGTCCGTACGCCCTCCGACGCGCTGGTCGGCCCGGTCGCTGTCTCGTCACTGCGTCAGCTCCACCTCGACCTGGTCTTCCTCGGTGTGCACGGCATCGACGTCACCGCAGGGTTCACCACCCCGAACATGCTCGAGGCCGACACCAACCGCGCCCTCGTCGCCGCGGGGCGGCGGCTGGTCGTGCTGGCCGATCACACCAAGTGGGACACCGTCGGCCTCAGCACCATCGCCGGTCTCGACGAAGCCGACATCGTCATCAGCGACGAGGGTCTGCCGACCGGCGCCCGCGACCTCCTGACCGAGTACGTCGGCCGCCTCATCCTCGTAGCTGCCACCATGTCCAACGACGCTGTGCCCAACGAAGCTGTGCCCAACGAAACCTCCCCCACCTCCACGGCCGGTGCCACCTGATGAAAAAGACCACTGCCCGCTTGGCCGACGGCCGCGAGATCATCTATTTCGACACCGGCGATGCCGAGCGAGCGCACCATCCCGACCAGCGCGACCTCCCGCCGGTGAGTACGTCGTCGCAGCTGCGCTACGACCCCGTGCTCGACGAATGGGTGGTCATGGCCTCTCATCGCCAGGACCGCACCCACCTCCCCCAGGCGGACCAGTGCCCACTGTGTCCGTCTCGCGACGGGCGCCAGACCGAGATTCCCGCGCCGGACTACCAGGTCGCCGTCTTCGAGAACCGGTTCCCCAGCCTGTCGTCGGCCGCGGCCGACCCGCCGCCCGGCACCCCGCTGACCCCACACGCGCCCGGCCGCGGACGCTGCGAGGTGGTCTGTTTCAGCAGCGATCACGACGGCTCGTTCGCCACGCTCGACCCGGCTCAGGCGCGGCTCGTGGTCGACGCCTGGGCCGACCGCACCGCCGCGCTGTCCGAACACCCGGGTGTCGAGCAGGTGTTCTGCTTCGAGAACCGCGGCGAGGAGATCGGCGTCACGCTGTCGCATCCACACGGCCAGATCTACGCCTACCCGTTCGTCACTCCGCACACCGCCCGGATGCTCGACTCGGCGCGGCGGTACCACGACCGCACCGGCGCCAATCTGTTCGCCGACGTCCTCGCAGAGGAACGCGCCGCGGGTGAGCGGATCGTGGCCGAGACCGAGCACTGGACGGCGTTCGTGCCCGCCGCCGCGCGCTGGCCGGTCGAGGTGCACCTGTACCCCAGCCGGCGCGTCACCTCCATCCCGGAGCTCGACGACACCGAGCGGGACGAGTTCGCTCGGCTCTACCTCGACATGCTCGGCCG
>JAJYTA010000063.1 GCA_021793295.1 Actinomycetes bacterium
TTCCGTAGACCTCGATCTCGAAGACGCGGGCGAGCTCGTCGGTCGGACTGGGAGTGGTGAAACGCAGCCGAACCGTGTCGACATCATCGGCCCCGGTGAGCGGCACACTCACCGGGCTCGCGGCGTTGCCGGACACTTCGCCGAGCAAGGTCCACGTGCCGTCGACTAGCCCCTCGACCTCGAGGGCTTCGACGCGCAACGCATCCGAACCGGATACGCCGCTATAGAGCACCGCGCGGTGGAGCGTGGCAGGCGAACCCAGGTCGATGGTCAGCGTCGGCGTCGGGTCACCCCTGCCCGAGATCCACCGGCCGCCGGTCGTCGCACCGTCGACGGCGTAGGTCGCGGCGTTGGTGGACAACACCGAGGACGCCGATACCGAAGCCCCGACGGCGAGGTTCTTTCCGCCGACCCGCACGGTGAGGGGCCGATCCAGGGATTGCGACCGCCCCTTGTACGTGAACTCGACCGTGACCGTGGCCTCGACGACGGTGCCGTGCGCCGCGGATGCCGCAGGCGAGACGGTGACCGGGACGGCAATCTTGTGTCCACCGGGAATCCGATCGGGCACGTCGACCGCGGCGTCCATCCCGGCTGCCGTGACGGAGGCGGTGACGTCCCGCAGCGGCCCTGGCTCGTGGTTGGTCAACTCGAGTTCGATGGTGGCCGTCTCGCCGGGAAGCACGGCGACCTCGCCCGGCCCCGTCAGCGACAGACCGGACGGGTGTACGGGACGCCCGCGCGAGCCGACGTCGAGGTAGGCGACGTCGAGCTCGGGCACCTCGTGACCCGTCTCGACGTCTGCGATGGTCGCACCCCAGCGTGTGTTCTCGACATTCGTCGGGCGGTAGCCGCGGGTGCCCCGAATGACGACGTCGCTGGAGTCCTTGATCCCTACCGCATAGGGGTAGGGGCCGAGCACGGTGGCGACGCGGAAGAAGACGGTGTTGGCGAAGAGCACGTGGCGCACGTTCTCGAGCTCCACGGCCTGTGACTGCCAGCCGTAGATGTGGTCCTCGGTCTGGGCGGCGTGCAGCTCCCAGTTCCGGACGTTGCGCAGGACGATCTCGCGGTGTTGGTGGTGCTCGACGGAGATCTCGTACACCCGCCCGGGCACGGACGTGTTCTCCACCAGGAACCCGTTGTCCGACCAGCCGGCGACCGACCACAGGTTGACGAACGACCCGCCGCCACCGTCGATCCAGAAGTTGTATTTGTAGTCGCCGCGGAACTCATAGCCTGGGTCGCCGGGGCCCGGATCGCCGGGCTGGGTCTCCTCCGGCGCCCACTTGACGAACTGCGTCGCGATGTCGGAGAGGTGACTGTGCACCCCCGATTGCCAGTGCACCTGGACCGAACCGGGGTTCGTGGCAGCGGTGTCGAGCCCGAGTCCGGAGACGATGTTCCGTCCCCCGGGCGGCGTGTGCACGATCGCTCGTGGGTTGTCGGGGTCGCCGAACGCGGGGGATTCGTCGGGGATGGTCAGCCAGGTCTGCCTGGGATGCAGGCCGATCAGGTTGTTCTGCGGGCGCAGCCGCAACGTGTCGGAGAGCAGGTACTCGCCCATCGGCACGTAGACGGTGTCGTGCTCATTCAGTGCCTGCTGGAAGATGGCGTGGTCGTCCGCGGTTCCGGTCCCCACGGTCACGTCGTGCTCGGCGGCGTACTCGACGATGTTCACCCACGAGTCGGCGTCCGGCGGAAGCGGAATGTCGGAGGTGAGCAGGTGCTCGAACGAGGCCGCGGCACGTGACTGGGCGTCGATGACGACCCCGTCGCTGCGTCGCGCCTCGTCCGTGAGCGCGTCGTGGACCCGCAGTCCCAGGGTCGCGTCGTTGACCAGGTAGCTCTGCGCCGGGAACGTCCACGTGTCCCCGCTCGGCGATGTCCGCACGAGGGGACCGGAGTCGACCACTCCGGTGTTCACGACGTTGAGCTGGTTCTGCGCTCGCACCAGCTCGGGTTCGTCCGGGGCGGGAATGGAGTCGCTGTCGTTGAGGCTGATCACCGGGCCGGTGACGTCCTCGAAGAGCGAATCCTGGACGTAGAGCCGCTGGCTTTGTTCCGGGATCGTGTCGATGGCGTGGGGCACGTCGGTCACGCGGGTGCGGATGATGCTGAGCTTGGCGTCGGTGTGCAGCCTGATCGCTGCCTGCGCCTGACCGCTGAACGTCGTGTCGAGAATCGAGGTCTGCCACCCGGGCGAGGCCGCGAAGGCGAGCAGCCCGAATTCGCCCCCGCGGACGTTGACGCGCTGGATGAGGTTGGCGTTGTGGTCGATGCCTGCGTACCCGTCGGCCAGGTCGATGTCGACGTCTTGCAGCACGAACATCTGAGCGCCCCCGAACCGGACCCCCACCGCGCCAGGATTGCCCTCGTCGACGGCGATGTCGACGTTGACCAGGCCGGTCCCGAACGTGTCGTTGTTGCCGAACGTGATCGGGCCGTCCTCGGACCAGGGTCGGCGGACGGCGGCGAAGACGAACTCGGGCTCGTGGGCGAAAGCGGGGGTCGAGGGGGCTACGTAGAACGTGGGCCGGGATGCACCGAATCCCACGATCCGGACCGATGCGTGGATGTTGATCCGCTCGGTGATCCGGTACGTACCTTCGGGGACGAAGACGAGGCCACCGCCGTCGCCGACGTCGACGCCGCGGGCACCGCCGACGATGTTGCCCAGCCAGTTCTCGCCGCCGCGGCGTGAAGCCTCGTCGATGGCCGCCTGGATGGCAGCGGTGTCGTCGCCCGTGCCGTCGCCATGGGCCGGAAACTCTTCGCTCCCGAGGACGACCGCCGTCGGGTCCGTGGGCATCGACGTGTACACAGAACGGCTGGACTTGTGCCCGGACATGTCGCCGGACGTGTTGGTGGGCGGCGTCGCCGGCAGAGCCGCTGCCTCGGCAGCCAGCGAGCCCACCACCACCGAAATGATCAGTGCGAAGGTAGCGAGAGCGGCTCTGGGTCGGCGTTGAACGGATGACGGAGTCGGCATGTTCGGGTCACCTCCGCCCGGCCGCTGGTTGCGGCGGTGCCACGGTCGTGCCGTCGACCACCGTGCACGGGATGTAGGTCTGGAGCTCGGTATCGTCGCCGGGCGTGAGCTGGCCCATGACGATCTGCAGCGCCCGGACCCCCATCTCCCGGCGCGGGATGAGGAAGCCGGTCCAGTCGACGGGCACCGGTTCCGGCGTCTCGGGGTCGCCCAACCTGGCAATGGAGAGGTCGCCAGGGACCTCCAACCCCCGGTCGAGAGCGGCGAGCCGCAGCGGCGCCGCGAGGTCTGCGCTGACCACTGCGGCGGTCATGTCGCTGGCGAGGAGGGCGTCGACGAGGTCGCCGACGGGGTTGTCGCCGAGGTCGAACGTCACCGGCTGCCTGCCTGCACTGGCCATGGCGCGGCGGTAGCCGCGTGCTCGGTCCTCGACCGACTCGTGGCCGGTGAAGCCGTTGACCAAGGCCACCCGCCGATGACCGAGGTCGAGCAGACGTCGCACGACCGCTTCCGTCGCGTCGGCATAGGCGGCGGCAGCGAAGGGGACGGTGCCCCGGTGCGCCGCACGGCGGCCGACGAACGCGAAGGGAAAGTCCTGCCGCAGCAGTTCGTCGAGATCCTCGGGTCGGCTGTGGCGGCCTAGCAGCACGCAGCCGTCCGCGACTTGCAGGCGGCGCAGACGCGTGCCGCTGACCAGCCCGGTCTCGCCTTCGCCCATCGAGGTGAAGAGCAGCAAGTCGATGCCGAGGCGCTGCGCTTCGGTCTCCATGCCCTCGAGGAACGGGTGGTAGAAGTTCCCGGCCGATGCCGGGAAGACCGGCTCGTAGGTGTAGACGCCGACGATCGACGAACGCCCGCCGGCCAGCGACTGGGCCACGGGGTTCGCGGCGTACCCGGTCACCTCGATCGCCCGGAGTACGCGGTTCGCGACTTCCTCGCCGACCCGGCGTTGACGTGACCCGGTGCCGTTGAGCACGAGGGAGACAGTCGTCTGGCTCACCCCCGCCATCCGGGCGACGTCCGCCTGCGTCGGACCACGTCCCCGGCGTCCGCGGCTTGCGGTGCTGCCTGCCGTCATGGGCGCTGAGATCACCACGTTTTGCGCAAAACGTCAAGACCCCGGGGAGTTGATTTTCATCGGCATGGCCGTCGGGAATCGTGCTCGACAGCCACCGAGCGCACCGACCGGCGGATCTTGAGGAGCCTCGCGATGACCCGTGATCCTGAGCAGATCACTCTTGTCGTTTTGCGTATGACCCCGTATATCTACGGCACACGTGCCGACGACATACCTCCCGCCGCGGCACGCGAGCGCGACAACGTGCCCGCGTCGACGCATCCGATCGCGACCGAGCCCGAGATCGCGACGCAGGTCGACTGACCCGTCGCGAGAAGGAGGACCGACGATGGCAACCGCATTCGCGCGGGCGGCGCGAATTTCCGCAGCAGTCGCGATCTGGGCCACGCTGCTGGGCGCGCCTGCTGCCACAGGCACACTCGTGGCGGATGCGTCCGAACCCCCGGCCCCGGCCACGGACGAGACGCTCGACCGGTACGCCGAATGGATCCTCGCCCGGGCTGACGGTGAACGCCGCAATGGCCTCGTCCGCAAGCTTCCGTACCTGTCGGGACCGACCCTGTTCGACGACGGCCGGTGCACGATCGAGGACCCGTGCCTGCAGCCTGACGTCGAGCAGAGCACGGCTGCCTGCGCGTCGCTGGAGTTCCTCTCTGAGTACTTCCCGGCACGCGCAGCCGCGCACGGCCGGGAAGTCACCGCCGACGAACTCGCCATCGTCGCCGAATTCGCCGACGCCGTCCTCGACTACCAGTACGACCCCACGCCCACTCACACCGACGTCTTCGACGGAGCCGTGGCCAGCTCACTCGACGGCAACCTGCAGTACTACACGACGTTCGGCAACGCCGCGTGCGGCCAGGCCCTCCTCGCTGCGCACGAGCTGACCGGCGCGGCCGCCTACCTCGGCGCGGCGACCGAGATCGGCGAGTTCCTCCTGCGCATGCAGGACCCACGGGAGTACTACGCCGCCTACGGCGGCTACCCGTTCGTCGACGACGAGGGCGAGCCGACCGAACCGAACGGCGGGTTCTTCGACCAGGTCTCCAGCTGGAACAACGTGTTCTCGACGATGTCGCTGTGGAACTTCATCGCCGTGTCGTTCCTCCAGGATCTCCAGGACGCCACCGGCGCCGAGGACGGCCGCTACGCCGCCTCCGCCGCTGCGGCGCGTGAGTTCTTCGAGGGCGGGCTCGCCGCAGGTACCGACTGGTACACGGTGCGGTTCCACTCCGAGGCCCCGTCGCGTAACCGCATCGTGGCGATGCAGGCCAACCGGGCCGACTGCCAGGACAACCGCTGGCACCGCAAGGGATCGTGCACCTACGAAGACGGCCTGCCGTCGGGTGGGACTCTCGGGACCGACATGATCGAGTACGGGTTGGCGGGGCTGTACCGATACGAGGAGGCCGTTCACGGCCCCGCGGCGGCGCGCGACGCCGTCGCCGCTCACTACGCCCGGTACACCTCTCTGCCCGCCGTCCACACCGCTTCGTCGTGGGACCCGCTCGACTGCGTCGACGACTCGCGGGCGGGAGCCGTCGATTCGTACTACCCGCCGGACCATCAGGGGGACGTTCCCACTGGTGATCCGTGGGACTTCGATCCGCATCTGTCGCTCGGCGGGTTCATCCGCTCCGCGGGCACCGGACTCGTCTCGCAGGAGGCGAAGTACTACGACGTCGTCGGCTTCGGGATTCTCGCCGAGGTGCGCGACGCCGTCGTCCCGGCGAAGTTCGCGCACGCGTTCGGCCGACTCGCCGCGGCGGGCGAGGACGGGCTCGGCGCGATCCAGGACCGCACGATCACCCCGATGGCCCTGGCCGCACGCGACTCCGACGACCTCGACGGGGACGGGGATCTCACCGAGGCGGTATGCAACGTCACCGTCGGCACTCTGCCGATCGCCCACAACGGCCTCGGCATTCTCGCGACTCTCGGGTACGTCGTCACCCCGTTGGAGATCCCCGACGCCGATCTGCCTGCCGGAGACCTGGCGACCGGGTACGACGGTGCCCTCGCCGCGACTGGCGGCGTTGAGCCGTACTCCTGGTCGCTCGCTGACGGGCACCTGCCTGCCGGGATCGACTTGGGGCTCGATGGAACTCTCACCGGCGTCCCCGCCGTCCCGGGGACGTCGACCTTCGCGGTGCAGGTACGAGACGCACTCGGTGCAATCGCGCGCCGGTCCATCACCGTGACGGTCGGTGGCTGCGAGCGCATGGTCACCGGCATCCACCGCGGCGGCATCACGGCTGACACCGGCGTTGTGTGCCTCGATGGTGCCAGGCAATCCGGTGACGTCGTCATCACCGGAGACGCCCGCCTTGCCGTACTCGGGAGCGCCATCAACGGCGCGGTCAGGGTCGGCGGGAACGCGGGCGTCACGTTGTGCGGCACGGATGTGCGCGGCGAGCTCGATGTCGTGGCAACGGAGGGACGGGTCCTCGTCGACCCGGCGCCGTGTCCGACCAGTACGGTCACCGGTGGGCGGGGGCCGACGGCGGCCGGGTGACCGATCTCGCGCGATTTCGTGGCTGATTCCGAGTATCAGCAAGTCGACCAGCAGCTTCACGCCGCGACTCTGGTCGACGGCGCTCCTGCGAGCTGGAACCACCGGCCCGTGACAGCCGTCGAAAAGGCATGCGCTCACTCTCGCTCGGTGCCTTGGCCGTTGCGGGCGCTGCTGCGGCGACGGCTGCCGTGGTGGGCTCGGTGGCGGCGCTGTGGCCAGCGGGCGGCTCGGTGGAGACGCGGGTGGCCTCGCCGGAGTCCGATCTCGCCCCGGCGGGCATGCGGCTGGTGGGCCTGGCCGGTGCCGCGGTGGCGGTCCCGCAGGAGTGGGCCACGAACGCCCATACGTGCGGGACGCCGATCAGCGACACGGTGGTCATCGACCTCGGCCCGGTGTTGGCGTGTGCCGCGCCACGCCCGGCAGGTGTGGACAGTGTCGAGGTGACTTCGTGGGCTCCCAGGTCGGGATTCACCGCGGACGAGACGTTCGAGATCGACGGTGTGTCCGCGCTGCGCCAATCCACGGCCTGCCAGCCAGACCTCGCCGATGAGGCCGTCGACGTCTGCGCCGGGACTGTGCACATCCCGTCGATGGGCGTGTACTTCCGAGCCGAATCCTCCACCGATGCCGAAGCCGACCGGATCTTGGAGCGGATCCAGATCCTGCCCGACCGTATCGGTGTGCCGGGTTTCCGGGGCTACCTGCTGAACGAGCAAGAGGACGGCGAAATCGCCTACCTCGACGCGCTGGAGAAGGCCGGGCTGGTCCCCGACGTCCAGCCTGCCGACGTTCCGCTCGTCAGCCCCGGCCCGGTCGTCGACGTCTCACCCGAACCGGGCACCATGCTCAAGCCTGGCGACTTCGTCACCGTGACCGTGGCCGCCCAGTGGCTAGATGGTCCGCCCGGTTGATCCGTTGCCGTTGCTGGTCCCTCCGCCTGGGTACGGAAGAAGAGCCAAGGAGGAGGCCCATGATGACCGAGCGCGACGACGATCAGAGCACGACCGAGGAACAACGCCACGAGGGCCGACGCGTCAGCCAGGAGGAACGCGACCGCGCAGCCGCAGTCCACTCCGTCGATGACGAGACCCGGATGCACGCTGACGCCGACGAGACCGAGCTGGTGCAAGGCGCTGGCGGCGAATTGCGCCGCGTGGACGACGAGGACGGCGACGCGAACCCTGTCGACGCCGAGCACGACGACCAGGACTCTGAACCGACGAAGAACGCACCAGACGAGGTGCGCCCGGATGTGACGGCTGCCTCGGAAAACCGGGACGACGGCTCATGACAGCAACGCGTCGGCTTGCTGTCGTGCTTGGCTAGCTCGTTCGCCGTCACCCCGGCGCTCGCATGCGTCCGCCAACGCCTTCAAGGCTAGCGTTTCAAGCCGTAGGTGATGACCCTCCCGAGCCAGGTCGACGGCACTCTGGGCGGCTTCGACGCCGTCCTCGCCGCGGGCCGCCGCTGCGTGCGCAATGGCGACCCACGCCTCACAACGCAACTTGCTCGAGCCGAGTTCGTCGGCGATCGCCAGCACGTCGGCGAAGGCATCAGTCAGCGGCGTGGCGGGTTCGGCGCGGGACCGGAAGGCGGCCCACGCAATGGCTCGGCGGTAGGCCGCGGCGGACGACGGGCTCGGCTGGTCCAGCGCATCGGCTTCGTCAAGGTGTTTGCGGGCAGCTTCGAGGTCGCCGAGCTCGACTTCGGTGGTCGCGAGACCGTAGAGGCACCGGGCCCGGATGGGGTCGGGAAGCGCGTCCCCCAGCTCGCAACCGGCAAGAGCGTAGGCCCTCGCCTCGGCGAACTTCCCCTCGCCAGCGAGCTGAAACGCCATGTTGTGCAACATGGCTGCTTCGCAGTACCGATCGCCCCGACGACGATGCCGCTCGAGCGCGATCTCGCCGACTGGACGCGCTTCGGCGTACCTGGCTTGCAGGTACAGCGTCGAGTAGAGGTTGTGCCAGGCAGCGGCCACGAACCGGTCAGCTTCGGGAGGAAGCGCTGCCTCGGTGACCGCGCGCATGAGCACCTCGGCGTCGATCACGTCACAGCAGTCGGATGAGACGACGTCCATCAGCACTGTCATCCCGGCCGCCTCGGCTGCGCGCTGCTTGTCGTCGCTGGTGAGTTCACGCACGGCGACGTCGGTCAGCGTGGGCCACCTGGGGTGCAGCCATGCATGCACGTCCGCACGGTCGGTGAAGGTGCGGCCGACGACGTCGTCGGTGGCCAGAATGATCGGGTCTTCGGGCCGGTCGTCCGGGCGGACCAACCGCTTCGCGTTCAGCAGGGACTGAATGAAATAGTGCAGGATTCGTCGCCCGGCCGGGGAACGGTCGATGTCGCCGTGCTGGGCTGCGTAGAGCCGGACGAGGTCGTGCCAGCGGTAGGTGTCGGGCTCGGCGGCGAAATCGAGCAGTCGGATGTCGGTGAGCAACTCGAGCGACCAGCGCGCGGACGTCATGTCGGTGGCCCATACCTCAGCCGCGAGGTCAAGGTCGATGACGGCACCCGGCACAGCTCCGAGCAGCAGGAACCGTTCAGCCAACTCGGGGTCGAGCGATGCGTAGATGGTGTCGAACATCGCCTGGACGCTTCGGTCGCCCAGCCACAGCTCGTCCAGTCGGTCTGCGCCGGCCAGCCGAGCGGCCATGTGTTCGATCGGCCAGGACGGGCGAGTCGCCAACCGGCTCGCGGCGATCCGGACCGCCAGCGGCGCGCCCCCGCAGGCACGCAGGACGTAGTCGGCGGCTTCGGGCTCAGCCTCGTGCCGCGGGCGTCCGATGATCTTCACCATCAGTGCCCGGGCTTCGTCGTGGTTGAACATGCCGAGGTCGATGTGAACGTCGGCGGCCATGGCCAGCCGCGGGCGACTGGTGATGATCACGGCGCACCCGGGCGATCCAGGAAGCAAGGGCGTGATCTGATCGATCCCGGCGGCGTCGTCGAGGACGAACAGCAGTTTCCGGTCGGCGCACAACGACCTGAGCAAGGCCGTGCGTTCTTCCACGGACGCGGGAACATCACCGTTGGGTATGCCCAGCGCGCGCAAGAAGGTGCCCAGTACGTTCGCCGGCTCGACGGGCGTACGGCCACTGCCGAGGTCAGCGAACAGCTGGCCGTCCGGGAAGCTCGCTCGAACAGCGTTGGCGGCGTGGACGGCAAAGGTGGTCTTGCCCACGCCGGCACTTCCGGAGATCAAGGCGATCCGCACGCGATCGTCGCCGGGCCGGACTGTCGACGTCAGCGCTGCCAGCTCGTCACTTCGCCCGACGAAGTCCGCGATGGCGGGTGGCAGTTGTGCCGGTTTGGCCGGTGCGCTGACGTTGATCGGTCCCGCGCCGACGAGGTCGGTGTCACCGGCGAGGATGCGCTCGTGCAGGCGGACCAGTTCCGCGCCGGGAGTGATGCCGAGGTCTTCACGCAGGACACCGACCAGGTCGTGGTAGGCGGTCAGCGCTTCGCCCTGTCGCCCCTGGTGATAGAGCGCGAGCATCAACTGGCCCCACAGGCGTTCACGCCAGGGGTTCTCGTCTATCAGTTGGCGCAGCGATGTCAGCAGGTCGGTGCCAACGTCGCCCATCTGGAGCCGCAGTTCGTTGGCGCGTTCGGTGGCGCTGAGGAACTCGTCCACCAACCCGGGCCCGTACTCGCGGGTCAGCGCATCGGGTGACAACCCGAACAACGGCTCGCCGTGCCACAGGGCCAACGCATCGCGGAGCCGGCGAAGCTCGGTTTCGGGCGGGGTGCCTTCGGGGGGCGTGGCGGCCAGCGACCGGAATCGGAACACGTCGACGGCCATGGGATCCAGGCCCAGGGCGAATCCGCCGCGCTGGGATTCGATGGCGTCATGACCCACCAGCTGCCGGAGCCGGGTGGCGTAGTTCTGCAACGCTCGGCGCGGATGCTCCGGGGGGCTGTCCGGCCAGAGGTAGCTCTCGAGAGCGGCGAACCCGACCTGTCGACCTCCGCCGAGGGCGACAGCAGCCAGCATGACTGCCAGTCGGCCGGTGAGTGCAGGTGTCTCGACTCCGTCACGAGAAACCCCCACCGGCCCGAGCAGCCTGATCTGCGTGGCCATGTCGTAGCGGACACCTCCAGTCAGGTCCTCGCCGTCTCCAAATTACAGCGTGGCCGACTGGCGTCGGCCGAGGACGGTGAAACCGACGTGAGGACGTCGAGAAACATCGACGAGGACAGCCGCGCGTAGCGTCAATGCGGCACCGACGGAGGAATGAACGGCCGCGCGTCCTGTCCCATGGTCCGCGCAGCGAACAGTACGAGACATCGAACCAAGGGGACGACCGATGGCCCTGACTCGGCCACGACTTCTGACCACACTCGCGGCGCTGAGCGCCGCGGTTGCCGCGCCGCTACTCGTCGCGCACGGAACCGGCAACGCTGAGAACGCGGCAACACAGGTCACCGGCTGTGCGATCAGATTCACGTCGAGCGGGCCGGAGATCCACGAGAACGCCTCGCACCGGTGTACGGGGGCGTCGTCGGTTCGTGTGCAAGCGGACGGCGACCTCGAGATCCGCCAGACCAGCGGCGCGCCGATCGTGTCGGTCACGGTCGAGGAGGACGAGACACTCTCCACCCGCGGCATCGTCGCAGGCCCGTCCGGCGGCACCGGTACGACGATCGTGCGCTTCTTCGCCACCCGGTCCAAGCAGGCCGTACGAGCGGACTCCCCGGCTCTGCAAGGCGCGCAGTCGAACATCTGGGTGACCTGGGTTCAGGCCGGGTAGAGCGGCCGAATCCCTCATACATCGAACCCACACGTATTCCTAGGAGGACGATCACGTTGAAGCGACTAGCTACAGCTGTAGCGACCCTTGCCATCATGTTCGCCGGCGCTACGGCCCCGGCCGTGGCCGACGAGGCCGCCACGGCCAAAGCCGCGGCCAAGGCCGCGTCGGTGTGCGGTCACTCGGACACGTTGTATGTGAATTCCGCCTACCAGAAGGACGCACTCACGTGCCGGTGGACTTCGGGCCTGGGCACACTGAACAATTACGCGTCGACCGACGGCGTGGCACGGGGTGACCTCTACCACCATGTGAGCTTCACGAACCACAGTGGACGTGACATCCATCTCGGCTTTTACCGGCAAGGAATCCGGAACGGCAAGAGGTACACGTACAACTGGCGCTACAACGCGCCCATTCCGCGGGGTGAAACCCGAACGTACTCGAGTGAGTACGGCAGCCTTTACTACACCAACATTCGTGGACTCGTGAAGCACCACGCTACCGGTCGTGCCATTTACACGCCGTGGATCAACTTGGAGTTGTGCACAGGGCCGGGCGGGGATTGCTGAGTGGCTGTTCGGCTACGAACGTCGGTGATCGTGCTCACCGTCCTGGCGACGGTGACCGGGGCGGCGGGTCTGGCCGCCTCGGATGACCAGCCGGTGGCTGATGCAGTTGCGGCCGAGCCAACAACGGCGGCCGAGGAACGCGCACCGTGGGCGTCGCCCCTGACGTCGTTCCTCGGCCTCGGCCCAGAAGCTGCGGCCGAACACATGTCGGCCGGTGAACAGAAGATCGCCGCATGCATGCAAGCCGCCGGCTTCGAGTACACACCGGCCGTCCCGGAGACTGCTGATGTCCTGCCGGGAGAACTCACGTCATTCGCCGACGCCTCCGAGTACGGCTACGGGCTGACCATCAACCGGTCCGCCGACGAGATGCCCAATCGCGAGGCCTACGAGGCGCTGTCGGCGCGCGAGCGCGAACGGTGGGACGACGCGCTCTACGGACCCGCCGCGGACGGTACCGGTTGCCTGAACGAGGCCGGGATCGTCCTGCCGGAGCAGGCGCTGGAACGTGAGCTCAGCCGGCCGGAGTTCCGCAACCTTGCCGCCGGTATGGCCGAGCTGGAGACGGCGATCACCACCCATGAGCGTGTCACGAGAGCCGTCAGCGCATGGTCGGCCTGCATGGCGGAACAGGACTTTCCTGGCCTCGACGCTCCGGGAGACGGTTTCGAGCTGGTGTTGGAGCGCGCCGGGCAGACGGTCGGTGCCGATGTCGCCGTCGACGGCTTCGACACGGCATGGCTGGATCGGCTCTCCGACGCCGAGTTGGCCGAGCTTCAAGAGTTCGAGCGTGCCGTCGCCCGTGCGGACATCCGCTGCCTGGCGGACTACGACGCCGTCGAGCGCGAGATCCGCACGGACTTGGAGAACGAGTTCATCGCCGGCCACCGCGACGAGCTGGCCAGTCTGCGCAGCGCGATGGAGCAGCACGGCTGAGCGCGGGTGACGTGTCACCATGGCGTGGAAGCCGTGCTGACCGTGCTTCGCGCCACGAGCATCGCCAGGCCGATCGTCAACAGCGTGGCGATGCCGAGGCTCGCGGCCAGGGCGTGTCCGGGCTCTGCAGCTCGGGTTTGGGCGATCGCGTAGCTCCCGATCCCGATGGCGGCGCCGAGCCCGTACCCGACCTCGAGCGCGGTCGTGACGAGCCCGGAAGCCGAGGAAGCCGAGGCGGCGGGCACGAGACGCACGGCCAGGGCATTGAGGGCCGGAGCGATGCATCCCATCGTGCATCCGATCAGGACCAGAAGGGCCACGAGCACGACAGCTGAAAGCTGGCGCGTCAGCAGCAGGGCCAGGGCCAGCAGCAGATAATTGAGCACCAAGGCGGTCGAGCCGACGGTCAGCAGCAGGTGCGGTTGCGCCTGCACCAGCCGGGGGAGAGTTGCGGAGACGACCGCGAACGTGCCGGCGAGCGCGACGAAGAAGAGCCCAGCCGTGGCCGCGCTGTATCCCCTGGCGCCGATGAGATACACGGGGAGCAGGCTGAAGAGGATGGCGTTGCCGGCGTAGTACGCCAAGGACGAGACAAGCAGCCCGCGAAAGCCCGGCAGCTGAAACACACCGGTGTCGATGATCGTGTCTCTTCCCTGACGTCGTGCTCGTCGAAACGCCGCGCGGGCCAGGACGACGCCGACGACGGAGAGGCAGACGGCGACCAGCGCGATGCCAGGCAGGTGTTGTGCGAACGAGAGCGCTGAGGTCGTGGCCAACAGGACGATGGTGACCGCTGCGAGACCTGCGCCGTCGATCTCGGCCCTGCGGCTGCCACCCGACTGCGGAAGCTTGGCGATGCCGAGCAGCACGATGGCGATCATGACCGGGATGTTGATCCAGAAGACGGTACGCCAGCCCAGTCCGAACAGATCGAGGTCGATCAGGATTCCACCGATGACCTGCGAGCCTGCGGCGGCGATCCCGCTGACTGCGGAGAACGCCGCGAAGGCGTGCAGGCGTGCCGACTCGGCGAGGTGAACCTGGATGAAGGTGAAAACCTGTGGCATGAGCAGGGCCGGGCCGATCCCTTGCAGGAGTCGGCCGATCACCAGGACCTCAGCGCTCGGAGCGCTGGCGCACACGGCCGAGGCGAGGCCGAAGAACACGCAGCCGGCCAGAAACATCCGTCGATTCCCGAAACGATCGCCGAGGCGTGCGCCGCCGAGCAGGAGAGCTCCGTAACTGACGTTGTAGAGCGCGAGTGCCAGTTGGATGTGGAGCGTGTCCGCTGCGAGGTCAGCGCGGATAGCTGGGGTCGCGATCGTGGCGATGAACACGTCGGCCAGCACCATGAAGACGGCGCCGAGCATCACGGTCAGGGCGGTTCGGGACGACTCGGCTCGCTCATTCACAGTTTGCTTCACGTCAATCAACTGTGCAGACCTCAATAAGCTGGATAAAGAGTCTCTTCCTTCATGACTCTTGAGGAGTGCTACATAGTGCGAGTCGACACCGCGGAGATCGAGTGCTTCTTGACGGTGGCCGGTGAACTGCACTTCGCCCGCGCCGCCGAGCGCCTGGGGCTCACCCCGTCGCGCGTGAGTCAGCTCGTCGCCGGGCTCGAACGCAAACTGGGGACGTCGCTGTTCGACCGCACCACCAGGAGGGTCCGGCTGACGCGCGAGGGCCAGATTCTCGCCGACGCCATCGGCCCCGCGTACGACTCCATCCGGGCAGCGCTGGAACGCACCCGACGGCGAAGCTCCCTACCGCCCGGCACGCTCGTCGTCGGTCAACAAGGTCTCGCCGCAGGTGATGTGACCACCGCGATTCTCACCGAATTCGCCTCGATGATGCCCGACTGGCGGATTCGAGTGGTCGAGTTGGACTTCGCCAACCAGCTCGAGTCCGTCCGTGCCGGAAACGTCGACGTCGCGCTCGCCCGGTTGCCCGTACACGAAGACGACATCGTCGTCGGCCCTGTCGTCGTGCGCGAGCCCCGAGCGCTGGCCGTTCCGGCCGATCATCCCCTCGCAGGCCGAGCGGAAGTGAGCATCGAAGAGATCGGCGACGAATTCGTCTTCGACCTACCCAGCAGCGCGCCGGAGTACTGGCGCGATTTCCACGTTCCCCGTATCACCCCTGGTGGCAAGCCGCTCAAGCGCCGCGAGACGGTGACGAACCCGGTGGAGTTGCTCGCTCTCATCGGTGCCGGGCGCGGCGTCAGCCCGATGGTCGCCAGCATGAACGACTATTACCCGCGACCCGACGTCCGCTACGTGCCGATCACCGACATGGCGCCGTCAGAGGTGGCCGTGATCTGGCTCGGGGAACGCGCCACCCCGCAGACCCTCGCTTTTGCCAGTGCAGCAGCTGTCGTCGCTGGCCACAGGCGTGGCCACGGTGCCGGGTAAGACCCACTGACCCGGTGGGCGTTGACATGGAGAAGTGCCGCGCCTAGCTTTGAGCAATCGATTACTCGGCCCGCTTCCGCCTGAGGTGAGCATGCTCCGACAGCGTCAGTTGCCCCATGCCCGAGCTCGTCACGTCGCCATGCCGTTGGGTGGAATCGGCACCGGCAACGTCGCGATCGCCGCTGACGGCGCACTGCGGCAGTGGCAGTTGCACAACATCGGGAATCACCGCGGTGACCTGCCGGGATCCTTCTTCGCGCTGCGGGTGTGCCGCATCGAGCCGCCGCTGAACGTCGTCAAGGTCCTGCAGGCCCCGCCGGCCGAACCTGGTGTCACGGCGACCCCGCTGATGAACGACGATCACGTGCCCGAGTGGCAGCGCGCCCTGATCGACACGGTCGGCGGCGTCACCTCGACGACGTTCCGGAGTACCTATCCGCTCGCCGAGATCGACTACCACGATGACGACCACCCGGTGCAGGTGCGACTACGCACGCTGACGCCGATGGTCCCGCTCGATGTCGACCGCAGCTCCATCCCCGCAGCGATGTTCACGTTCACCATCACCAACACCGACGAGATCCCGGTGCACGGCTGGCTCGGCGGCACGGCACACAACGCCGTCGGCTACGACGGCGTCACCTCCATCAACGGCGTCCACGCCCGCGGCTACGGCGGCAACACGAACCGGGTTCGACGAGCGGACTCGTGGACCGCGCTGGTGATGGAGAACCACACTCTGGACCCGTTGGCCGCAGGCAACGGACAGATGGTGCTCAGCTGCGACGGGTCCCGCACGAGCGCACTGGCGCAGTGGACCGAGCCGGCGGAGTTCATCGACTTCCTCCAGTCGCGGACGTTGGCCGAGGCCTCGCGGTTGGGTCACGCCGGCCACCTGGCCGACTACCAGGTGAGCGGGCCCGCCCCCACCCACGGGCCCAGTCCCGAGGGCGCGACCTGGAACGGCGGCCTCGCCGCTCCGTTCACCCTGCAACCCGGCGAAAGCGTCGACATCAGGTTCGTCCTGACGTGGCATTTCCCGAACCGCTACGTCAACTTCAGCCAGTTCGGGCCGACGAACCCCCAGTGGGGCCCGACGCGCTTCTGGCTCGGCAACCACTACGCCCAGGTCTACCCGGACGCCATCGCCGTCGCGGACCGCGTGCAGCGTGAGTGGTCGGACCTGGAGAGCGCGTCTCAGTCCTGGACGCAGACGCTGCAGGACAGCGGACTGAACCCGGAGGCCGTCGAGCACCTCGCCGCGCAAGCCTCGATCATTCGCAGCCCGAGCTGCTTCCGAACCGCCGACGGTGCGTTCTTCGGCTTCGAAGGCGTTCAAGGGGTCTCGACGGCGACGCATTCGGGCAACGTCGGTGGCTCGTGTCCGCTGAACTGCACCCACGTGTGGAACTACGAACAGGCGCTGGCTGCGCTCTTCCCGGAGCTCGAGCGAAGCATGCGCGAAACCGAGCTGGGCGTCATGCAGGCACCGAACGGGTCGATCCCGCACCGGGTGATCTCGCCGACGTACCTGCCGCAGCTGTGGGACCAACGCATCGGTGGGCCGGACGAACCGGCGCTCGACGGCATGCTCGGAGTGCTGTTGAAGACCTATCGAGAGGTACGCCGCGGAGCTGGCACCGATTGGTTGCGGCGGTGGTGGCCACACCTCACCCGGCTCCTCGCTCATATCCGCACCGGCTGGGATCCCGACGGCACCGGTGTGCTCCGCGGCATCCAGCCCAGCACCCACGACATCGATCTGCGCGGTGTGAACAGCTTCATGGGGACGCTGTGGCTCGCGGCGCTGCGGGCAACCGAAGAGATGGCACGGCTGCTGTCCGAGCCGGCGCTGGCCGACGAGTTGAACGCGCTGTTCAAGGCCGGCAGCGCAGCGTACGACGAACTGCTGTTCAACGGCGAGTACTACATCCAGGTGCTCGACCCCGACGAGCCGACGGAGTTCCAGTGGGGGCGTGGCTGCCTGTCGGACCAGCTGATCGGGCAGTGGTGGGCGCACCTCCTCGATCTCGGCCACATCCTGCCGGCCGACCACGTCCGCTCCGCGTTGCGTGCGGTCGTGCGACACAACTTGCGGACGGGATTCACCGGCTTCGAGCACATCTACCGGGTCTTCGCCGACGGGGACGACACCGGTCTGCTGATGTGCTCGTGGCCTGACGGCGGCCGTCCGGCCGTGCCGACGCGGTACTGCGACGAAGTCTGGACCGGTGTCGAGTACCAGGTCGCTGCGCACTGTCTGCTGGAAGGACTCGAAGCGGAGAGCTGGCAGATCCTCGACGGCCTGTGGGCCCGATACGACGGTTCGCGCCGGAATCCGTACAACCAGATCGAGTGCGGCGACCACTACGTGCGGGCGATGGCCGGGTGGAGCGTCCTCGAAGCCTGGACGGGACAACGCTTCGACGCCGTCACCGCACAGCTGCAGGTGCGTGAACCGCGACCGGGGGAACGCCTGCCGGTCGTTCTGCCCACTGGCTGGGGTTACGTCGAATCCGGTCCGGACGGGCCGCGCGTGCACTGCGTTCACGGGGAGATCGACGGCATCACCGTATCCGTGCGGTGACGCAGAGGAGGCCGACGATGAATCGCCAGAACTCCAGCGCCACTCAGTGGCCGTTCTCCCGTCGACGAATGCTGCAACTGCTCGGCGGCGCGGCCGCGCTGCCGCTGACCGGAGGGTTGACCGCCTGCGGCGGCGCACCCGGCGCAGCGACCAAAGGATCGGCTGACGCCGGCGCCGTCGAGTTCGTCTATCTCGGCGACGTCAACCACCGCAAGCAGTTCGAGCAGCTGTTCGCCCAGTTCAACGAACAGCACCCCGAGATCGAACTACGCGCCACCGCCAAGTCGGGCTCGTGGGCGGAATTCGCCTACGCCGTGGCGACCCAGATCGCCGGCGGCCGGCCGCCGGACATCGTCCAGATCGCCACCGAGGGACAGCGGCTGTTCTCGTCCAAAGGCGTGCTCGAACCGCTCGACGAGTTCATCGAGAACGACCGGTCCTACGTCGACGAGTACTACGACGACATTCACGAGAACCTGCGCCTGTGGACCCAGAGGTACGGCTCGCCGGACGAGAACACGTACTACATCCCTGGTGGCTACAACCCGATCGTCCAGTTCTGCAACACCGAGCTCCTGGAGAAGGCGGGCGTCGACCTTCCGGAGGAGGGGTGGTCCTGGGACGACTTGATGAGCGCCGGTAAGAAGGTGAAGGCGCAAGGCGCTTATCTCATGACCGTCCAGCACAATTACTGGCACGACGTGCTGCCGTGGCTGACCAACAACGGCACGTCGAGCCTGGACGAGTCGTGGACGACCTCACTCATGAACAGCCCCGAGGCCATCGAAGCCGGTGAGATGGCACGAGCGTTGGTGGCCGAGGGGTACGCCCCCGAACCCGGCGGCAGCTATGACCCCCCGACGCTGATGCAGCGGGGCGAGCTGGCGGCGTTCCACGACGGCGCCTTCGGCATCGTGAACGTCGACCGGGTCGGTATGACCGACAAGACCAAAGTCGTGTTCTTCCCGAACAACGGCGTGCACGGCTCACCGGTCGGCTGGGACGCGTGGGACATCACCCGGGAGTCGCCCAACAAGCAGGACGCGTGGACGTTCATCAAGTTCCTCATGTCCGTCGAGGGCTCCTCGTTCTTCGCCGAGACCGGCGGAACCATCGTGCCGGCCAGGCGATCGGTCGCCACCAGCGACGCGTTCCTGGGCAACGCCCCCGAAGGCAGCATCAAGCTCGTCGAGGTGCTCGACGTGGCGACGCCGGTCCCGTCACCCGACAGAGGTCCTGAGATTCAGCACATCGTCGAGGAAGGGTGGCTGCAGGTGATCTCCGGTTACGCCGACGCTCGGACGCAGTTCAACAAGACACACGACAAGATCGGCCCACTGCTGTGACGGCGACGACGCTCGTCCCGGCCTCGCGCGCGTCCGGGACCGAATCCCAGCACCGCGGACGACGACGGCAAGAGTGGCTCGGGTATCTGTTCATCAGCCCCGCGGTCGTGCTGTTCGCCGTCTTCATCGGCGGGCCGTTCGTGTTCGCGATCGCGCTGAGCTTGTTCTCCTGGGACCTGCTGACGCCGGCCGAGTTCGTCGGGCTGGACAATTTCGTCACGCTGTTCCAGGACCCGGTGCTTTTCCAGGCGTTCGGCAACACGTTCATCTTCGCCTTCGCCTCGGTGGTCACGCACATCGTCGGTGGCTTGTTGCTCGCCCTGGGGGTCAACCGGATCGCCAGCCGGGTGGTGTCGTACTTCGTGCGTACGGCGGTGTTCTTCCCGTTCATCATCTCGTGGGCCGCGGTATCGCTGTTGTGGCAGTACCTGCTCGATCCGACGTTCGGCTTGGTCAACCACTATCTCGACCGTCTCGGCATCCAGCCGCCGGACTGGTTTCTGGATCCGAGTTGGGCGCTGCCGGCCATCATCGGCATTGATTTCTGGCACACGCTCGGCTTCACCTTCATCATCATGCTGGCTGGGCTTCAGACGGTGCCCGAGCACCTGACGGAGGCGGCCAAGACCGATGGCGCCAACCGGTGGCAGATCTTCTGGAACGTGACGGTGCCGATGATGTCGCCGACGCTGTTCTTCGCGACCGTCGTGACATTCATCGGCGCGTTCCAGATCTTCGACCCGGTGCAGATCATCACCAACGGTGGGCCGGACGATGCCACGACGACCTTGGTGATGTACATGTACGAACAAGGCTTCCAGGCGTTCCAGATCGGTTACGCCTCGGCCGTGGCGATCATCGTGTTCGTCGTGATCATGCTGGTGACACTGTTGCAATTCTGGACATCCAGGAAGTGGGTGCATCAACAGTGACCGTCGCCGTACAGTCCCCGAAGCGTCGGCGCCGGAAGCTTCGAACCGGGTCGGTGATTCTCGACGTCGCGTTGGCCGGTTTCGGCGTGGTCATGATCGCGCCGCTGGTGTGGTTGCTTTCGACCAGCCTCACCGACCCGGCCGAGGCATTCCAGATCCCGCCCAACTGGGTGCCGGTGAACGCCACGTTCGACAACTTCTCCGGCGTCAACGACCTCGTTCCGTTCGGGCAGATGGCGTTGAACAGTCTCACCGTGTCGGTGATCGCCACCGTCGGATCATTGTTGGTGAGTGCGCTGGCCGCATACGGCTTCTCGCGCTTCTCTTTCCGTGGCCGCAACGGCATTTTCATCATGATGCTCAGCGCGTTGATGGTCCCAGCCCAGCTGCTGATCATCCCGGTGTTCATCTTGATGCGCACGCTCAACTTGGTCGACACGCTGGTTGCGCTGTGGCTGCCGGCATTGATCCACGTGTTCTCCATCTTCTTTCTGCGGCAGTACTTCAACAGCATTCCGCGCGATCTCGACGACGCTGCCAAGATCGACGGCGCCGGGCACGTGTGGATCCTGTTCCGGATGATCGTCCCGTTGTCCGCGCCGGCGATCTCGGCGATGGCGATCCTCGTTTTCGAGGCGTCGTGGAACAACTACTTCGGACCGCTGATCTTCATCAGTACGCCGGAGAACATGACACTTCCGCTCGGCTTGGTGACGTTGCAGGACGCGCAGGGCGGCGTGGCCCCCACGGGGGTGTTCGCCGCGATCACCTTGGTGGTGCTGCCGGTCCTGTTGGTCTTTCTGCTCTTCCAGCGCCAGTTCGTGGCCAGCATCGCGACCGCTGGAATCCGGGGCTGACCGATGCGACCACGGCCCGACACGTCGGTGGCGGCAGCGCAGGGCCGGGAGAACCCTTACCTGCGAACCGCGTTCAGCCAGGCGTGGCCGCAGTTGCCGCTGCTGCTGCTCGGCAGTGCGAGCGTGAGCGTTGCTGTGGTGGTGAGCCTGCTCGCGAGCAGCGTTGCGCCGCCGGTGGGATGGGCGGCCAGTGTTGTCACCGTCGCCCCGTGCCTGATGGCGCTGGTGTGGTGCGGGTGCGTCATCGTGACCGGCGGCGAGGTGTCGATGCGTCACTACGTTGGTGCGCTGCGGCGCCTCTATTGGCGCGCGGTCCGCGTCGCGGCGGTGCCGCTGGTTCTGGCGGTTCTCACCATGATCGCCGTCTTCGGGCACCAGCGCGGTGGTGGAATGTGGCTGCTGCTGCCCGCGGCCGTCGGCGGGACATCGACGGTGCTCGCCTCCGTCGCGGCAGTGGTCATGCTGGCGTTGCGTGCATGTCACGCCGAGCCGGAGGGGCCGCAGGCGTGGCTCCTGGCGTTGCACTTGTTCGCCCGCAAGCCGGTCCCGTTTCTCGGGGCGAGCGCGCTCGGCCTGCTGGGAGTGTGGGCTTCGCTGAACTACTCCAATGGACTTTTTCTGCTCGTCCCTGCTCCGTTCGCGCTGGTCCTGGCCGCGGCCTTCTACACCGCTCCGATCGATGAGGTACTGCCGGAGGAGTGGACACCTCGGCTGCCGTGACCGCCGACGGTGGCATTCGCTGTTAGCGTGCCGGAGTGCCGAGCCCGATTCAGGCCAGGAACCATCCGACGGCCGTCTCCTACGGTGACTCCATCGTGACGGGCTGGCGTGGCACGACGAGACCGCGTGCTCGGTGGCCGAGTCTGGTCTGCGACGAGCTGGGCTGGCGAGAGATCGCGCTGGCCATCAACGGCATGGGCTACGACCGCCGGCGCGGACCCCGCAACGAGACGGGGGAGCTGTCGCCCTCGTCGTCGGACACCACACTTCTGGACGCGGCGATCCGGTTGGCGCCCGACGTGGTCGTCGTGTGCATGGGCGCCAACGACATGAGATTCGTCGGAGACCATGGCAACGCGATCCGCAGCAGCGTTCGTCGGGATCTGTCGCGCCTGTGCTCGCAACTGCCTGATGCAGCAGTGGTCGTGACGACCTACTTCCCGGTCAGCGCCTTGACCGCAGAAGCCGCGGTCATCCACGACTGGATCACGTCAACCTGCCGTGAGCTGCACCTGGTGTACGTCGAAGATTTCCGGTTGGCCGTGAGCGGTTCGCCGGACCTCTTGTGCGACGACGGAGTTCACCCGAACGACGCAGGTCATGCTGCTTTGGCGGACGCGATTCTGCCCACGCTTCGGAGCCTTCGCCTCTAGGTCGAGTTTGACCTGCAACCCGCCGAGATTTGCTCGGGTTGGATCCCGAACTCGTGCTACAGGCGAACGACCGGAGTTCGGTGACCAGCAATCAGACCGCCCGCTCTGCGCTCGGCAGGCTAGGCGTGCCGCGACGCTGGTCTTGGCCTCCGCCCGCCCCACGACGGCGCGGTGTGGCGTGACCGGCGCCGTCTGACCAGGCACGGTCAAAAGGTTGTATCTAATGAAGTTAGGTGCTACCTTTCCCAGCCATCCGATCGACCAGGGAGTACTGATCAATGGCTGTGGCCGACGAGCGACCTGACCGGCCGAACGTGGTGATCTTCGTCGGAGACGATCACGGCTATGGCGACCTGTCCTGTATGGGCTCGCCGACGGTGCGCACACCGAGGCTCGACGAACTCGCGGCGTCGGGTGCGCGACTGACCGACTGGTACTCCAACTCCCCAGTCTGCTCGCCGGCGCGGGCGGCGTTGCTGAGCGGGCGTTACCCGGGCAACGCCGGGGTCCGGTCGATTCTGCAGGGCTATCGCACGACACCCGGCCTTCCGCCGGACGTGCCCACGCTCGCTACCGCCCTCAAGCAGGTCGGTTACCACACCGAACTGGTCGGCAAGTGGCACTTGGGCCTCGCGCCGGAGTCGCGGCCGGAGGCACACGGCTTCGACCGCACGTTCGGGCACCTGGCTGGCGCGGTGGACTACTACTCGCATATCCACTACAGCCCGAACAACCGCCGGGTCACGATTAACGGTGAGACCTACTTGGGCACGCCGTTGCACGACCTGTGGGAGAACGGCGAGGAGATCTACCTCGACGGCGAGTACCTCACCGACCTCATCGCCGATCGCGCTAC
>JAJYTA010000064.1 GCA_021793295.1 Actinomycetes bacterium
GGTAGACTGGACTCGTCCACCCAGGCCGCTCGGTCTCCTGGGCCACTCTGCGGCCTCAGGTGGCCCGGGGCGGCCTGATTCCTGGCAGGAAGGTCCCCGTTCGTGACGGACGACACCACGTCCTATGACGCCAGCGCCATCACCGTCCTCGAAGGTCTCGAGGCGGTCCGCAAGCGCCCCGGTATGTACATCGGTTCCACCGGCGAACGAGGTTTACATCATCTGGTCAGTGAGGTAGTCGACAACTCAGTTGACGAAGCCCTGGCCGGAGTGTGCGATCGCATTGACATCACCTTGCTCGCCGACGGCGGTGTCCGAGTTGTCGACAACGGCCGCGGTATCCCGGTCGACGAGCATCCGATCGAGAAGAAGCCGGCCGTCGAGGTCGTCATGACGGTCTTGCATGCCGGCGGCAAGTTCGGCGGGAACGGCTACAAGGTCTCCGGCGGACTCCACGGTGTGGGTGTCTCGGTCGTCAACGCGCTGTCCAGTCGGCTCGAGGTCGAGATCCACCGGGATGGCTATCGGTGGACCCAGTCGTATCAAATGGGGGTTCCCGAAGGGCCGTTGCAGCGGCACGAGCCCACTGACCGCACTGGGACGTCCACCACCTTCTGGGCGAGTCCCGACATCTTCGAGACGACCGAATACGACTTCGAGACCCTCTCCACCCGGTTGCGTGAGATGGCGTTCCTCAACAAGGGCCTGGCCATCACGTTGCGCGACGAGCGCCCACAGGCCACCGATCCGGGTGCAGAAGACGACGTCGAGTCGGTCGAGACGTCGAGCGGCCCGCGGGAAGTCCAGTACCGCTACGACAACGGCCTGGTCGACTACGTCAATCACTTGAACAGCTCCAAGACGCCGGTGCACCGCAGCGTCATCTCGTTCGAGGCCGAGTCCGAGGACGGCGACGGGCAGGCCATGAGCCTCGAGATGGCGCTGCAGTGGAACGACCAGTTCAGCGAGTCGGTCCACACCTTCGCCAACACCATCAACACTCACGAGGGCGGTACGCACGAGGAAGGCTTCCGTGCGTCGCTGACCTGGCTGGTGAACAAGTTCGCCCGCGACTGGGGCGTGCTCAAGGAGAAGGATCCGAATCTCACCGGTGACGACGTCCGCGAAGGCCTCACGGCCATCGTCAGCATCAAGCTCGCTGAGCCGCAGTTCGAGGGGCAGACGAAGACCAAGCTCGGCAACACCGAGGCGAAGAGCTTCGTTCAGCGGGTCGTCAACGAGCAGCTCGGCGCCTGGTTCGAGCAGAATCCCACCGAAGGCAAGCTGATCGCGCGCAAGGCGCAGAGCGCGGCCGTGGCCCGGTTGGCCGCACGCAAGGCTCGAGACGCCGCCCGAAGCCGCAAGGGCCTCATGGGTGGTGCCGGCCTGCCCGGCAAGCTGGCCGACTGCCAGTCCACCAATCCCGAAGAGTGCGAGCTGTTCATCGTCGAGGGTGACTCCGCAGGTGGCCCGGCGAAACAAGGACGCGACCCCAGAGTGCAGGCGATCCTGCCCATCCGAGGGAAGATCCTCAACGTCGAGAAGGCGCGGATCGACCGGATCCTGCAGAACCAGGAGGTCCAGGCGATCATCAACGCCCTGGGCACTGGGGTGCACGAAGAGTTCGACATCAACCGGCTGCGCTATCACAAGATCGTGCTGATGGCCGACGCCGACGTCGACGGTAAGCACATCCAGACGCTGCTGCTCACGTTGCTGTTCCGGTTCATGCGTCCGGTCATCGAGCACGGCCACGTCTTCCTGGCGCAGCCGCCACTGTACAAGATCAAGTGGGCCGGCAAGGACCAGCCCGCGGAGTACGTCTACTCCGATCGCGAACGCGACGCACTCGTCGAGGCCGGGCTGGCGGCCGGCAAGCGACTGCCGAAGGACGAAGGCATCCAGCGGTACAAGGGTCTCGGCGAGATGAACGACGACGAGCTGTGGGAGACCACGATGGACCCTCAGCAACGGCTGCTGCTGCAGGTCACGCTCGACGACGCCGCGCAAGCGGACGAGATCTTCAGCACCTTGATGGGCGAGGACGTCGAAAACCGGCGCAAGTTCATCCAGCGCAACGCTCGCGACGTCCGGTTCCTCGACATCTGAGGCCGCCACGACTGCGTTCGCGTGCGTCGGTCGTGGCGGTTCGACGCCGGCCACACACGACATGAATACGGGGAATGACGACAACCGTGGGCGGTCGCCCGCGCGTCATATTGATGTGCGGCCGCCGTGTCGCACCTGGAGGATCGATACGTGACTGACGACATCACTGCAGCCGACGGCGTCGTGGAGCCCAGGGGCCGCATCGAACCGGTCGACCTGCAGGTCGAGATGCAGCGCAGCTATCTCGACTACGCGATGACCGTCATCGTCGGCCGGGCGCTGCCCGATGTGCGCGACGGCCTCAAGCCGGTGCACCGCCGGGTTCTCTACGCGATGTTCGACGGCGGCTATCGGCCCGACCGGGGCTTCTCCAAGTGCTCGCGCGTCGTGGGCGACGTCATGGGCAATTATCACCCGCACGGCGACACCGCGATCTACGACACTCTGGTCCGGCTGGGCCAGTGGTGGTCGATGCGGTATCCGCTGGTGCAGGGCCAAGGCAACTTCGGCTCGCGCGGGGACGATCGCCAGGCGGCGATGCGCTACACCGAGTGCCGGATGGCGCCGCTGGCCATGGAGATGGTCCGCGACATCGACGAAGACACCGTCGACTTCTCCCCCAACTACGACAACCGCGGCGCCGAGCCGAACGTACTGCCCGCCCGATTCCCCAACCTGCTGGTCAACGGCTCTGGTGGCATCGCGGTCGGCATGGCCACCAACATCCCGCCGCACAACCTGCGTGAGGTGGCCGACGGCGTCAACTGGTTCCTCGACAACCCGGAGGCCGACAACGAGCAGCTGCTCGAGGCGTTGCTCGAGCGGGTCAAGGGACCCGACTTCCCCACCGCGAGCCTCATCGTCGGCACAAGCGGCATCGAGCAGGCGTACCGCACCGGTCGTGGGTCGGTCACGATGCGTGCCGTCGTCGAGGTCGAAGAGGACAGCCGCGGGCGAACGTGCCTGGTCATCACCGAGCTGCCGTACCAGGTCAACCCAGATGCGCTGACCCGCAAGATCGCCGAGCTCGCCGATTCCGGCAAGGTGTCGGGCATCGCCGACCTCCGCGACGATTCGTCGTCGCGCACCGGCATGCGCCTGGTCGTCATCCTCAAGCGCGACGCCGTACCCACGGTCGTCCGCAACAATCTCTACAAGCACACGCAGCTGCAAGAGACCTTCGGCTGCAACATGGTGGCGCTGGTCGACGGCGTCCCTCGCACGCTGTCGCTGGACGGATTCGTCCGGCACTGGGTGACGCACCAGGTCGAGGTCATCCGCCGCCGTACCGAGTTCCGGTTGCGCAAGAAGCGCGAGCGGCTGCACATCGTGCTCGGTCTGCTCAAGGCGATCGACGCGATCGACGAGGTCATCGCGTTGATCCGTCGGTCGCAGGACGTCGACGAAGCCCGCCAGGGCTTGATGCAGCTGCTCGAGATCGACGACATCCAGGCCACGGCCATCCTCGACATGCAGCTGCGGCGACTCACGGCGCTGTCGCGAGACGAACTGCAGAACGAGCACGACACGCTGGTCGCCGACATCGCCGACCTCGAGGACATCCTCGCTTCCGACGAGCGCAAGCGCGGCATCATCCGCGACGAGCTGAACGAGATCGTCGAGAAGTACGGCGACGAGCGACTCACCCGGATCGTTCCGGCCGAGGGCGACTTGACCGCCGAGGACCTCATCCCCGAGGAACCGGTCGTGGTCACCATCACCCGGGGTGGCTACGCCAAGCGCACCAAGGTCGACCTCTACCGTTCGCAGAAGCGAGGCGGTAAGGGTGTTCGCGGCGCCCAGCTGCGTGAAGACGACGTGGTCAGCCAGTTCTTCGTCACCACGACGCATCACTGGATCTTGTTCTTCACCAACCGCGGCCGCGTGTACCGGGCCAAGGCCTACCAGCTGCCCGAGCTCGCCCGTGATGCCAAGGGCCAGCACGTCGCCAACCTGCTGGCCTTCCAGCCGGACGAACAGATCGCCCGCGTGCTGACGTTGCGCGACTACGAGCAGGCGCCGTACCTGGTGCTGGCGACGAAGCACGGCATGATCAAGAAGACCCGGCTCACCGAGTACGACTCCAGCCGGAGCGGCGGCGTCATCGCGATTCTGTTCCGCGAGGAGGACGACGAGCTGATCGGCGCGGAGTTGGTCAGCGCCGACGACGACCTGCTGCTGGTGTCGCGCAAGGCCCAGGCCATCCGCTTCACCGCCACCGACGAGCAACTGCGGCCGATGGGCCGTGCCACCGGTGGTGTGGTCGGGATGAAGTTCCGCGAAGGGGACGAACTACTCTCGATGTCCGTAGTCCGAGATGGAACCGATTGGTACGTGTTCACCGTCACAGATGGTGGGTATGCGAAACGGACCGCGGTCGAGGAGTACCGCGTTCAAGGTCGAGGTGGTTTGGGTATCAAGGCCATGAAAATCAACGGCGACCGCGGCTCGCTGGTGGGTGCGTTGGTCGTGGACGAGAACGACGAGGTGCTGGCAATCCGTGCGTCCGGAGGGGTGACCCGGAGTCCCGTTCGTGACGTTCCTGCCAAGGGACGTGACACCATGGGGGTCAAATACGTTGCGCTCGACCCGGACGACGCGATCGTCGCGATCGCGCGCAACGCGGAGGACGAATCGGTGGTGGAGCCCGAGAACGACAGTCCTGATACCGACGCGGAAGGTGATGGCTCGTGACGAGCAGCGGTGGTACCGGGCGTCCTGCGAACGAGCAGGGCGGACGGAACATGAACGTACCCCCGCCCGGGCCGGGCACGAACGACTCGTCGTCCGGCCGGGGGGCCAAGACCAGTGGGCCCATCGCTACGGAGATGGTGGCGGCCTTGCGTGCCCAAGATGCCGCCGGGTCCGACGGCGGCAAGGGCAAGGGGACGAACACGCCGAACGGCCGGCCACCCGCTCCGCAGAGCTCCAATGGGGGCTCCGGTGGCCAGGGCGAATCTCAGCAGCGCCCGTCGCCGCCCGATCCGGCGGTGAACACCCGTCGCCAGGCGAACTCCCCGAACGAGGGCGATCAGCAGCCACGGGGCGCCGCCGCGGCACGGGTGGCCACGAAGAACAACCGCAATCGCCAGGACACCACGCCGCGCAACGACGACGACACGACGCCGAACCCGTGGTCCAAGCAGGCGCAGGGCGACAACTCCAGCCGTGCCCAGGGCGCCGGCAACGCCGCCGGCAGTTCCGCCGGTAGCGCCCAAGGAGCCCAAGGAGCCCAAGCCGAGCGAACACCGTCGCAGCAGGCGCAGACTCAGCGGCCCACGGCTCCGGTCCCACCGCCGTCGCTGGTGGCCAAACAGCGCCGAGAGGCAGCCGCGTCCGGCGCTGCTGCACCGCCGTTGACGGCACCGTCGGCGCCGCCGGCCCCGGCCCCGTCGGCAGCGCCGTCATCCGGGGCGGCCAGCAGTCAGGCGACGGCCGACACGCAGGCCAGCATCGACGCCGTGCCGTTCGAGAGTCCGAAGGCGAAAGCGAAACCGGCCCGCCCCGCTGCAACGCGCCGTGGTGGCCGGATCCGCAAGGCGCGGCTGCGGCTGATGCGCGTGGACCCGTGGTCGGTCATGAAGACCGCGTTCTTGCTGTCGGTGGCGCTGGGCATCACGTTGTTCGTCGCCGTGGCCGTGTTGTGGTCCGTACTCGACGCCGCGGGCGTGTTCTCCTCGGTCGACGAGATCGTCACGGACATGACCGCCTCGGACACCAACGCCGGCATCGACATCAACCAGTACGTGGAACTGTCGCGGGTGCTCGGATTCACCACCCTCATCGCCGTCGTGGACGTCGTCCTCCTGACGGCGTTGGCAACCCTCGGCGCGTTCCTCTACAACCTCTCCGCCAGCTTGCTCGGCGGGCTCGAACTGACCTTGGCCGAGGACGACTGAGTCAGGCGCTACCGAACCCGGTACCGGGTTTGGGTTCGCGGCAGGCCGTGCGGTAATCTGCTTCGGCATGCCCGGTCAGATTCGGGCGTCTACGGGCCTATAGCTCAGACGGTTAGAGCGCTTCCCTGATAAGGAAGAGGTCCCTGGTTCAAGTCCAGGTAGGCCCACCCAGGTCATCGGCCCTATCGATCCGCTCGGTAGGGCCTTTTCCATCCCCGGCCTTCACGCAGGCACCCCGCGAAGCAGCCGGAGCGCGCACGCGTTCCACGCGCCCCGGCTGTGCCGCGCGAGCCTTACTCGGCCGGCGGAGCGTCTTGTTGGAGCTGCTCGTCCGCCGGTGGTTCGTTGAGTTGTTGTTCGTCGGCCGGCGGCTGCTCGTCCTCCGGTTCGTCCTGCGGTGGGTCCTCGGCTGGCGGATCTTCGGCGGGCGGGTTCTCGCTGGACGGGTCTTCGGTGGACGAATCCTCGTCGGACGAATCCTCGTCGGGCGAATCGTCGGCCGGCGGCTCGTCGCGCTGCTGCTCGTCGCCCGGTGAATCCTCGCCCTGCGTTCCGCCGTCCTCGCGGTCCTGCTGATCGGTATCGTCGTCGGGACCGCTCGGGCGGTCCGAGTCTTCCGAATCGTCCGTGTCCGAGCCGCTGGACGTGCTGCCCCCGAAGACCGAGGTGCCGCTACCGCTCTCGTTGCGCACGATGTCGGCCATGGGCTTGCCGGCCAGCAGCTCGATCGCCGTCACGGTGCCGGCCAGAAGCACGAACACCGCGACGATGCTCAACACGATCCTGCGGATGCCGTACCGCTCGACCATCGCATCCCACGCTGCACGCAACCGTCCGACCGGCCGGTCATCGTCATCGTCATCGAACTGAGTGTCCTGGACGGTGTCGTCCTCGACGGCGTTGACGTGTTCTGCGGTGATCGGCTCGAGATCAACCCGCGTGGCATCGGGCACGGGCAGATCTGTGGCGCCGAACTCGCGGGTGCGGTGTGCGCGTACCACGACGGGCCCGACCTCTTTCACCTTCTCCGCCGTGCGATGGATGAAAGAGGAGTACATGTAGTTGCCCAGCACGGTCAGGATGCTGAGCAGACCCATGCCGAGCACGGTCCCCCACACGCCCACGAAAGACAGCAGCGCCGTGGCGCTGACCGCCGTCAACGCGCTCGCCGTCATCTGCAGAACCGATGGGCGCTCAGGCTTGTCAGGGGCCGTCTGCCTCGTCTCGGTCACGGCCCCGGACGGACCGCGATCGCGGTCTCTCGGCTCGGGGGAATGTGCGGTACTCACGCCCCTTAATCGTATGTCGGCGAGCGCCTCGTTCAGACAGCCGTGCGCTGTATTTTCCGTCACTGATCGATGTCTGCCACCGGCGTCGAACTGTGGACAGGTCATCGCCCGCATCGGCCTTCCAGCGGGGCATCTACCTCCTGACGAGGTAGCGCAGATGGGTCACGCCTCGACCTTCCACGACGGTGACCGGCCCCTCGAGCTGCACCGGAGGCGAGTCGTACTCGGCGAACAGCGACGTCCCGCTGCCAAGCACGACGGGTACGAGCTCGATGCCGACCTCGTCGAGCAAGCCTGCTTCGAGGCACTGCCGGGCCATCTGTCCACCGTTGACGACGACGTCCTTGTCGCCGGCCAGGGCCCTCGCGCGAGCTACGGCCGTCTCGATGCCGTCGGTGACGAAAACGAAGTTGTCGTCGTCCTCCGGCCGGTCATGGGGACGTTGATGGGTGAGAACAACCGTGGTGACGTCGATCGGGTGGCGTCCGCCCCAGGCGTTGGTGAAATCGTAGAGGTGCCGGCCGACGACCAACGCGCCGATGTTCTCCCACTCCGGTTTGATCAGCGCAGCGCTCGCCGCCGAGATCCGGGGCGACGGTACGTCCGGGCTGGCCGAGGGAAGCTCGACCTCGCCGTTGCCGTACCACTGGAACAGCAGGTCGAAACCGCTGTCCTGGGGTCCTGCGATGTACCCGTCGAGCGACATCGTCGCCCCGGTGATGATCTTTCCCATGGCCTGTCTCCTTCGCAATCGCTGGCCTCTCGTCGATGCGTCGTCCAGCGCGCCGTCATTTCGACAGGTCGTTACCCGGCTTTCGTCGTACCAGCACGACGGTTCGGACGACGATGCCGACGGCGAACATGGCCAGGCCGGCGACGACCGATGGCCACGGCAGCGTCGAGACCAGGAGCACGCAGCCGAACGCGCCGAGCACACTGAGCCAGCGCCACCGGCGCTGCTGCACGAGTGTGTAGGCGGAGGCGTTGGCGATGGTGTAGTAGACGAGGACCCCGAAGGACGAGAACCCGATCGCACCGCGCACGTCGACGGTGGCCACGACGACGCAGACGACGACGGCCAGGGCGATCTCGGCATGGTGCGGTACCCGGTATCGGGGGTGGACCGCGGACAACCAGCCGGGAAGGTCACCGTGGCGAGCCATCGCCAAGCTGGTCCGGCCGATCCCGGCGATCAGGGCCAGGAGGGCACCGAGTGATGCGAGTGCCGCCCCGATCCGGACGACCGGCGCGAGGGCTGTCGCCCCGGCAGCGTCGACGGCTGTGGTCAACGGTGCGGACGAGTTCGCCAGTGACTCGGGGCCGGCGGCCAGAAGCGCTGCCACCGCCACCACCAGATAGATCGCCACGGTGATCAGCAGAGCGGACCTGATGGCTCGGGGAATCGTGCGCTTCGGGTCACGGACCTCTTCGCCCATCGTCGCGATTCGGGCGTATCCAGCGAAGGCGAAGAACAGCAGCCCGGCGGCCTGCATGATGCCATAGGCGTCGTCGGCACCCATGTCCGGCCAGTCGATCTTGGCCGGGCTCGCCTCCCCGCCGAGCGCGATGCCCACCACCACCGCCGCCAGCGCGATCAGGCTCGTGGCGACCAGAGCACGCGTCAACATGGCCGTTTTGGTCACGCCGCGGTAGTTGAGCGCTGCCAGCGCCACCACGCCGGCCACAGCGACGCCGCGCTGAGCCCACCACGGTCCGGGCACGGCGTAGGCGGCGAAGGTGAGCGCCATCGCCGCACACGATGCCGTCTTACCGATCACGAACCCCCATCCGGCGATGAAGCCCCACCACGGCCCCAGCCGTTCGCGCCCGTAGATGTAGGTGCCGCCGGACGTCGGGTACTTCGCCGCCAAGTGGGCCGACGCCATCGCATTGCAGTAGGCGATCACCGCGGCGATGACCAGCCCGATCAGCAAGCCCGTACCGGCGGCTCGCGCCGCTGGCCCGAATGCCACGAAGACCCCAGCGCCGATCATCGACCCCAGCCCGATCACCACGGCATCAGCCGTGCCCAGACGTCGAGCGAGAGAGGGGTCGGGTGACATGCAACGCTCCTCGGATATTGCATCAAACCAGTTTGATGTATCGTCGTGCCCATGGCACCGTCCCGTCAAGCGACCGCGCCGCCGGCGTTCGTCCGGATGATCGATCACCCGGTGCGGTGGCGGCTGCTGACCGCGTTGGCCGGCAGTGACCACCGGGTCCGCGAGTTGGTGCAGTTGGTTGGTCAGCCCCAGAACCTGGTCTCGTACCATCTGCGCCTGCTGCGCCGTGGCGGGTTGGTCACGGCCCGGCGCAGCAGCTTCGACGCGCGGGACAGCTACTACCACCTCGACCTGGACCGCTGTTCGGCCGAACTGGCTACGACCGGTGCCGCGTTGCATCCGGCGTTACGTGAGCCCGCCGTGCCGCCATTTGGCGGGAGCGGACCACGCTGGTCCCACGAAACGTCCGTGCTGTTCGTGTGTACCGGTAACAGCGCTCGGTCCCCGATCGCCGAAGCTTTGCTTCGTCACCACACGGCTGGGTCGCTGGACGTGGCGAGCGCGGGCACCAGTCCCAAACCACACCTGCATCCGGGTGCCGTGCAGGTCATGGCCGCGGAGTTCGGCATCGACCTGGCTGATCAACAGCCACGACGTCTCGCCGGCTTGGAAGGTCGCCGATTCGATGCCGTGATCACGCTGTGCGACAGGGCGCGTGAGCGCTGCCCGGAGTTCAAACAGCACCCGCGGCGCATCCACTGGAGCATTCCCGACCCGGCAACGGCTTCCGACGCCGACGAGGCCGGCTTTCCGGCCTTCCGGCGCGCCGCGGCGGACATCAACACGCGGGTGCGGCACTTGCTGCCCGCTCTTGCCTCGACCGACTGATAGAGGAGGCACCATGCCTGCCACCGAGCGCTACGCCAGCGTCCGTTACATCGTCGACGACGTGCAGGCGGCGATCGACTTCTACGCCACGCATCTCGGCTTCGCGGTGAACACCAATGTCGTTCCCGCATTCGCCGACGTCGTACGTGGCCCGCTTCGACTCCTGCTGTCCGGGCCCGCGAGCTCGGGTGCGCGCGCCACCCCGGTCGACGTCGTGGACGCCGGGCGCAACCGCATCCATCTCGTCGTCGACGATCTGGATGGCGAGGTCGCTCGCCTGCGCCGAGCCGGGCTGCCCTTCCGCAGCGACATCGTCGCTGGTCCAGGCGGGCGGCAGATCTTGCTCGCCGACCCGGCCGGCAACCTGATCGAGCTGTTCGAACCCGCCCGTTCCGCCGAGCGATGAGCCGGTCGCCGGTCGCCGACGCGGCATTGACGCGTCCAGCCGTTCGCAGCCGATTTTCTGCGTGGAGAATGACGGTCCGCCTGACGATGTTCGCTCCGGCTGAGTTAGTCTCGCACGCAGATGGCGACCACCGTCTGGAGGCGGAACATCGTGTTCAACAAGAAAGTCCTGCTGGCAGCGCTTCTGGCTGTAGCCGGCTACGTCGGGTACCGCCGTTACCAGTCCGGGCAAGCCGAGCAGGATCTGTGGGCCGAGGCCACGGATCCGATCCCGCCGGCCGACCCGCGCTGACCGATCCCACCGGCCACGTGAGCCCCGCTATGCCGGGCGCTCGCGTGGCCGGTTCTGCGTTCTTCCGGGACTTGCATCCTCCCCGCTCGTGCTTTTGCGGTTGAAGTTGACGCTACGTCAACCGTTAGCGTCGTCGACGGATCGGATGGACCGATCCGGTGGACGGCACGGGAGCGATCATGAGCTGGTCGATCAACGAGGTGGCGCGCTATTCCGGCGTCTCCTCGCGGACGCTGCGTCACTACGACGCCATCGGCCTGCTCAAGCCGGCGTGGACCGAGCCGAGCGGACGACGCTTCTACGAGTGGGAGCACCTGCTGCGCCTGCAGCGGATTCTCCTGCTGCGCGAGCTCGGACTCGGACTCGACGCGATCGGTGACGTTCTCGCCGGGCAGGACCACGACAGCACCGTCGACGTCCTGCGTCGGCACCGAGATTGGCTGCTGAGCGAGCGAGAACGTCTCGACCGGCTCGTCTCGACCGTGGAGGCCACCATGACCGAACTCGAGAAGGGAGGAACGATGACCGCGGATGCGATGTTCGACGGCTTCGATCACAACCCGTACGAAGCCGAAGCCCGAGAACGTTGGGGCGACCAAGCCATCGACGACTCGTATGCGCGTGCCCGGGGTTGGACCCCGGAGCAGGCCGAGCAGGCCCGGCGGGGATTCGGCGAGGCCAGGGACGCACTGGCGGCGCTGCGTGCCGACGGCGTCGCCGTCGACGACGAGCGGGTTCAGGACATCATCCAGGGCCACTACGAGTGGATCTGCCTGTTCTGGACGCCGAACCAGGAGGCCTACAAGGGGCTCGCCGACCTGTACGTCGACGACCACCGATTCCGGCAGAACATCGGCGCAGGTGACGACGCCTTGGTCGAGTACCTGCGGGACGCGATGAAGGCCTACGCCGACACGCGCCTGGGCTAGAAACCGAAGTCGGGAGAGCTGCAGATCTCCCGACTTCGGCTGGCGGGCGCAGCGCGGCTTCTCGTGCTACCGGGTGTAGCGAAGCAGCACCAGGGTCGGCGGTGTCAATAGCGGCAGGGCCGAGCGTGCCGGAGTCGGGCGGCGGACCAAGCCGTCCTGTCTCATAGGAATGGATTGGGTGTCGCGCTCGATCAGGCGGTATCCTCGACCACGCAGTCCTGCGGATGGCTCGTCGCCGATGCCGGGCTGTACTGTTCGGGGACGTAGCTCAATTGGCAGAGCACTGCCTTTGCAAGGCAGGGGTTAGGGGTTCGATTCCCCTCGTCTCCACCAGCACGAAATGGCCGCTCACCTGCGGCTAAGTAAGACCGCAGCTTCTCGCGGTGCATCCTCACCTCCTCGCTGGTGGCCCATTGGTGGCCCATCAGTCGGCGCACGCCTTCTCGGCGCGTGCGTCCAGGGCAGTTCAACATGCGCGGGCCTCCGTGTCTCCGAACGACCTCATTTCCCCGGATACAGGTCGGCCCCAGCCAGGCGATCACACCGCCGGCCGGGGCCTCGGAACCCACGCAGGAGTGGACCCCGTGAGCGAAACAGTAATCAGCCCGCAAGAACCCACCCGCAACACCTACGTCACGATGTCGTCGAGCCTCAATGTCGGCGCGAAGTGGTATACCCGCATCGGCCGTGTCGTCGTCGGCGACGTCGACCACGTGCTGTCCATCCAGATGACGCCGGACAAAGCCGCGACGCTCGCGGCGGACCTGATCCGCGTCGTCGCCGAGTCCGGTGCCAGCGCGGTGCCAGCAGTGGTGCTCGACGCCTTCGACAACGCCGCCGAGAAGCTCAGATGACGCGGCTGCCGCGCACCAGCGACGCGCTTATCCAGGACCAGCACACACACGAGGACTGGCACGCCGCACTGCTCGAGTTCGACGCGGCCCTCGGTCTCGAGTCCGAGTACGGCTACGGCGTGTACGTCGAGCTGCTTGGCGACGATCGGGTGCGGTTGCACGTGCCAGCGCTGGGCACCGACGACCGATTCGACGCCGACGAGGGCGAGCAGCAGGACGCCACCGTCCGTGCGGCGATCGTGGCTGCCGCTCGCGCTCTGGGCATCAGCGCCGCGGAGCTGGGTTGCACCACTACCGACAGCGAGTCGAAGGAGCTGAACCGCCAATGAGTGAGCCCCGCGACGTAGACCAGCCCGCGGACCACGGCTGCGGCGGCACGTGCTTCTTCTGCCGCGAGGGCGACCCGGACGGCCCCACGTCGCCGCGCCGCCCGCAGCCGCCAGTCGAGCCGATCGAGGATGACGACGAGGATGACGAACGGTAGCGGGAGAAGCCCGGCCCGGCCCGGTCCGCGGATGCCCGGGCCGGGCCGTCAGCGGTTGACCGGCCCCCGGGGGTAGCGGCGGCAAACTCGCGCACCGCGTCGCGCAGTCCGCACCGGTGGACGGGGGCGGGTGTTCAGCGGGATGCGCCGTCGGGCCACACTCTGGCGACGCTGAGCCCCATTTCTCGGGCCAAATACACCACGTCAGCCGTCCCCCCGTACCCGCGGGCAGGCTCGCCATCCCACACCGCCAGAAGAACATCGGCGGCTCGCAGCATCAGCCGACTCGCATCCATGTGGGACTCCGACGTCGACTCGATGTGGTCGAGCCGGTGCACGTCGACCGCTCGCGCGAGGAGGTCGTCATACTCGGCGTGCGCTGACTCCGGGAGACTGCTGTCGCGGTACTTCACCGCCGGCACGACGGCCACGAGCTTGCCGCCGGCGTCGAGCACGGCCCTGGCGAAGATCTGATCCGCGCCGTCAGCCAGGCAGCTGAGACCGACGAGGTCACCCTCGATCGTCGCGAGATGCGCCCGGATGCCCTCATCGACCAGCCGCGTGGTGGTGTCATCTAATCCGCGGTGGCCACTGACGGCGATCCTCACTGGCGCTCCCCATAGGTGTCGAACATCAGGTCGTCGAGCTCCCGCACGGAGGCGGTGTCGGCCCGCACGGCGGACCGGAAGTCACGCACAGCGAGCCGGACCCGCTCGGAACCGTACCGGGTACCGAGCTGGTGCGCGTCCGCGGCGATCCTGCATGCCTCGTCGACGTCGCCGCCAGCGGCCAGCGCGCGGGCGTGCTCGACCATCGCCACGGCGGACTGTTTCGGGCTCCGCGCACCGGGGGCGGACGACGGGAGCGCGCTGCGGCAACCGAGGCGCGACGCGGCGACGACACGAGACTGGTCGATCTTCGCCTGGTCGAACCGGAACACCCACGGCCACACCGGTTCCTCATGCTGTCCCGCCTCGGCGTACCGCTCGGCCTCGTCGAGCATCCCCCAAGCGGCCGCGTCGCCGAGATGCGCCAGGGCGACCGCGTCGGCCGCAGCGAGCCACGCCCGGGCGGTGGCCGGCGCAGAGTTCGGCAGCCGGGCCGCGGACTCGCGGATGAGCCGCAGACCTTGCCGCGCATCGCCGACTGTCACCGCGTACTGCCCGAGACTTGCTTGCATGTAGACCGGCAGCAGCGGGTTACCGGTGCGGCGGGCGGCGTCGACGGCCAGGCGGTAGTTCGCCCGCGCGACGGCGAGGTTCACCGTGTCGGCATGCAGCCACGCGACGAGCCCGGCGGCCTCGCTGACGGCGCCGAACATGCGCGCCTGCATCTGCCCGGTGGCGCGTTCGGCGAGCTGCCGCGCGAGGTTCAGGTGCCCGGTTGCTGCCGCGAGCATCGCCCGGGCTGGGGTGGTCTGCTCGATCTGCCGATACGACAGGGTGGTGAGCATGACGAGGCGGTCGTCGTCGGCGTGCTGCGCGGCGACGACGGCGGATGCGGCGGCGCCGACGGTGGTAGCGATGAATTGGCGGCGGTCCGTGTCGTCACCCCCTTGGTCGTTGTCGGTGAGCCCGGCGAGGCGTCTGGGTATGCCCAGCCCATCGCACAGGGCCCGTATAGTCGCTATACCCGGATCGCGGCTGCGGCCCGTTGTGAGTCGGGACACGTGCGCTTGGGAGATGCCGGCGCGGGCTGCGATCTCGGTCTGAGAGAACCCGGCGTCGAGCACCATCCGCAGGACGGGTGCCCAGTCACCTGCTCTGAGGGCGTCGCGGATCTCAGGTCTGTCCCAGCCCTCAAGCTCGGTACCCATTGTGCGCCGACACCTCCCGGGTTTCATCCCGACGTGTATAGGCCAGACGATCCCATACCTGGACGTGTAGCCGCCTCCCCACCCGTGACTCAGCATCGTGACCACGAGTGACGGGCAGGCACTGACCGCCTCGATCGTGGCTCGAGGCGCCCTGCCGGATGCGCGCCGCCCACACGGACTCCCCGGCAGGGCGCCGCCCCTCAACGATCCCCGGCGACGAGGACGACACCATGAGCAGGTACGAGACCACCAGGCGTCAGCCGTGCCGCACGTGCGGCACGGTCACGTTGCACCGAGTGACGATCATCAAGGAGGACGACGAACGCGACCGCGAACTGGTCGAGTGCACAGGGTGCGGATCGTGACCCTCACCCACCTGGCCCTCGATGGCGGCACCGACGAGGTCGGCGCGGCCACGATCGTCGTGCTCGGGCTCGTCCTGTTCGCCATGGTGTCCTTCGACCGGTGGCGCCAGCACCGCCGGAACCGGTCATGACCGACGAGGAGCTCGGGGCCGCGTTCGGCGCCCGCGTACGGCAACTGCGTCAGGACCGCGGGCTGACCCGGACCGAGCTCGCCGCACAGGTCGGGCTGCACGCCAACAACATCGTCGCGCTCGAGAGCGACGGAACCGGCGCGACCCTCCTGCTGATCCACCGGCTCGCTGACGCGCTCGACGTGCCGCCCAGAGACCTCATGTAGGCGCCCGAGTGAAGAGTTATAGGCGACCGGCTGCACGCGCCAGCGGGCGCCATACCGGGGGCCTTGTCCTCATCGACGACTTCGGCGACGCGCTGCGGAAAGGTCTATAACGTTGCCCGTGGTGGCTGTCGTATCAGCAGTTCGCTCGTCGTGGGTCCACCGGTGAATCCACGCCGGCGCTACACCGACCACGTGTGACGCGCGCGCAACGGCCTGCCTGCCGTAGACCCTATGCAGGGCCTGCCTGCCGTAGACCCTATGCAGGGCCTGCCTGCCGTAGACCCTATGCAGGGCCTGCCTGAGAAGAAGCGGCCGCTCATCCGCGACCTCGACGGGTTCGTTGGTGCGCCAACCCTGGGAGGAAAGTTGGATGGAGAGACTTCTATAGCGCTGGGCGCTGATTACCCCCAGTTCCCGCGCACGGCGCATTATGGCCGACACGGACATCCCGTAGTCCGCCTTGACCGGAAGGTAACCATGGAGGTTGAGGGACTCAGTGATTCGCTGCTGGACGATGCTGGCGGGCAGTAAGAACGCACCGGCGAAGTGGAAGGCTCGCTGCTCCTCCGGGCTTCGCGTGCTCCTTATCGGTCCAGCGAGATCACGGTCGGCAATCAAGTGAAATGCTTCGTGGAGCAACGTGAGCCGCTTAATCGGAGGCGTAGTAGGGGCGGCCGGCGGGTCGATAGGTCTGCAGGACGATGCCCTTCGGGAAGGCGCGCGTCTCGACCAGGTCGAGCGCGAGGTCCGGCCCGGAGTCGGGGAACAGCCTTTCCCCCTGCCCGACGATCACGGGCGCCACGAGCAGGGTCAGTTCGTCGACGAGGTCGTTCATCAGCAGCCAGCGCGCCAGCATGCCGCTGCCGTGCACCTGCAACTCGCGTCCCGGCTGTGCCTTGAGGTCCCGGACGGCGCTGGCGAGATTTCCGGACAGTACGGTCGTGTTCGACCAGGTCGGCTCGGTGAGCGTCATGGATGCCACGTACTTGGGACGTGTGTTGAGGGCGTTGGAGATGGGGTTGTTGCCGTGGTCAGCGCCCCAGGTGCCGGTGCCCCACGACCAGTTGAATATCTCGTAGGTGCGCCGGCCGAACAGGAACGCGTCGGCCCGCTGGTAGTAGTTGCCGACGTAGGTGAGGGACTCGTCGTCGAACAGCGGCCTGGCCCACCCACCACGGTCCATGCCTGGGTCGAAGTCGGGGTGGCGTCCGCCGTTGGACTGGAATACGCCGTCGACGGAGACCTGGATGTTGACCTTCAGTTCCATGATGCCGCTCTTCGTTTGACGGATGTAACACGGGAGGATGTTTCGGGAGGCTGCTCGGGTCGGCTCATCGCTTCAGCGGGGCGTCGAGCCGTCGGGGGACGTACTCGAGCAGCTGGGTGCGGTTGTCGAAGACTCGGCTTTCCACCAGGTCGAGGGCGAAATCGGAGTATCCGTCGTAGATCCGATCCGTACCCGTCCTGCCGGTGATGACCGGGAAGATCACCACGCGGAACCTGTCGACCAGGCCCGCGTCCATCAGCGAGCGGCACAGGCTGACGCTGCCAAGGGTCCGGATGGGCTTCGTGGCGGTCCGTTTCAACTCGCTCACGACCTCGACGAGATCGCCGGACAGCACGGTGGTGTTCGGCCACGCGTAGGGCTGCCGCAGTGTCGAGGAGATGACCACCTTGTCGGCTGCGGCCAGGCCGGTGAGTGATTTCGGACTCTTGGTCACTGACGTTTTCGTCGGCCGGAGCGTTCTGCGCCATCCCCGACATCAGTCGATACGTCGTCGATCCCATCAGGAACGTGACATCGGTGACGGGCTCGCGCTCCAGCCAGCCGAGGTACTCCGGGCCCTCCAAGCCCCACCAGCCCGGCCATCCCTCGGCGGCGCCGTAACCGTCGAGAGAGGTGATCATGTTCACCACCAGCTGCTGGGATGTCGTCGCGGTCTGCTCGCTCATGGTTCTCCTCGTGTTTTTGCCACCAACCACCAGGCCGGCACCTGATAACTTTAAAAAGTAAAGCAGGCTTGATTAAAACAAGTTAATTGTTAATGTCTGGGCATGGCGAAGCGGGAGTACGGGCAGTTCTGTGGGCTGGCGCGTGCCGCCGAGATGCTGGGACAGCGGTGGACGCTGCTGATCCTGCGCGATCTGCTGATCGGGCCGCGGAGATACTCCGACCTGGCCGCGGGTCTGCCCGGCATACCGTCCAATCTGCTCGCCACGCGACTCAAGGAGCTGGAGCGGGACGGCCTGATCGTCCGCACGGCGCGCAGCGGGGCGGATCGGTCCATCGTGTACGCCGTGACATCGCGTGCGGCCGAGCTCCAGCCGGCTCTCGACGCCCTGGCCCGCTGGGGTGCTGCCGCGATGCGCGAGCCGCGCGAGGGTGAGACGGTCACCGAGGCGTCGCTGGTGACCGCGCTACGAGCGGCAGCGGACGACGGCAGCACGCCGGACGGGAGGTCCATCGGGTACACGATCAGAGTCGGCGACGCGGTCGCGCAAGCCACCGTGGGCAACGGGACGATCGAGGTCGCTCCGGGTGAGCACCCCGACCCCGACCTGGTCATCGCTGGCGGACCGGTCCTGCGTGACCTGCTCGCCGGCGATCTCTCCCCGGCCGACGCCATCGACCAGGGCGCCATCTCGGTTCAGGGTGACCCCGACCTGCTCGCCAGGTTCGCCGAAACATTCTCCGTTCCGTACTCCGATGCAGTGTCGCATTGGTGATGCCACGACCAACAGCACGGGGAACTGGCGTAACTGGCAGCGCCCCGCCTTTGCAAGGCGGGGGTCAGTGCGCGTAACCGGCTGGCCGATTCCGCCCGCCCGTCGTCGGTGATGCGGTACACGGTCCGTTCCGGGCGTCCCCCTCACGACGCGTCTCGGACGGCTCGATCAGTGCGGCCGTCGTCGTCGGCCGAAACCGACGTCGATCTGACAGTCGGTGACTGGGCCGACGAGCTCGAGCGACATGCCCAGCGCACCGCCGAAGCGTGGAGCGATCCACAGGCGTGGATCGGCTTGACGGCCATGGGAAGTCCGATGGAGTTGCCGGCGCCGCTGATCGGCGCCATGGTCCTCGGGGAGTTCGTCGTGCACGGCTGGGACCTGGCGCGCTCGACCGGACAGGACCCGGTATGGGACGACGACCTGCTGGAGTACCTGTACGTCGAGGTGGCGAAAACCGCCGAGCAGGGCGCGAGATGGGGGTGTACGGGCCGGCGGTCGCCGTGCCGGACGCGTCACCGACGATGCATCGCCTCCTGGGCCTCACCGGGCGCGACCCGCTGTGGGCCTCGAACCGCTGAGCCATTCAGCCGTACGACAGGGCCGCCGAGCGACGGACGCACCACGAGGTGTTCTGTTGCGCCACGGGGCGTGCATGGGTGGTCCGACAGGCAATTGCCAAGTGAACATGATCATTTTACCGGTGGAGCTGCTCGGATCGAGGAACTGAGGAGAACCCGGTAGGATCGCTTTTGCCCGGGCTCCGGCCCGGGTGTGACGAGTGTCTGCGAAGTCCGGTCCAATCCGGCGCTGTCCCGCAACTGTGATGCCTCCGCACAGCGGAGGACGAGCCAGGTCGCCAGCCTCGTTGCCCCGATTCGTCCTCGGTGGAAAGGGCGGGTCGCGGAGGCGAGCCCCACCGGCCGACGCGCCCCCTTCCAGCGACAGAAGGAGGCGCAAGACATGAAACGTCCGTCCCGGCTCACCGGTCTCACTGCGGTTGTTGTGGTGCCGTTGTTGCTGGCCGCCTGTGGCGACGACGACACCGCTGGGACCGCAGCCGAAAGCTCGTCCCCGGCCACCGCGTCGGCGGACTCGTCGTTCCCGGTCACGGTGGAAAGCGACGGGCAGCCCGTCGAGATCCCCGAGACCCCCGAGCAGATCGTCTCGTTGTCGCCCACCGCCACCGAGATGCTGTTCGCGATCGGCGCGGGTGACCAGGTCGTCGCGGCGGACGAGTACTCGTACTACCCGCCGGAGGCGCCGACCACCGATCTGTCCGGGTATCAGCCGAACGCCGAGGCGATCATCGGTTACGACCCCGACCTCGTGGTGGCCGAGAACGACCCTGGTGAGCTGGTGTCCAGCCTCGACCAGGTCGGTATCCCCACGCTGATCAACACGTCCGCGGCCACGATCGAGGACTCCTACGCCCAGATCGAGCGCCTCGGGGTGGCGACCGGGCACGTCGGCGAGGCGGCAGAGCTAGTGGCGCAGATGAAGGCCGACATCGACGAGCTCACCGCCGACATCCCGGCCGATGCCGAGCCGATCACCTACTTCCACGAGCTCGACCCCAACCTGTACACGGTCACCGGGGAGACGTTCGTCGGCGAGGTGTACGCCATGGCCGGCATGGTGAGCATCGCCGACGACGCACCAGAGGCGAGCGGGCCGTACCCCCAACTCTCGCCGGAATACGTCGTCAAAGCCGACCCCGACGTGATCTTCTATGCCGACAGCGCGGACTCCGGCGTCACGGCCGAGTCCATCGCCCAGCGGCCCGGCTGGGACCAGCTGACCGCCGTGCAGGAAGGCCGCGTCATCGAGATCGACAAGGACATCGCCAGTCGGTGGGGTCCGCGGGTGGTGGACTTCCTTCGCGCGCTGACCGACGCTCGCGCCGACCTCGTGTCGGCGTCGTCGTAACAGAACGTCGATCCCGATGAAGACGACACCGCCCCCCTCGGCGGGCCCACCGGCAGGCGCTGCCGCTCCGGAGCTCAAGCCGGTGCGCCTGACGGCCAAGCCGTTGCTGCTGTCCCTGGCCGTGCTGGTCGTGACGGTGCTGCTGGGCCTGACGATCGGCCCGGCTGGGCTGCCGCTGCGGGGCGTGCTGGTCGAGATCGCCAACCAGGTGCCGTTCGTGGATCTGGACGGCGGGCTCGACGAACGCGACGCCGCGGTCCTGTGGCAGCTGCGTGCGCCGCGGGTGGTGCTGGCCATGCTGGTCGGCGGGATGCTGGCGATCGCCGGCGCCGGGTATCAGGGGGTGTTCCGCAACCCGCTGGCCGACCCGTACCTGTTGGGCGTGGCTGCGGGCGCAGGCCTGGGGGCGACGTTCGCGATCGTCTCGGGCAGCGACCGGGGGCTGTTGCCGGTGACGGCGTTCGTCGGTGGCCTGATGGGGGTCGCGGCCACGTACGTACTGGGTCGCAGCGCCGGCGGGCGCAGCGCCAACTCGCTCATCTTGGCCGGTGTCGCCGTCGCGGCGTTCTTCACGGCCGTCCAGACGTATGTCAACCAGCGCAACTCGGACTCGCTGCGCGAGGTGTACGGCTGGATCCTGGGTCGGCTGCTGACCGCAGGGTGGGGCGAGGTGCTCACGGTCCTGCCGTACGTCGCGGTCGCGACGATCGTGATCTTCGGTCATCGCAGGTTGCTCGACGTGCTCAGCGTCGGCCAGGACGAGGCCGGCAGCCTCGGCGTCCCGGCGGCCAGAGTCCGGCTGCTGGTGGTCCTGGCGGCGACGCTGGGAACGGCGGCCGCGGTCGCGGTGAGTGGGCTCATCGGGTTCGTCGGCATCGTCGTCCCGCACATCATCCGGATGCTCACCGGCACGTCGTATCGCATCATCCTGCCGCTGTCCGCGCTGTTGGGAGCGGCGTTCCTGGTGGGGGCGGATCTGGCCGCACGCACGTTGATCTCGCCGGGGGAACTGCCCGTGGGCGTGCTCACGGCGTTCATCGGTGCGCCGTTCTTCACCCTGGTGTTGCGTAGTTCCCGGAGGAGCTGGTGAACGCGCTGACCGTGACCGGGCTCGAGGTCACTCTGCTGGGGCGCAGGGTGCTCGCCGACGTGGACCTGACGGTGCCTGCCGGGTCGTGGGTGACCGTCGTGGGGCCGAACGGTGCCGGGAAGTCCACGCTGCTGCGCGCGATCGCCGGTGCCGTCGACTACACCGGAGGCATCGGTTTCGACGGGGGGTCGCTCGACCAGCTCAGGTCGCGGGAACGTGCTCGCACGGTGGCGTTCGTGCCGCAGGCGCCGACCCGCCCGGACGGCATGAGCGTGCTGGACTACGTGCTGTTGGGCCGGACGCCGTACGTGCCGTACTTCGGGGTGGAATCCCCGCGTGACATCGCCGTTGCCGAAGAACTGCTCGAGACGCTGGAGCTGCGGGAACTCGCTGAACGGCCGGTCACCTCGTTGTCCGGTGGCGAATTCCAGCGAGCGGTCCTCGCCCGGGCGTTGGCCCAGCAGGCGCCGTTGCTCCTGCTGGATGAGCCGACCAGCGCGCTGGATCTGGGCCACGCCCAGCACGTGCTGGAACTGGTGGACCACCTCCGGGTCGATCGCGGCTTGACCGTGATCAGTGCGCTGCATGACCTGACGACCGCCGGCCAGTTCGCCGAACGGCTGGTTCTGCTGGTCGATGGTGCGGTCGTGGCGGAGGGCGAGGTCGAGGCCGTGTTGACCGAGGAGCTGATCTCGCGGCATTACGACGCGTCGGTACGGGTGGTGCATGACCCGCACGGCGGCGTGGTGGTGGTGCCGGTGCGTGAACGCGCGGTCCGCCGGCCGGGGGTGTCCTCCGGTGCGTGAGGGAGGACCAGCGCATATCCGTGCGGCAGCGGCCGGTGCCCCGGCCGCCGTGGCCGTCGCGCTCGTGCTGGACCGGGTATGGCGGGAGCCGCCGCTGGCGGTGCACCCCGTCCGCCTGATCGGGATCGGCCTGGACACGGCGGGCCGGCGGATACCGGCCGGTCCCCCGGTGCGTGCCGCCGTCACCGGCGGTGTGGCCTGGACGGTGGGCGCGGTAGCGGTGGTCGCGGCGGGCGTCGGCGTGCACCGGGCCGCCGGGCGTGCGTCGCCGTGGATCCGGCCGGTGCTGGTCGGCGCGGCGTTGTGGCCGCTGCTGGCCTACCGGATGCTGCTCGACGAGGTCGATGCCGTGGAGCGTGCGCTTCAGGCTGACGTGGCGGCGGGGCGCGCCGCCGTCGCCCGGATCGTCAGTCGCGACGTCAGCGCCGCGTCGGAAGACCAGGTGCGTCAGGCGGCGATCGAGTCGCTGGGCGAGAACTTGTCCGATTCGGTGATCGCGCCGCTGCTGTGGTTCGGCCTCGGTGGGCTGCCGGCTGCCGCCTTGTACCGGTACGCGAACACCGCGGACGCGGTCTGGGGCTACCGGACACCACGCTGGCGACACGCGGGCATGATCGCAGCGCGCGTCGACGACCTGCTCAATCTCGTCCCTGCCCGGATGACCGGCGTGGGCCTGGCGATGCCGGGCGTGCGGCTGGCCACGCTGCGCCGCGAAGCAGCCAGGACGCCATCGCCGAACGC
>JAJYTA010000266.1 GCA_021793295.1 Actinomycetes bacterium
GTGCTCGAGATCCGCCGGATCGTCGTCGCGGAGCACCTGCGCGGTCAGGGCATCGGCCGGTTACTGATCCGCGCGGCCATCGAGCGTGCCTACGAGCGTCATTCGGCCACTCGGCTCTGGCTCGACGTGAAGGCGACGAACGTCCGCGCCCGCGGCCTCTACGAATCCGAGGGCTTCGTCGTGTCCCGGACGGTCCCGTCCGGCTGGGCGCGCACCGGTGACAACAGCGATCTGGTGGTCATGGAGCACGTCCGGCCGTCGGCTACACCAGGCGGCGGTCAGCGGCCCACCGGGTGAGCTCGTAACGGTTGGACAGCTGGAGCTTCCGCAACACCGCCGACACATGCGTCTCGACCGTCTTCACCGAGATGAACAGCTCCTTGGCGATCTCTTTGTAGGCGTACCCACGAGCGATCAGCCGAAGGACCTCGCGCTCACGCTGGGTCAGCCGGTCCAGGTCGTCGTCGACGCTCGGGGCTTCGGTCCCGGCGAAGGCGTCGAGGACGAATCCGGCCAGCCGCGGCGAGAAGACGGCATCGCCTTCGGCTACCCGGCCGATGGCCGAGACCAGGTCGTCACCGGTGATGGACTTGGTGACGTAGCCGCGAGCACCCGCTCGGATGGTGCCGATGACGTCCTCGGCGGCGTCGGAGACCGACAGCGCGAGGAAGCGCACGTCCGGCAGTTGCGGGTGGACCTGGCGGATGACCTCGCCGCCGCCCCCACCGGGAAGGTGTACGTCGAGCAGGACCACCTCGGGTGCGGTGGCGAGCACCACCTTCACCGCCTCGGCGGTGTCGGCGGCTTCACCGACGACGGTGACGGCGTCCGGCGACTGGGCCAGTTCGGCGCGCACGCCGGTGCGGAACATCGCGTGGTCGTCGACGAGGACGACCGAGACCGGGCCCGACCGTCCGGGCCGGGACTCTTCTGCAGTGGACTCGCTCACGAACTTCTCCTCGACGACAGTCTGATCTCGGTTCCCTCTCCCGGTGCCGAGCGTATCGATGCCTCGCCACCATGGCGCTCCATCCGGTCGATGATCGAGCGCCGCACCCCCATCCGGTCTTCCGGCACGGCCTCGGGGTCGAACCCGGCGCCGCGGTCGCGTACGAACAGCTCGATACCTTCGTCGCCCGCCTCGACGAAGACGTCGATGGTGTCGGCGCCGGAGTGCTTGGCCGCGTTGACCGCGGCCTCGCGCGCGGCCTTCAAGATGGCCCGGGCCACGTCGTCGATCTCCGCATCACCGACCGTCACGACCTCGACCGGAACCCCGAACGTATCCTCGACCTCCGCGGCCATCTTGGTCAGCGCCGCAGCCAGTGACGATCCGTCGTCCACCAGGTCGCTGTACAGCCAGGCCCGCAGGTCGCGCTCCTGGCTACGAGCCAGCCGGACGACAGCGCGCTGGTCATGGGCTTGCTTCTGGATCAACGCGAGTGTCTGCAGGACGGAGTCGTGCAGATGCGCGGCCATGTCGGCCCGCTCCTGCGACACGATGCGGGCGCGGCGCTCGGACTCGAGGTTGCGCCACAGCCGGTAGAACCACGGCCCGGCGATCAGACCGATGCCGACCAGGATGACGATCAGCCCACCCAGGGCGTCGACGGTCGCGTCGAACTGGCCTTGCCCGACGAGGAAGACGACGACCCCGGCGACCACGACGCTCGCGCCGGCCAGCACCCGCATGACCGCGATCCAGCCGCCTCCGCCGGTGATGGCCGCCAGCCACGGAACGCCCGGCGTCAACGCGGTCAACCGCTGGCGCTCGGTTTCGTCGGCCGCGCGCCAGACCAGGGTCAACCCGGCAGCGGCCAGCACCAGCGGGAAGAACAACCCCGGGCTGATGCCCAGCGGGGTCTGCTGCACCAGGAGCCACACGCCGGCCCCCAGGACCACCAACGCCGCGAGCTGGCCGACGTCCCCGGTGCGCTGGGCGAACGTCCGACGCCGGCGCTTGCCGGACCGGGTCGCGGCAGCCACACCCGCGGGTGCGGCGTCGTCGTCACGTTCGGCGACGGTTTGATCGAGTGGCGTGAAGATCCACAACGCGAGGTAGAGCACCACGCCGAATCCGGAGACCGCGCTCAGCAGGCTGAAGGCCGCGCGGATCGCCAACGGCGGAACCTTGAACTGCGCTGCCAGCGCCACGGCCACCCCGCCGACCATGCGTCCGTCGGAGTGCCGAACGAACGTCGGCGGGCCGCTCGGGTCGCGCCGGCCGCCAGCCGTGCTGCGGCCCGCGGTGGCCCGGCCGGTGTCGGAAGAACCGCGTGCGGACATATCGTCCGGCGAGGCGGCGCCGGCCTGCGGCGTACCCCCGGCCTGGGTGGTGTCGTTCGCGGGACCGGCCGAAGCGCCGTCCCGAGCGCGGGAGCCGGACGATCCGCGCAGGACTCGGCCGGCCCAGGTGCGGGCCGTCCCAGGCGTCGGCGCAGGGCTCATGACTCGATACTCACACGTCACAGCGCTGTGTGCCATGAGGGACGCCCCGGAGAGACCTCGGGGGGAAGTCGGGGAATTCCCCGATGTGCCGACGTTGGTCGTCGCGGCATCATCGATGTCATGACGGACCTACCTCCTGCCTCGCAGCAGGAATCGCCGAGAGTGTCGGACGAGTTCCGCGCGCTGCGCCGCAGCCGGTCGGATCGCGTCGTGGCCGGCGTGCTCGGCGGTCTCGGGCGGCGGCTCGACATCGATCCCGTGGTGCTTCGCATCGTCACCGTGGTGCTGGCCATCTTCGGCGGCGTCGGTGTGCTGCTCTACGCCGCGGCGTGGCTGCTCGTCCCGGCCGAGGACGAGGACGGGTCGGTCCTGGACCACGCGCTGGGGCGCAATGAGGAGCACCGCTCCGGTGCCGTCCCCCTGGCCATCGTGCTGGCCGTGGTCAGCGTCATCTCCGCCTCCGGCATCATCGCCGGTTCCTGGGACAGCGGTGTGTTGATCCTGCTGGCCGGCATCGGCCTGGTCGCACTGATGCGCCGGCGCGACGATGCCACCAGCTCCGCCGAGCCCGCTGCGCAGCCGGAGCAGGCATGGTTCGACCACCCGGGCACCGCCGGCCCCGGGCCGGTGTCGCCACCCACGACCAGCGCGCCCACGACAGGCGCACCACCGGGCGGCGAACCAGCCGACCCGTCGGCGCCAGAGCCCTCTGCGTCCGGCCACACCCTGGCCGACATCCCAGCCACCGGGTGGCCCGAGGGTCCGGACTGGGGCGCCGCCCGCGCTCCTGCGCCCGAACCGGTCGGGCCGGCCGGCCCGACCGGACCGAGTGCACCGTCCGAGCCGTCGGCACCCCGGCCGAAGCAACGGTCGGTGCTCGGCCCGATCACCGTGTGCCTGGCCTTGCTTGCCGTCGGCCTCCTCGCCGTCAACGACGTCTACTGGGCGCCCGTCCCGATTCCGATGTACTTCGCCGTCGCCCTGGGCGTGGTGGCACTCGGCCTGTTGGTCGGCGCCTGGTTCGGCCGCTCGCGCTGGCTGATCGTCCTGGGCATCCTGCTGACCCCGGCCCTGGTGGTGACGACGTGGGCCGACGAGTGGGACTTCTCGGAGGCCGGCAACGTCTCGTACCGCTACACCTCGATCGACCAGATGCCGCGCTCACGGGTCGCCCACAGCGCCGGTGACATCACCTACGACCTGTCCGCCCTGGCCATGACTGATGCCGACGCCGTCTCGCTCGATCTCGACGTCGGCGCCGGCAACGTCACGGTCACCGTCCCCCCGACGGCTGACGTGACGGTGAACGCCTCCATCGGCGGCGGTAACTACACCATCTTCGGCGACGAATTCAGCGGGCTGGGCGGCGAGGTCAGCGACGAGTACCTCGGCCCGGACGGCCGCGGGGGTGGTGAGATCGTCCTCAACGTCGATCTCGGCATGGGCGACCTGGAGGTGACGCGATGAAACGCCACGACACCGACGTCGTGTCCCTCGTCTTCGGACTTCTCTTCCTTGGAGTGACCGCCATGTGGCCGTTCGTGCAGTACGACATCATGGGTCTGGCCGGGCTCGAGACGGCGGTACCCGTGCTGCTGGTCTCGATCGGTCTGGCCGGGCTGCTCGCGTCGCTGAACAAGCTGCGCGGAGACCGCGACCCGGAGGACGCCGACGCCTGAGGCAGCGCCGGCGCTACCCGCGGCGGGCGTCCGGGATCATTCCCACTCGATGGTGCCC
>JAJYTA010000267.1 GCA_021793295.1 Actinomycetes bacterium
GCGGTGGGCCGCAACGACGTCTGGGGTGTAGCTGGGCAGGTGGTCCAGCCGATCGTCGGTGACGCATCGGACGTCACCGCCGATGTCCAGCACGACCGCGGAGTCGGCCAACACCAGGTGATCGACGGCGTTGCCCCGCCTCCGCAGGATCGCCACCGTCGACGACGGACTGTCAGGATTGTCGAGGTCGCAGGTGGCCTCGTGATCGCCGCGGGTCGCCGCGATGGCACCGGCGAGCACGTCGGTCAGCGGAGCCGAAGTGCCCAGCGTCAGTGGGACGGCGAGGTGGGCGGCAAGATGTTCCACGAGCCAGCGGACGTCGTGGCGGCAACCGCTGTCGACCCCGGCCGGCGCGGTCGCGCCGTCGAGGACGAAAGCCCACGTGGGCCCGGCCACGAGGTAGTCCTCGTTGACGCCGCCCGGCGCGGCGAGCGAACCGTACCTGACGTCGGCCATGAGGCTATTTTGCCTTGTGAACGTCGGAATTCTGCCGGTAACGTGCCCGCCCGTGACAATCGAGGTACGCGAATACGACCCGTCCTGGCCAGAACTCGCGGCATCGGTGTGTGCAGAGGTCGACGCTGCCTTGCCCGGGGTGTTCCTGGCTATCGAGCACATCGGGAGCACGTCGGTACCGGGCCTGGCCGCCAAGCCGATCATCGACATCATGGCCGCTGTGACCAGCTTGGAGCAGGTCGCCTCTCGCGAGGCCGCCCTCGCGGCCCTGGGCTTCGAGCGGTTCGAGACCGGCATGTCCAACCGCCTGTTCTACCGTCGTCCCGTCACCGAGCCCCGGACGCACCACCTGCACGTCGTCACCACCGACACGTGGAACACCCGGAACGAGCGGATCCTGCGCGACTATCTGCTGGCGCATCCGGACGCGGCTGAGCGGTACGGGGCGCTGAAGAAGACGCTGGCGGACGACGTCGACGACCCGGACACCTACACGCGCGCGAAGACCGACCTGATCCAGGAGTTGGTCGACGCCGCGCGGGCCGAACGCGGCTTGCCGTCGGTGCCGGTCTGGGAAGCGTGAACCGCGGACATCAGGCCATGCGGGTTCGCGCGACTTCCAGCCAGTGCGTCACCGCGTCGGCGTCGAAGTGGCGAATCGCCCAGTCCACCATCCGCAAGCTCAGGTGCGGCTTCGGAGTTCACTGCGGGTCCGTCGTGGTGAGGCGTCCGATGGGGGTGCCACGGTGAGCAACTGTTGACCACTGTGTCAACCCTTTGATCAGCTTTCCGCGAGCTCCGGCACGGTACGGTCACGGGCGGATTCTGGCAGAACGGGCAACGGCCAGGCACTACCGTTGCCGACCGTGAAGGTCCTCGTCGTCGGCGGCAGTGGGTTCCTGGGCCGGGAACTCGTGCGGCAGTCTGCGGCAGCCGGCCACGACGTCGCGGCGAGTTTCCTGTCGCGACCGCCGGACACCGACGGCGCGGACTGGATGCTGCTCGATGTTCGCCGCAGCACGGACGTCGTCGCCGTGGTCGACGCCGTCCGGCCCGATGTCGTGATCAATGCCGCCTACCGTCAACCGGACTGGGAGATCACAGCCGACGGTGCCGCCCACGTGGCGCTGGCGACCGCCGCGATCGGAGCGCGCCTCGTCCACGTCTCCAGCGACGCAGTGTTCTCCGGTGCTGCCATCCACTACGACGAGACGTGTGTCCCCGACCCGATCACGCCCTACGGCGCGGCGAAGGCCGCCGCGGAGACCGCGATCCGGGCGGTGTGCCCGCAGGCCGTGCTCGCGCGCACGTCGCTGATCATCGGAGATGGCGGGTCGGCCCACGAAACCTTCATCCACGCGCTGGCCGCCGGCCGACGGGAGGGTGTGCTGTTCACTGACGAGGTCCGCTGCCCTGTGCATGTCACCGACCTGGCGGCTGCCTTGTTGGAACTCGGTGGCTCGGACCGCCGCGGCGTTCACCACGTAGCCGGAGCCGATGCCGTCAGCCGGTACGAGCTCGGAGTGCTGGTCGCCCGGCGCGACGGTGTCGATGCCGCTGCGCTGCCGGCGGGCCGTCGCCCGGACGCCGGCCCGCCCAGGCCGCTCGACGTGCGATTGGACTGCACGGCGACGCGACGGGTCCTACGCGCTCGGCTGCGCGGTGCGAGGGAATTCCTCGCGCGGCGTCAGGCCGCAGGCTGGACAGCCTCGTAGTTCCCCATGTCGGCAACGATGCCGTGACGCTCGATGAACTCGGCCGGTACGAACGCGGCCTCGCGATGTGCCTGCTCGACGGGGACCTTCGCGGCAGCGAGATCTGCGGCGGAAGACCATTGGACGATCGTGACGATAGCGAAATGCCCGGTGCCTGAATGCTGTTCGAGCAGCACGTCGTCGACGAAACCGTGCTGCTTCCGAAGTATCGAATGAGTCCGACGAATGTGCATCCAGAACTCGTCTCGAACGCCGTCGGGCACGGTGAACTTGTCGACGCGGTAGGTGGCTGGCATGGAGGTCTCCGATCCGGCTGCGCTGAGTCGGCCCTGACGCTAATACCCGAACCGAACTTCAGGTCAACGCCTCCTGATCGCGGGGGGCCATGCTCGCAGCGGCGGACGAGTTGCTCCCTATGGGGATAGAAATGCCGGCAGGGCCATTCCGTCGACTGCGCGAGCTGGCCGCAGCGGTGTGGCTGGACGACGCCGGCGAGGCACGCCGGATCGCGATCCAGAACGCCCGCGGGGAATCGTGGAAGACAGCTAGTGCCAACGGGCACGTAGACCGTGTGGAGCGGGTGACGGGAATCGAACCCGCATGACCAGCTTGGAAGTTGTGCCTGATCATTCACAGGTACTGTCGACCTCGACGATCGGTGCGTCGGGTGTGGCCTCGTATGTCCTTGGGATGCGGTCCGGTGTGGCCCGTCTGTGGCCCGATCCGCGACCTGCTCATTACGAGTCCGATCCAGATGCGGCGTATTGCCGACCCCGGACATATGGCTGGCGAGACGCGACGCGCAGGCACTCACTCTGAGGCGTCGTCCTCATAGCTGCCGGTCGTTGGTCGGAGTGGAGCGGGTCAAGGGTGGCGTAGCCATCGCGTAGCGACGTCATGATGTTTCGCCCCGTTGATGGCGGTCCGCATCGTGTGGGCAGTGCTTGGCGAAAGATCATGGCGCCCTTGACGCGTGGAGCGGAGGCCAAAAGATGGGCGCTATGAGGGTGACGACTCCACCGCCAGCGACGAATGCTTGATGAGTGGGTGTCGTTGCTTCAACGTGCGCACGCTGGCCCGAGCTGGGGCCCGGAACGGCCGCCAGGCCGCACGCCCGGCCCGCTCGGGCCAGGCGTGCGCGGCGGCGAGCGCAGCGAGCCGCCCTTGATCTCAGAGAGGTCTATTCGGCAAGACTGGGCGCGACGTAGCAGACGGCGGGGGTTTCGTGTCCGTCGCCGAACGTGTGGGTGACCGTGCCGATGCGTTTCCAGCCGAGGCGTTCGTAGAGGCGGATAGCGGCGGTGTCTTTGGTCATCACGTCGAGCACGAGCGGGCGGCCTCGGCGGGCGGCAGCGTTCATGATGGCGCGGGTGAGGTCTTCGCCGAGCTTGTGCCCGCGCGCGTCCGGGTCAACGAACAGGCGCGCGAGGACGAGGATTTCGCTGACCGGGGTGCCGGAGTGGGCTGACCAGAGCCGTGCGGCGTCGTCGCTGTCGGTGGCCGTGACAAGGGCGGCATGGCCGACGACGCGCCCGTCGAGTTCGGCCACCCATGCCTCGACGAGGCCGTCTGGTGTGAGCCACGCGATGGGGTCGGTGACTCCTTCGACGGGGTAGCCGTCGAGGTGATGTACGCGCACCAGGGCGGCGGCTGCCGGGGCCAAATCTTCGTTGGTGCGTGGGCGCACGACAGTGTCCGGCGCGTTGGTCATCGTCAGCTCTCCACGGGCATCGTGTAGTCCAGGCCAGTCAGGTCGGCACGCATGACGAACGTGGTGACCTCGAACGTGTCGCCACGCTGATCGATGCTGGAATGCAGAACGTGCAGGACCGGAACGCCGTCGGGAATGCGTAGACCGGCGGTCTCGTCCGGGCTGGGCATCCGTGCGGTGACTTCTTCGCGAATCCGAGTGATCGAGTGCCCCAGCTCGGCGAAGCGCGCGTACAGACTGCCTTTGCCCATGTCCGCTGAGGTCGCAAGGACCGAGC
>JAJYTA010000065.1 GCA_021793295.1 Actinomycetes bacterium
GCGGAAGATGAACAGGTGGCGTCCGTGGGCGGTCACCGCCGGGTCCGGTGGGGCGACCTGAATGCCGTCGGCCTCGCCGAGCAGGTCGGTCAGGATGGTGGCGTTGTGCTCGCGCGTCTGCTGCTGGTGTGGGTGGCGGGTCAGCTGAGCGCGAAGGATCGCGGCCTGGAACTCGGTCAGGCGCAGGTTGTAGCCCACCGTGGTGTGCTGATACCAACCACCGCCGGGCACCCGCCCGACGTTGACCAGCGAGTACAGCGCCTGGGCCAGGTCGGGATCGTCGGTCACGACCGCGCCGCCCTCGCCGGCGGTGATGTTCTTGCTGCTCTGGAAACTGAACGTGCCGAGATCGCCGATGGCGCCGATCCGCCGGCCCCGGTACTCGGCGCCGTGAGCTTGGGCGCAGTCCTCCACGATGGTCAAGCCGTGCCGGTGCCCGATCGCGGTGAAGGCGTCCATGTCGACGGGGCGGCCGGCGAGATGGACGACGATCACCGCCTTCGTCCGCGGCGTGATCGCGGCTTCGGTCGCTTGCGGATCGAGGAGGTGGGTGACCGGGTCGACGTCGGCGAACACCGGCACCGCGCCGATGAACAAGGCCGCTGATGCGGTGGCGATGAACGTGTAAGGCGGGACGATGACTTCGTCGCCCAGACCCACACCGGCGGCCCGCAGCGCCGCGGCGATCGCGAGCGTGCCGTTGTTCAGGCAGATCGCGTGCTTGGCCTGCTGGTACTCCGCGAACTCCTGCTCGAAGGTGGCGACGACGTCGCCGTGGGTGCTGCCCCAGGCTCCGGACGACAACACGTCGAGCAGTGCCTTCTCCTCGGCGTCGTCGTGCTGAGGCCAGGGGGGAAGCACCTGGTCGTCGAAGGTGGGCTCACCGCCGTGAACGGCCAGGGTGGACGGGTCAGCGCTCATCGTTCGCACCTCATCTGTTCGTCGTTGCTCAAGCGGACCACTCGCGAGTCAAGGGGATACGGATCCGTGCGCCGGGGGCCACATCGTAGCGATAGCCCTGATCGAAATCGTCGGGATCGGCGTAGCCGCGAACCGTCGTCGCATCGCCGATGTCGAGGACGAGCCGACCGCCGGGACCGGGCCGAACGCCGTTGATGCGGTAGACCGCATTGCGCTGGCCGTCGTTTTCGACGTAGGCGTGCTCGCCGGTCAACGCGCGGGCAAAACCGCCGCGAAGCTCCGAGCGGTTGTCCAGGCTCACCGTCAGCCAGTTGTCGTGGCTCAGCTCGGTGGTGAAATCCTCCAGCGTGCCGACCAGGGCGGCCGGCTGATCGGTGAGCTCAGGGAGGTCACCCAGTTCGTCGGCGTCGTGGGTGAAGCCGTACGTGAGGTCGTCCCCCTGCCACGAGCACACACCGAACGAGCCGCGGAAGGTGAAGCGGGAGTCGACCCGGATCTGCACGTCCGGGCGCGCGCAACTGATGACGTAGTCCGTCCGGCCGTCGGCCAGCTGCACCTTGACGGCCACGACCTCGTGTGCGGCGAGATCGCCGTCGAGCGCTGTGGCCTCGACGCGCTGCACGGCGTCGATGATCGGCGTGCCGGCGTACGGCTCGAGGACCGAGACGAACTGGCTGGCCAGCTCGTCGCTGGAGTGGCGGTGTGAGAGGACGTAGCGCAACGCGTCCGGATTGCCGGGCTTGTTGCGTGGCGGGATGCCGTCGGCGAGGGCGACGTCGTCGGCGTCATGCAGTGCGTGCAGCCGCAGGTGCAGGTCATCGGGTGCGCCGACGTCGTAGGTGTCCACCACCGACCAGTCGACGGTGAACGTCGCAGGCGGTGCGTCATCGCGAGCCACCTTGCCCAGCCAGTCGAAGCCGTTGGCGCCCGGACGAAACGGCGCGTCCGGTGGCGGGGGCGAGACGTCCGGCCCGGCGTAACTGCCTTCGACATGGGTCTCGACGGTGAAGTTGCCGGAGTTCGACACCGGCTGCCACGCGGTGGACTCCGCGTCGTCGAAGTCGGCGTTCTCGATCGTGGTGCCCGAGATCGAGACCTCGTCGAAGTACACGGCGACACCGAAGTTGTTGACCCCCTGCTCGTGGTACAGCCGCAAGGTCAAGGTCGCGGTGTCTTTGCCGCTCAGTGCATCGGTGACGTCGGCGGTCAACTCGTCCGGGCCAGTGGCCGCGACGTCGCGCTGGGCCACCACGGTGTCGTCGATGAGCACCTGCACCACCTGGTAGCCGGCGGTGTCGGCGGTGAAGTCGTCGCGAACGCGCAGCGACAACTCGTGCGGTCCAGCGGTGTCGACGCTGATCTGCTGGCGCAGGCCGCCGTGGGCGCCCGCGCTCGACGGCGTGCTCCACGGATAGAAGACGCGGGCCGACGCGCCGGTCTGCTCCACCAACTCCAGGTCGGGGGCCGTGGCCGGGCCTTCGGCGGCGTGGAAACTGAAGTGGTGGTCGTGGCCGCCGACCACCCGGAACACGTCGACCACGTACGAGTGAGCCTCGTCCACCGCGACTTGCGCCGTCACCCTGCGGTAGACACTGGTCTGCGGATACACCTGCGGGGCTTCGATGTCGGCCAGCTGGACGTGCGCGGTGGCGGCGAAGCCACGGGGAAGCGATACCCATTGATGATCTTGTGGTGCGGCATCGACCACGACCGTGTTGTGCGCGACGGTGTTGCTGGTCCATTCGTGCCGGCGCGCGCCGCGGTCGGCATACTCGGGATAGCCGAGGTCAGGTGCCAGGTCGACGCCGAAGCCGTAGAGCCCGAGGTTCAAGGTGCCCCGATGGCCGTGTCCGCTGCTGCGGCCGTAGTAGAGCCACGCGGCCCGCGCATGTTCTGGTTCACCGGCGCGCAACGCGGCGAACCCGAACCCGGTGAGATTCTCACTCGGGCGGTTCAGCGGCCCGTGCTCGGCGATGACGTCGGCGATGCGCTGCTGGGTCCCGGCGACGTCGAGAGCGAAGATGTTGCTGTACAGCTCCTCGATCTTCCCGTCGCCGACGGTGTAGGCCAGTTGTGCGTGCTCGACGTCGCCGAACCGTTCGAACGCCGAGACGTGGTCGGCTACCGTGCCGAACAGGCCAGGGTCGCCGGTCTGGCCGGAGTCGCCGATGGGCGGCGTGTACGTCCCGAGCATCGGCAGCCGGTAGCGCATCTGGAACATCTTTGCGTACTTCGGGTGCTCGTACAGGTCGGCCTCCGGGTATCCGGCATAGCCGTCCAGCACGTCGGCGACGCTCTTGACGTGCCCGATCCACAGTCGGTTGTACCCAGGCGCGCCCTCGTTGCCGGAGCCGTCGCGGTCCACGGAGTCGACGAGCGTCTGGTAGAAGGCGCCGCCGGTCACGTGATACTCCGGCTCGCTGACCCGGCCGCCGCTGGCGAAGACGAAATCGATCCACTGTGGCGAGGCGTCCGGGTCGTCCAACACGACCGCTGCGGCGGCCAGGGTGTGCTGGTGCATGCCGAAGTTGCCGAAGATCTTGGCGCTGAGCACACCTGCACAGGTCTCGCGCAGGATGCCGTTCTCGATGTTGACCCGGATGTCGGCCACGGAGTCTTTGGCGGGCAACCCGTGCGCTTGCGCCTTGGCCTGCAGGAACGGCACGACGTCGAGGGTGTCGGACTCGGCGATGGCGGGGAAGAAGGCGTCGTAGGCGTAGATGTGGTTACGGATCAGCCCCGTCTCCCAGATACAGCCGACCACGCGGCCGTTGCCGCTGAGCCCGTCGGAGTGGAAGTAGCCGTCTTCGCGTTTGTACGGCGCAGTGTCCATGGACGGGTAGAGGTCGGCCACCCGGTCCAGCAGGATCACCCCGGCCCGCGCGTAGCGGGGGTCACCGGTGAAGAGGTAGGCGTCGCGCAGCGCGGTGATGGCGGTGTTGAGCCCGGCGGTCTCGACAGTGCTGTACCAGATGCCCCAGTGCACGTAGTAGGCGATGAAGGTCCACTTGTCGCCGTTGTCGTCGATCCAGCCGAAGCCGTCGTCGACCCCCCAGGTCTCCCCACGCTCCGGATAGAGCTCGTTGACCAGCAGGCTCTCATCGGCGAGCGAGCGGTCGAACTCGCCGCGTTCGTTCAGTCCGCTGCGGTAGAAGGCGCCGAAGTCGTTGGTCGGGAAGACGTAGTCGCTGGACGGATCGGTCAGCTTCCACGGCTGGTCGACGGGATCGATGATCCACGGGTAATTGCCGTAGTCGTAGATGTCGCCGCCGGTGATCGGCGAACCGAGCTCTTGGTTGACGGCATAACTGCGCGGTAGCCCTTGGCCGGTGGGGAACTCCCACAGCCAGTCGTCGCCGGCTTCGACGAACGGCTCGGCCCTGGCCTCTGCCTCGTCGCGCAGCTGTGCCGCCCAGCCGAAGTCGGCCACGTTGCGCCGCGCGGCTTCGACCTTGTCCTGCGTATAAAAGGTGGCCATGGTCTTGACCGGCTCGGTCGCCGGGTCGTGGGGAAGGTCGGCGGCAGAAAGCGCTGCCGACACCGGTTGGGCGAAGGCCGAGCGGGGCAGGATGGGCAGCAGCCCGGTGCCGAGGCCGGCCAGCCCAGCGGTACGCAACAGTGAGCGGCGGCTCCACAGATTGAGGGGGTCGGCTTGTTCCATGACGCAGCTCCCGGGGGACATCGGCGGTCACGTGCTGGAGTGAACAGGCGACGCATGACGGCGGCTGAATGATCCGCGGTGTTGGGGAGCTTATCGCAGCGTGGGGATTACGCAAGGCCTGTTTTTAGACTTAGTGCTTGACCTATTTACATGCTGGGTGGCGTGATCTCGGTCTTGACGCAGAGCAGTGACGAACTTAAGGTCACCCTCTAATCAGGCGCCATGATGTCCCAAATTTCGGCTTCACCGACCACCTCAGTGGAGGACTCGATGGCCACATCGATGGATCGCCGTACGTTTCTCACCCACAGTGCTGCCCTCGTCGGCGGCGCCGGCCTGGCTGCGACCGTCGGCTCGGCGCTGACTGCCGCGCCGGCCCGGGCAACCACCACTCTCGACTACACCTCACGCGAGACCTTCGACTTCTTCGACGCCACGTTTCACGACGGCGAACGCATCGGTCAGCCGCATCACACCAACGAGGCCGGACAGCTGGCATGGAGCCAGTCGTACGTGCTCGCGGCCTTCGTGAAGATGTACCTCGCCCACCGCGACACCTACTACCTCGATCGCTTGATCCACAACACCGACATCATGCTGACCAACCGGGACAGCGAGCGCGGGGTTCACGACTACCGCGGAGAGTCGTTGCCGGCGTGGCGGGCGATGAGTCGGTACACCGTCGGGGTCGCAGCGCTGCTCGACGGCGACGGGCGTCCGGCGCTGGAGGTTCGCAGCGCGCGCGCCTATTCCGACACGGCGTCGGTCACCGTCGAGCACGGCGACGGGGACAGCTTCACCCTCACCGTGCACAACGCGCAATACGACTTCACCGACACCTACGCCGAGCTGTCGATGGAGCCGGGCAGCTCTCGAGACGCGGTCGCCCAGCTGTACGACGGCTATCCGAGCTCACGGACCATGGCCACCGCGCGGCGGCTCGAGTCCACCGGGCGTCCGGCTGCGGGCACCTACCCGCTCGTCCCACAGCCGGTCATCTTCTCGGTGCACACCGGCATGATCACCTATCCGCTGGCGAGCTTCGCACGCATCGTGCTGCGCACGCCTGCACTGCGCCGCAATCCGACGTACCGGGCGAAGGCCGAGGAGTATCTCGATGCGGTGCGGGCCGCGGTCGCCGTCCACGACCCGGAATGGCGTGAATCCGAGCACGGCGAGGGCTACTACCAGTGGCTCAAGGGCATGCCCGTGCCGTACGACGGCACCGCCGTGCCGATCAACCAGACGACGGCTCTCGGCCGGACGCTGGTGGAACTGGCCGCCGCGACCGGCGAAGGACTCTACGTCGAGCGCGCCACCAAGGTCGCCCGGATGTTCCGCAGGCAGCTGATCCGCGATAGTGCGCAGACATCCATCTGGCCGTACTGGCCCGACTTCAGTCAGGTCTGGAGCGGCTACGAGCAGACCGGCTCGCCGGACACCGACGTGTCGATCTACTCCCCGCATTACGGGGGCAACCAAGCCATCGAGGACTGCAGCCACGGAGCCATCAGCGCGGACTTCGCCGCCCTGGCCAAGGGGCACGACGTGGTCTTCCGTACGCCCGACGTGCGACGCATCGCCCGGACGTTCACCCGGAACCTGGCCACCGTCGGCGCGGACGGCATCGCCACGGTCCACACCCGGATGGACGGTACCGGGGAAGCGCCGGCCGGTCAGTATCTGCAGGCGCCGCGCTGGATGGCGGTGTGTCCGTGGAACGAGGGAGTCTTCACCCACTCGCGCGACATCTACGACCAGCGGGCGCCGGAGCCTGAACTCGGTTCGAGTGTGCTCGCGGTGGCCTCGCTCAACTGGGGTGCCCACCGGGGCGGCCGGCCATGATCGAGGCGGATCAGACACACAATTTACTTGGCCGAAAAGGTGGCGATACCCCTGACCGTTATTACTCATCGGTGCCAGCCCGGGTGAGCGGTTGCTCCGTCCCGTGCCGGCTCGGTGCGTGAAGTTTGCCAAGGACTGCCCTGGTCGGGGCGGCCGAGCCCGACTGGCCGCCCCGAAACCGTTGACACGCGATCGAGGCTCAGAATAAAGTTCGGCGTCAATTAGACCATCGAGCAGCCGAAATATCGTTCTGCTTACCCGCCCGGTCTCGTGACGCCGGTATCTCCGGTGGTTACGAAGAAAAGAGGTGCTCCGATGGCACGACCAGTTACCAATCGTCTACAGCCATGGCCCGGCGTGTCGCGGCGTGAGTTCTTGAGGGTGTCCGGACTCGTCGGACTCGCGGCCGGCGGCGGTTGGGCGCTGGCCGGCTGTGGGCTGTCCGGCGACGACGATCCGGCCGGGGGAGGTGGCGGTGAAGGCGGCTCCAAGGTGCTGCGGATGACGTTCGTGCCGGTCGAAGTGCTCGATCCGCAGATCATCACCAACGGCATGTGGATCCTCACGCGCGGCATCCTCGAGGGCCTGGTGATGCAGAACGACGACGGCACCGACGTCGTTCCTGCCGTGGCGGAGAGTTGGGACATCTCCGAGGACCAGCTCACCTACACCTTCCACATCCGGGCCGATGCGAAGTGGTCCAACGGCGACCCGGTGACGGCCGGCGACTTCGAACGCACCTACCAGCGACTGTTCACACCCAGCAGTGGGGGCGCCGGCGGCACCACCCTCGGGCAGAACGCGTATCAGTCCACCACTGGCATCAAGGGCGCGGTGGAGTACCTCAACGGCGCCACCGAGGACTGGTCCGAAGTCGGCGTGGTCGCCTCGAGCGACAGCGAACTGGTGCTGACGCTGGCCACACCGAACCCGGACTTCCTGCTGGCGCTGACGCACCCGTCCCTGCTGCCGCTGCACATGGACACCGTCGAGCAGATGCCCGACGAGTGGCAGGTACCGCCCAACTTCGTGGCCAACGGCCCCTACGCCGTCGACGACTTCGTACCGAACTCCAGCCTGTCGCTGGTGCCCAACGAGGAGTACTGGGACCGCGACAACGTCAGCCTGGACGCGATCGAGATCACCCAGGTCGACCCTGGAGCGGCGGCCGGAACGTTGACCGTGCCCTACGAGAACAACGAAACCGACATCCTGCAGCTCTCCGAAGCCGATGTCAGCCGGTTCCAGGACGATCCCGAACTGTCCGAGCACCTGCAGGCCATGGAGACCTACAGCGTGGGCTACCTGGCCAGGCTGCGCAGCAAGCATCCGGCGCTGGACGACGTGCGGGTCCGGAAGGCCTTGTCGATCTCGCTGGATCGCCAACAGATCGCCAGCGTCGTCCCGGGTGCCGAGCCCGGACTGTCGCTGCCGCACGATCACGTGGCCGGCTGGGACGAACGCCTGGTGGTCGAGGAGAACCTCGACGAGGCCAAGCAGTTGCTCGCCGACGCGGGCTACCCCGACGGCCAGGGTCTGCCGCAGGTGCGCATCCTGCAGGGCGTCGATTCGCCGATCGTCGACGCGGTCATCGACCAGTGGAACAACCGCCTCGGTATCGACGCGCTCAACGACCGCGTGGAGGCCGGCGTGTACGTCGAGCGGCGCTGGGCGGTCCAGGACGAGGACTACATCGGCTTCTACTGGGGCACCTTCGCAGGGCTACCGACGATGCCCACCTACGTGGGTGCGCTGTGGTCGCCGCTGGACATCCAGAAGTTCAGCCTGCCCGGCGAGATCTGGGGCCAATACCTGCAGATCGAGGCCGACAGCGAGATGGACCCCGCCAAGCAGGCCGAGCAGCTCAACACCCTGTTGAGTGAACATTCCTCCGAAGGTTCGCGGCAGATGGCTGAGCTGGTGAGCGCGGCCAAGGCGGAACTGGACGAAGAGCAGCGCAAGGAGATGTACCTGCAGGCCGCGCGCATTCGCGAGGACGAGTACCTGTACTTCGCGGTGTCCTGGCTGTCGGTGTTCTTCGCGGTACGCCCGAGCGTCAGCGGGTTGCAGCTGCGGCGCTATCCCGACTTCTTCTACCTCAAGTCGCTCGGGCTCGAGGCCTAGGCCGGAGGTTGGGCGTGGGTGTCGTCAGATTCTTCGGCCAGCGCCTGGCGCGGTTGGCTGTCTCGTTGGTCGCGGTGTCGATCATCACGTTCGGGCTGCTCCAACTGGCGCCGGGGAACTTCGCCGACATTCAGCGGGTGACCAGCGGCGCCACCAGCATCGCCGGAACGGGCACCGAGTCGATGCTGGCCGAGACACAAGCGCGGTACGGCGACGATACACCGGTGGTTCAGCAGTACCTCACCTTCATGAAAGGCGTGGTCACCTGGGACATGGGGCCGTCGTATCGCTACGCCGGGCGGGCCGTGGAGGACATCATCGCCGCGGCCTTCCCGGTGTCGGCGACGCTGGCGGTGCTGGCGGTCCTGCTCGCCCTGCTCATCGCCGTGCCGGCTGGTGTGTTCGCCGCCATGCGGCAGAACTCCAAGGCCGACCACGCCACGATGTTCGGCGTGACCCTCGGCCACGCCCTGCCCAACTACCTCATCGCCGCGTTCCTGATCTTGATTTTCACCGCGTTCCTGGGCTGGTTCCCCTCCAGCGGATGGGAACGGCCGGAGCATGTCTTCCTGCCGGTCGTAGCCCTCGCGCTCGGGCCGGCGGCGGTGCTCGCCCGCTATGTGCGTTCGAGCATGCTCGAGACGTTGCGCGAGGAGTACGTCACCGCTGCGATGGCCAAAGGCGGGCCCTACCGCACCGTGGTGGTCCGCCACGCTCTGCGCAACTCGCTCATCCCGTTGGTGACGGTGGTGGGCCCGCTGCTGGCGGCGCTGATGACCGGCACGGTCTTCGTCGAAGCGCTGTTCCGCATCCCCGGACTCGGCTACTACGCCGCGACAGCTGCGGCCAGCCGGGACATGCCGCTGCTCATGGGCACGGTGCTGTTCTTCGCCTTGATCATCATGGTGGTCAATCTGCTGGTCGACCTCACGTACGGAATCCTCGACCCACGAATCCGGGCAGAAGGGGGGTGGACGTCATCGCGGCTGCGGAAGGTCTCCACTCAACAGGTCTAGAGCCCGATGCCGGCGCGGCCGGTGCCGGCGAGACGGTCGCCCGGGCGCGGGCCAGGGGCCCGTGGCGCAAGGCATGGGACCGGTTCAAGCGCAACCGGCTGGCTCTGATCAGCCTGGTGATGTGCGGGGTGTTGGTCGTGGTCGCGTTCGCCGCGCCCTGGATCGCCCCGCATCACTACGCGGACACCGATTACGAGGCCCTGCTGGCCGGCGCCGGTGCCGACGGGCACCTGCTCGGCACCGACCAACTCGGTCGCGACATCCTGAGCCGGACGCTCTACGGTCTGCGCACGGCGTTGATCGTCGCCTTCGGCGCAGAGCTGCTGGCGCTGCTGTGCGCGCTGGTCGTCGGTCTGGCGGCGGGCTACCGCGGAGGCCGGGCCGAACAGGGCCTGATGGCGTTCACCGACGTCATGTACGCCTTCCCGAGCTACCTGTTCGCCATCGTCATGGTGGCGGTGCTGGGCCGGAGCATCTTCGCGCTGATCGTGGCCATCGGGATCGCGGGCTGGGTCACCCAGGCGCGGCTGGTCCGTGCCCAGGTGCTGTCGATCAAACAGCGTGAGTACGTCGAAGCCGCCCGCGCCATGGGTGCCTCAGGCCCGACCATCGCGGTGCGCTACATCCTGCCGAACGCCATCGGGCCCATGCTGGTGACCACCAGCTTCGCCATTCCCGCGGCGATCGCGGCCGAAGCCGGGCTCGGCTTGCTCGGCCTCGGGGTGCAGCCGCCGACGCCGTCCTGGGGCGGCATGATCTCCGAAGGCACCCGTTACCTGCTGTCCGCACCGCACATGTTGCTGGCTCCGGCTTGTGTGTTCGCGCTCGCGCTCCTGGCGTTCACCTGGGTCGGTGACGGCGTGCGCGACGCCTTCGACCCGCGGGGTGATCGGCGATGACCATGACTCAGGCACCGTCGGGCTCGTCGTCGGGAACCCCCGGCGGGCCACTGCTACGCGTACGTGACCTGCACACCGAGTTCCGCAGCGAGGACGGGGCAGCCTTACGCGCCGTGGACGGCGTCAGCTTCGACGTCGAGCCGGGCCGCGCGCTGGCGATCGTCGGCGAGAGCGGCAGCGGCAAGAGCGTGTCGATGCGCAGCGTCTTACGGCTGCTGCCGCGGACCGGTCGTGTCACGGCCGGTGAGGTGTGGTTCGGTGGTCAGGACCTGCTGCGCCTTCCCGAGCGCCAGATGCGCCGGATCCGCGGGCGCGACATCGGGATGGTGTTCCAGAACGCCATGGAGGCGATGAACCCCACCCTGACCCTGGAACGCCAACTCACCGAGCATCTGCTCTGGCACGGGGTGTGCACGAAATCCGAAGCGCGCGAGCGTGCGGTCCGAGCGCTGGGTGATGTCGGTATTCCCGAACCCGAGCGGCGAATCCGGGTGTATCCGTTTCAACTGTCCGGCGGGATGCGCCAACGCGCGATGATCGCGATGGCCATCGTCACCCGCCCGGCGCTGCTGATCGCCGACGAGCCCACGACGGCCGTCGACGTCACCATCCAGCGCCAGATCCTCGACCTGCTGGCCGGGCTGAAGGACCAGGGGACCGGCATCATCATGGTCACCCACGATCTCGGGGTGGCCCGGTACTTCTGCGACGACTCCGTGGTGATGTACGCCGGTCGCGTGGTCGAGCGGGCTCCGACGCGCGAGCTGCTGAGCCGGCCGCGTCATCCGTACGCCGCGGGCCTGCTCGGCTCGAGTGTGGAGCTCGGCAGCCGCGACCGGCCGCTGCACCCCATTCCCGGCAACCCGCCGGACCTGGCGAGCCGGCCACGCGGATGCCCCTTCCATCCGCGCTGTGACCGAGCGGTGCTGCCGCGGTGTCAGGACGAGCAGGAGTTGATCCAGATCGGCGGCGCCCGAGCGGTGGCGTGCTGGCGAGCGGAGGACGGCCATGACGACCAGTGACGTCGACAGCCCCGGCAGCGCGGCCCGCCCGTTGGTGGCTGCGCACGAGGTGTCGAAGGTGTTCGGCAGCAGGGCCGGTGAGGTTCGTGCTGTCGAGAACGTCAGTCTGCACATCGGCGTCGGCGAGACTGTCGGCGTCGTGGGCGAGAGCGGGAGCGGCAAGTCCACTCTGGCCCGGCTGTTGATGGGACTGCAGCCGTGCACCTCCGGGCGGGTCGAGTTCGACGGGCAGGACCTCGCGACCGTACCCGGCAAGGAACTCCGAGTGCTGCGCCAGCGGATGCAGATGGTGTTCCAGAACCCGTTCGGCTCGTTGCTTCCGCACTACAGCGCCGTCGCCAACGTCATGGAGCCGTTACGGCTGCACGGCAGGGGGACCAAGACGTCGCGCCGTGAGCAGGCCGATGCCTTGCTGGAGATGGTCGGCATCCACCCCGGCTTCGGGGAGCTTTATCCCAGCCAGTTCTCCGGCGGCCAGCAGCAGCGCATCGCGATCGCCCGCGCCCTGGCTCTAGAACCAGACCTTCTCGTGTGCGACGAGCCGACATCGTCACTGGACGTCTCCATCCAGGCGCAGATCCTCGCGCTGCTCGGTGAGTTACGCCAGAAGCTCGGCCTGTCGTGCTTGTTCATCTCGCACAACCTGGCCGTGGTCGAACGCCTGGCTGATCGGGTCGCCGTGATGTCGCAGGGTCGCATCGTCGAAGAAGGCCCGACCGAGCGGCTGTTCGAAGCGCCGGAGCACCCCTACACCCGGCAACTGCTCGGCGCTGTCCTTCCAGTCACGATGTGACGGGACACGAGGTGCGGATCGGCGGCGATAGGCTCGGCTCGGTCGGGGGGCCAGACGGGGGAGAGGGAGCGATGCACGGGCGGGGTGGCAGTGCTCGCGAAGAGATCACCATCGGAGTCGTCGGTGCTCGGCGGGCCGTGCAACGCGTCATGTCCGTGGCCCGCGAGTCCGGCGCACCGCACTGGCGCCTGGTCGCTGTGGCCGCCGAGGGTGACGTGTTCCGGCAGGTGGCCAAGGTGGCCTCGCGGATCGACGTGTGCCTGTTCTGCGGCCCGATATCGCATGATCTCGCCGTGCGTGGAGGCGTGCTGCCGGTGCCGGCGACCTATGTGCCGGTGGACGGATCCGCGATCCACGGGACCCTGCTGCGCGGAATCCTCGACGGCGTGTTCGATCCACTGCGGATCAGCATCGACTCCGTCACCGACAGCGACGTCGAGCACTCCTATGCCGAGATCGGGCTGAGCCCGAGCCAGGTGCGGGTGCGACCGTACGTGCGCGCAGAGTCGGCGGACTTCGTCGCGTTCCACCGCGACCTGTACGAACGCGGGGACACGACCGGCGCCATCACCACATTGCCGGACGTCGCCGCGGAGCTGAAGGACGCCGGCGTGCCGGTGCTCATCATGGTGCCCTCCGAGAGCACGGTGCGCCATGCCTTGCACACGGCCGGCTTGCTGGGCAGTGAGGCCAAGCTCGACGGCTCGCGCATGGTCACCATGATCGTCCGGGTGCCGCGGTCGTCTCTGCCGCCGCACACCGGGCCCAGCAGCTATGCCTATCAGGAGTTCAAACTCGCGCTGTACCGCGAGCTGCTGCAAGAGGCTCGGCCGATGGATGCGGCGGTGCTGGCGCGCGACGAGCGCAGCTACCTGGTCGTGACCACGATGGGCTCGCTGCGCATGGCCACCGACGACCTCACCGTCGCGCCGTTCATCGCCGGCATCGCCGACGAGCTGTCCACCGTGGTCGAGGTCGGCATCGGGCTGGGCCGTTCGACCCGCGAGGCCGAGCAGAATGCGCAGACCGCGGTCGACAAGAAGAGCTCCGGCGACGCCGACACGGCGTTCCTGGTCGGGCTGGCTGACGCGGTGATCGAGCTGCCCGCGCGCCGGCGCCCGGCCGGGCGGCAGCCGACCGTGCTCGAAAGCTCCGACGCGTCGCGGGCCATCGACGTCCTGGCGCGGCTGGCCAAGGCCATGAAAGACGACGGCGAGGACGAATCCAGCGTGCTCGACGCCGAGCGAGTCGCCGAGGTCCTCGACGTCAGCCGCCAAACGGCGCGGCGCACCATGCGCATGCTCGTCGACGAAGGGCTGGCCTGGCCGATGCCGCCGGCCCGGCCGAGCAAGGTCGGGCGCCCACCCCAGCTCTATCAACTACTGGTCGAAAAGCTCCCTCGCTGACCCACCCCTTCTTGTCAATGATCATGTTCACTAGGCATTCGCATGCTCCAGCAGGCGTGCACGGGTGGTGGTGCGACAGAACGCGTCGTGGTGCACGACGATCTTCACGACTGCGGGGATCGGCCGTGGGACGCACGACGATCTTCACGACTGCGGGGAACCGGCCGGCAGGCAGCGATACACCTCGTGATGCGAAGCCGACTTCCGGGCGCTCCAAACGGAGATATGGTCCTAGCCGAAATGCTGGCTCCGGAGTATCGTGGGCGCTCACGGCGGCCCACGCTTTTGGAGGTACCTCGTGCCCGACGACGCCACGCTCGCCATAGACGGCGGCACGCCCATTCGTACCAAGCCGTTTCCCTCGGTGTCCGACGCCGCCGGGCGGCGCCTTGGTGACGAGGAGCTGGCCGCGCTGGAGCGAGTGATCCGCAGCGGTCAGCTGAACAGCACGATCGGCGGCGAGACCCGCTCGTTCGAGGCCGAGTTCGCCGAATACTACGGCGTGGCTCATGCGGTGGCGTCGAGTTCCGGCACGGCCGCGCTTCACCTGGCCGTCGCGGCCGTGAATCCCGAGCCCGGTGACGAGATCATCACGACCGGGTTGTCCGACGCGGGCACCGTCCTGCCGATCCTGGCGCAGAACGCCGTCCCGGTCTTTGCCGACGTCGATCCGGCCACCGGCAACCTCGACGTCGACTCGGTCCGCGAACGGATCACCAGCCGCACGCGTGCGATCATCGCCGTTCACCTGTTCGGCCAGCCGGCACCGGTCGCGGAGTTGCGCGCGTTGGCCGATGAGCGGGGCATCGTCCTGATCGAGGACTGCGCGCAGGCCTACCTGACCCGTTGTGCGCCGGACGGCGCGCTGGCCGGCACCGTCGGGCACATCGGCTGCTTCAGCCTGCAGCAGTCGAAGCACATCACGGCCGGCGACGGCGGATTGACCATCGGCAACGACGACGCCCTGTTGCGGCGCGCACGGTTGTTCGCCGACAAGGCCTGGCCGCGAGACACCGACGAGCGCACCCACCTGTTCCTCGGGCTCAACTACCGGATGACCGAACTGCAGGCCGCCGTCGCCCGGGCGCAGCTGCCCAAACTGGCCGACATCGTCGCCGGGCGCCGGGCCACCGCCGAAACACTCACGAAAGCGCTGGCCCAGTGGCCGGGTCTCGAGCCGGGTCTCGACGAGGGCGCGACCTACTGGCTGTTCCCGGTCTTCGTCGACGCCCGAACGGCCGGTGCCGATGCGCATCGCTACGCCGCCGCGCTCACAGCCGAAGGGATCCCGGCGAACGGCGGCTACATCCGGTTGCCGCTGTATCTGACGCCGGTGCTGGCCGAGCGGCACACCTATGGCGAATCGAATTATCCGCTGACGTCGCCGCCGGCCGACGCGGTGCCCCGATACGAGCGCGGGCTGTGCCCGAACACCGAAACGCTGATCGGTGAGCGAATGTTCGTGCTCGGCTGGAACGAGAACTTCTCCGACGACGACGTCGCGGACATCGTCGCCGCATTCGACAAGGTGTCCACCGCGCTGCGGGCGCGGTGACGCGATGCCGCGCGGTCTACTCAGGCATTCCGAGTAGACCGCGCGGACTGAATTCCGGTCGAATATGACAGATGCTGACATTGCGGTCAGGTCATAAAGCCTGTTACATTCCGGTCATAAGTAGCTCCCTGATGCAACCTCGGTCGCGTTGACGTCCGGTTGCCCCCACGCGCTGGGTCCAGCCGTGCACTGCTCGGCCGGCAAGTATCGCGGTGTGATGCCGCGAGCGCGGAGGTGGAACGGTCATGGCTTTCTCACGGCCTCGTTTCCTACGTCACGGTGTCACGGCGGGCGCGATCGGTTCGGCGTTGTGCCTGGTCATGGCGATGTCGACGCCTGGTGCAGGCGCTTCGGCGCATTCTCCTGAGTCGAATGCGGCTGATTCGACCACCGCGGGGACCTTCACCGATCTGGGGCACACGGTCACCGCGCTCACCATCATGGAAGGTGCCTTCACAACGGGGCCGCACGGCGGCGACGCCGTCTACGCCGTGGTGGCGAGTGAGCAGGCCAAGCTGAACATCGCTGACCCTCGAACCCGCGAGCTGATCAAGACGATCCCGTTACCTGGCGCCTCCGGCGCGTGGGGCGTCACCGTCGCCACCGACGGGAGTGTCTACGTCGGCACGTACTACAACGGGCACCTTTTCCGGTACGAGCCGGATGCCGACCGGCTCACTGATCTCGGCCAGGCGGTGTCGGGTGAGGGCTATCTCTACTCGCTGGTTCCCGGGCCTGACGGCAGCGTCTTCGGCGGGACCTACCCCAACGCTCACCTGTTCTCGTACTCCCCAGCAGGCGGCTTCACCGACTACGGCCGGATGGATCCGGAGGAGGATTACGTCCGGTCGGTGGCTTACGACGCCGACCACGACACCGTGTTCGCCGGCATCGGAGCGCGTGCCGGGCTGGTTCGGGTCGACCTCGACACCGGCGAGCGGCACGACGTCCTTCCAGCCGCCCTGGATGGCTACGCCGAGGTCTACGACCTCGACTACGTGGGCGGCAAGCTCTTCGTCAAGCTCCACCCTGGCCCGGACCTGGCTGTACTCGACCCGGTGACCGGTGAGATGCAGGACATCACGGTGGCGGCCACTGGCGAGACCGTGCCGACGGTGCCCATCGTGTCGAGGGGCACGGCACCGCTGGCTCCGGATGCGAGCTCGGTCTACTACACGGCGCAGGATTCGAAGCTGATGCGTTACGACCTGCCGACCAACACGATTCATGACGTGATGGTCGACGGCGAACCGGCCGTGGTCGACGGCGCGGGGATCGGGTTCGGTTGGCTGCCGGCCTCGGACGACCCGTCGCGTTCGGTGCTGTACGCCTTGTCGGGCAACTACGAGGGCCGGGCGTTCACCTACGATCCGCAGGCGGGAACGCTCGAGCGGTACACCTTGCCGTTCGCCGGCGTGCCGACCGACTTGTCCCACCTGCACGCCGGACCGGACGGCGACGGCAAGGTCTACACCAGCGCGTACATCAACGGCGACGTCGGCGTGTACGACCCGGCGACCGGCGAGGTCACGCAGCATCGCAGGCTCGGCCAGGCCGAGGGGTGGGCCTGGCGCGACGGCCGGCTCTACGTGGGCACCTATCCGGCCGGCCGGCTCATGGAGTACGACCCGACCATGCCGTGGGAGGAAGACGTCAATCCACAGGTTCTGTTCGAGCTTCAGGACGAGGAGCAGAATCGTCCCACCGCGCTGCTCGACGTGGCCGACAAGCTCTACATCGGGACGACGCCCGGCTATGGCGAGCATGGCGGGGCGCTGACCGTCTACGACTTCACGACGGGGACCCATCAGGTCCACCGCCATGTCGTCCAGGACCAGACCATCTCGTCGCTGGCGGCGATCGGCGGCACGCTCTTCGGTGGATCCAGCGTCGCCGGCGGCGGCGGAACCGACCCGATCGCGACCGAGGCCAAGATCTTCACCTGGGATGTCGAGACCGGCCGCAAGACGGACGAGTTCGCTCCGATCGCGGGCGCTTACAGCATCAACGCGCTGCTCGCGGGTCCCGACGGCAACCTGTGGGGACTGGCCGACGGCACGCTGTTCATCCTCGACCCGGAAACCCTCGAGGTCGTGCACCAAACGACCATCTTCGACGGGAACGCCGGTGAAACCGACGGTGACCTCATTCTCCATCCCGACGAGCACGTCTACGGTCACTCCGCCGCGCGGCTGTTCCGGATCGACCAACTGGACAAACAGGTCAGCATCCTCCACGAGGGCGGGACTCGCCGCCTCACCCTCGACCCGCGCGGCGACTTCTACCTGCTGCACACCGGGGACGGAACGAACACGAACCGGTTGCTGCAATACCGGCCGCCGCAGGACAGTTGCACCGACTCCGATCTGCGTGACCGGGTGTACGCCGGCGATGTCGACAGCGGTGTGCCCAACCGCTACGCCGCTGACGGCTGCACGATCAACGACCTGATCGACGACGATCGCGATTGGGCCGACCACGGTGCATTCGTGCGGGCCGTCGAGGCGGTGGCCGACCAGCTCGTTGCCGACGACGTCATCACCGACCATCAGCGCGGTCAGCTCGTCCGCGCCGCCGGCACGAGCGATGTCGGCCGCTAGGAACCGTGCGGCGCCAACTTCCACGAGCCCGAGCCAGCGGGCACGTCCGCGGTGAGTTCAATGAACGTACGGCCATGGCGCTGCACGGTGGCCACGCTGCCGGTGCCGCTGACCACCGCGGGCGCCCGATCCACACCGGGCAGCATGAGCATGATCGCGGCGTCGGGGACCGGCTGTTCGGCGCTGGACTCGACGAGCCAGCCGCCGTCGGTGGGCCGGACCGTCACCTGGACGCGCCTGCGCAGCCGCTCCCACTCGTTGATCTGCTTGCTGGTCCACCATGGCAGACCGCGCCGGCGTGCCTCGTCGGCCAGGGCCAGGCAGGCCTTGCGTGTGGGCGGGCGCATCAGCAGGTGCGGCCCGTGGAACAGGAAGTGTGCGACGCCGTGCTGCTCGATCGCATTGTCGAGGATGACGTCGCGGATGCTCTCGTGTCCGGCCCAGGCCAGGTCCTGCGTGTGCAACGGCAGGTTGAGCACGTCGTAGAACCGATGACCGTCGTCGGCGTCGGCGATGGGGAACGACACGTGCGCGGTGCCGAAGGGGAACCCGACGGTGCCCTGCTTGCTCGGCCCGCGCGACTGGTCGATCTGGATGCCCAGCCGCTCGCACCACTCGTAGAACTCGGTGAATCCTTCCCAGCGGGTGTAGTGGTTCTTGTTCGAGACGATGTCGTCCACGCCGGTGACCGCCTGCGCCCAGGCGTACTGGGCCCGGATCTGTGGCCAGCCCCAGGTGGCGATGTCGGCGTCGTGCATGGCGTTGTAGTGCAGCGCCTGTTCGTGACCGGCCTTGCCGACGGCGGCGAAGGTCTCCGGTTCGTACCCGCCGGGGAACACCTGGCACCAGGTGACCTTGACGTCGGCTTCGTCGAAAGCCTCGAGCGCGGCGCGGCCCTGCTCGTCGACACCCAGATCGGCATCGTGCGACATGTGCGCCACGGCCGAAACTCCCGCCGGCCAGTAGTACAGCCACGGCTGGGCGAGTTCCACCTGCTCAGCGGCCCACCACACGCATTGCAAGAACAACGATCGCCACAGGTCGGCGTGCGGGCGGTGGAACATCGGCAGACCCGACACCGGCGGATTGACGTGCTCGTAGCGGTCCAGTTCGGGTTCGCCGGGCGGCAGCGCACGGTCGCGCTCCAGGCACAACGCCATGCCGTCCTCGCACTTGAGGATGCCCTCGTCGATCGGCGCCGAACCGTCGGAGGCCGGAACGCCGTCGGCGGCGACCGGATATCCCTGCTGGATCCGCACGATGGTCTGCCACAGGTCGACGCCGCAGGCGATCACCACGCCAGAGCCAACGCGCCGCGCGGTCACCGCCGCGCCGCCGTCCTCCCACGAGGCGAGCACGTCGACGTCGTCGCCGGCGTTCAGGCGCACCCCGCCGACGGCGTGAAGCGCGACGTCAGGCACGTGCGTCCAGACGGCGTCGGCGTGGACGTCGACGTGGCCGTGCTCTGCGTCGAGGCTGGTGACATTCGTGCTACCGGCCAGCTCCGCGAGGTCGCCGGGATCACCCACGACCACCACGGCGCCCCCGTCGTTCACCCAGGCCGCGAGGCGTTCGCGGGTGGCGGCGTCGAGCCCTGCGTGGTGGGTGATGAGCACGAGTCCGGTGTCGTCGGACAAGGCCTGCGCATCGAGGGCGCTGGCCGTCCGGTACGGCAATCGGACGTGGTCGAGAACCTCCGTGGCGTAGCGCCACCACGCCTGCGGCGTGGGGGAGTCCGGTGGTGGAATGTCGGGCACGATCGCGAGGGTCTGGGTCTGCACAGCGGAGGCTCCTTCACCGGGGGTCGTTCGGTGGCCGCAACGCTTACTGGCCGCAGTTGTGGTCAGCCCTTATTGGGTATTTACTTTAGCCCATAATCTGGGCCGGGGTGCGGGGTGTCAAGAGGGCGCGAGTCAGCGCCGCACGGCATCCGGAGTCTCAAAGTGCTGTGCGGTCGGTTACTGGACGACGTGTGTCAGTCGCGCGCCGCGCGAGCCTCGCTCGGCACCTTCTCCACCAACAGCTGGTACAGCCGTGGTGGCCGGCCGACCTTGCTCGACCGGGCCGGAGGCATCGGCCAGGCCAGGCCCTCGTCGACCAGCGAGTGGAGCATGCGGCGCGCGGTGCGCAGCGTGACGCCGAGCAGTTCGGCCACGGTCTCGGCATCGACGACCCGGTCGTCGTCGCCACGTTTGTCCAGCGCGTCGGCCAGGCGGGCCAGGACGTCGACGCTCTTGGAATCCCGGCTCGGCAGCGGCGGCGGGGCGGTGGCCTGACGGGCTGCCGGAAGCTGCAGCACGGTGTCACCCGGGCCGACAAGGAAGGCCGTGGTCCCAGCGCCGGCCGAAGCCTTGTCCACCGCCGCCTGCGCGTTGAGCTCGGCCTCGCGGGTGGAGCGGCCCAAGCCGATACCGATCTCGAGTTGCAGGCCCAAGGCTGCTGAGATCCGGCCGAGGAACGGTGCAACGGTCAGATCGTCGGTGGCGAGGTTGAGCGAGCCCATGGTGGTGACCACCAGGTAGCTGTGCTCGTCGCGCGTGAGTACCGCGGCGTCCATGGGTCGGGCCTCGCGCAACAACTCGCGGTGCAGCGAGAGCTTCATCTCCTGGTACCAGTAATTACTGGGGCTGGCATGCGCCGGGAATGCGCCCCGGTGCGCTTGGACGATCATGGTGACGATCCGCGACTCTTCGAGTTTCGCTCCGCTGCCCATGAGCGCCGCGGTCTGCAGCGCGTTGCGCAGCGTGATCCCCGACGGCGTCATCTTCAGCGACGGCACGCCGGCCTCGGCGAGCGTGGCGGCAACCGTGGGGACGGTGGTGACAGCGCCGGTGGTCTTGCCGGCCTCGTACAGCCGGCGATGGAAATCGAGGAACTCCGCGGCGGACTCCGGGCCCGCGTACTGCTGGGTGTGCACGCCGCTCGGATCGAGTCCGATCTCGCGGTAGGCCGCCTCGACGTCGGCTGCCGGCACCGAGTCGATGCTGACGCGCAACGGATCGAAGATGCCGTCCAAGCTGGCTCGCAGCAGCGTCCCGTAAAGTGCCGCACCGCCCACCGGCGCGTAGGTGGCCGGTACCGGAAGGTCGCCCTTGGTCGTGGCGACGTCGTAGGGCAGCGGGCCGGCGAACAGGCAGACGTCGATGCGCGAGGCGATCTTCATCGCCTGGGTGTGAGCGTCCTTCTCGTCGTGGTACACCGCAGGAACCAGCCGCCACGACGGGTTGCCGGTCTCGCGAGCCACGCTCATGATGCGGTGCACGATCTCACTGGCGCCCACGACCCCGATGGTGATCTCTTCACGAGTGCCGGTGGTGGGTTGATGCATCGGGGTCAGCTCCTGCTCGGTCGGACCGCGGGAGCGAGCGCCGACGCCGCGGCTTGTGTCGACCCGTGGTCCAGCTGCTGATAGACGCAGTGCGTGGAACGATCCCATTATGGCACGTAGCTATCGTGTCGATCAGTCGTCTTGATAGAGATCTCGCCGTCCCCGGGCCGGTGGGCAGGAGACGGCGAGACCGTGTATTCGCGTTGTTGTTCTCGGCGCGAAGGAATGATTCGCGGCCCGGTCGAACTCAGCGTTCAGAGTGCGTCGGGCTCCGTTCCTGCTCGTCGTCGTGAGTAGCGGATGGCCAGAGCTCCGGCAGCGGCGATCAGGGTCATCGCAACGATGAACGGTGCGCCTGGCCCGCTGAGGCCAGTATCGGGCAACGCGCTGCCGTCGTCTCCCGGCCGATCAGTGCCCGGGTCGGGCGCGGGTGTTTCCGAACCTGGCGTCTCGGGGTCCGGGCCTGGCGTTTCCGGGTCGGGATCCGGCGTCTCGGGGTCGGGGTCTGGCGTTTCCGGGTCGGGATCCGGCGTCTCGGGGTCGGGGTCCGGCGTTTCCGGGTCGGGATCCGGCGTCTCGGGGTCAGGATCCGGGGTGCCAGGGAGTACGTCCACGACGACGTCGGCGTCCGAGCGCAGGTTCCCGTCCGGGTGGTCCCGCTGGACGCGATAGGTCAACGTGCCGCCCGTGTAGGCGCGGTCCGCGACGGAAAGGGTGAGACTTCCGGTCGCTGGATCGATGCTCGCGTCGAGTTCCGCGGGCACCGAGGTCAGCGAGTACACGCTGGGACTGTCTCGAAGTCCGTCGTCCGCGAGTACCTCGTCGTTCGCGGCGAGGTCGACGTTCACGGTGTCATCGGCCCGGATGGTCACCGCGTCATCGTGCGCGCACGCGAGGTCGCTGCCCAGACCGCCGTACAGTTCGTCGCCGCCGCCAGGGTTGTCACCGCCACACAGGAGGTCGTTGCCGAACTCGCCGAACAGCCGGTCGGCCCCGTCGCTGCCGAAGAGGGTGTCGTTGCCTTCTCCGCCGTAGAGTTCGTCGTCGCCGGCGCCACCGGTCAACATGTCGGGGCCGGCCTGTCCTTGAATGTTGTCGTCGCCGCCGTCGCCGACCAGGATGTCCGCGCCGTTGCCGCCCTCGATCCAGTCGTCGCCGTCGTCGCCGTACAGGCCGTCGTCGCCGGCACCGCCGATCAGTCGATCGTCGCCGGGTCCCCCGAACACCAAATCGTCGCCGGGGCCGGCGTTGACCTCGTCGTTGCCGACGCCGGCATACACGGTGTCGTCGCCGTTGCCGCCGTCGATGACGTCGTTGCCCGCGTTGCCTTCGATGTAGTCGTCACCGCCATCGCCGACCATGGTGTCGTGGCCGTCGCCGCCGTAGAGCGTGTCGTCTCCGTCGCCCCCGCTGGCCCCGTGGTCGCCGCCGTCGCCGGCGACGTAGTCG
>JAJYTA010000066.1 GCA_021793295.1 Actinomycetes bacterium
GCCAGTTGCCCCACCGGGTCGCCGAGCATGGTCTGGTCGATGAGGTCCTGCGCTTGGATCCACTCGTTCTCGAAGACAAGCCGGCGGACCTCTGGCAGAGCCGCGAGCGCCTGGGGATTGGCCGGATCGCACGGTCCGCCGGCCCAGATCGAGTCCTCGTTGAGTTGCAACCGCTCGGTGCCCGGATTGCCGAAGACCATGGCGCCCAGGCGGCCGTTGCCCTGCGGGAGAGCACGCAGCCAGTCGCCGCCGGCCGGCTCGTCGTACCAGAGGGCGAGGTCGTTCGCCGCCTGCACCTCGGGTGGCGGGGTGGACGAGGCCCGTGCTGCTGCCGTCCACTGCAGCGGCAGCAGCAATGCACCCGCTCCCGCCGCGCCGAACTTGATTGCTTGCCGTCGTGTCAGGTCTGGCATCTCGATCCTCCGGTGGACGTCGTCGACGTAGGCGGGCGGCTCGGGGCCGCTGGAGCTGCCGACTCGACACCGCGGGAACGTGCTCGGTGCGCGCCGGCAGCACGAGGAGGTTCCGTGCAAGGTGACGGCAAATCTACAAAGATCTGATCTTTACGTCAATGGCATCACCAGCTGACATATCGGATGCCCCAAAGTGGTGGAATGTTCGAGTAAACATCTAATCTACTGGGCGGTCCTATCCAGGAACTGCGTTGCGGGCGGGGTAATGGCCGGGTGTCAGCCGACCTCGCCGATCGGTACGTCGGGGTCGGCGAGCCGGTCGGGGTCGATCGGCTCGCCGGCACGGATGAGAGCCGCTCGACCGTCTCGGACGCTCCCCAGGCGTTGACCGTCATGCCGGCCTGCACCACGCCGTCGCACGTCCAGAACGCGGCGAACCCGTCGCCCAGTGCGCCGTCCTCGGACTTGCTGCGAATGACGACGTCGTCCGTCGGATTCCCGCGTCCGACGTACTCGAACGCCATTCCGAACTGAGCGGAGAAGAAGTACGGCAGACCGTCGTACGCCGCATCGGCACCCAGCATCGAACCGGCAGCCGCGGCGTCCTGCCGTCGGTCGTTGTCCCGACCCGGTCGCCGTGCCGACGAGATCCACGCCGAGCGTCTTGTCGCCGGCCCGTCCACGGGATCTCCCGCATGCTCACCCGGACCTGGTCACCGAAGACGTCGCCGGGGACGTTGCGCAGGTGGACGGGCCGGGCGCCGTCGGTCCCGCCGAGGTGTCGGTCGAACGAGCCGCGCAACGGGTCGGTCGGCGTCCCGCAGGCAGCGGCACGCCGACCGACCGCTGGTCTCAGGTGGCCGTCAGCGGCAGTTGATGGCCTCGTGGTCGTGGGTCGTCTCGACGCCGTCGGCCCGGACGACCGTCTGCCCCGCCTCAAGCGACGAGGCGCCGGCCGCGAACGGCGTCCGCCAGACCTGGCCGGGCTTCAGCACGTCTCGTTCCCGGGACTCGCCCAGGGCCGTGACGGTCACGTTGGTGCGGGCATCCGAGGTGTTGGTCGTCCGCACCACGACGAACGCCTGGGTGCCTCGGCACTGGGTGGCCACCTCGGCGCTCACCGGGCTGAGGTCCACCGGCGTCAGGGTCCAAAACCGGTCGGCGGTCTCCTCGTCGGTCGCCGTCGTCCTGTCGCTGGCACCGAGCCCGACGGTGATCGTGCCGTCGTGGCCGTTCCCGGAGGAGTCGAGCACCGCGGTACCCCCGTCGGGCTCGTCGAACGCGTAGTGAATGACGTCTCCGTCGGCCGGTGCCCCGGCGGCGAGCTCGGAGACCTCAGCGGCGGACAGCGCGCGGCTGTAGATCGCGAAGTCGTCGAGCGCACCTTCGAACGCCGGGTCACTGCCGTACTGCGACCTGCCGAGCCAGTTCCGCCCGTTCGAGGCGCCGAGGTCGGCCGGTGACACGGTGATCCGGTCGTTCGTGGCGACGGCCTCGCCGTCGATGTACAGGGTGCCGGTGGTTCCGGACACGGTGACCGTCACCTGCGACCACTCGTCGAGAGGGAGGTTCTGACCCGGGTAGTCGAGTCGCTGCTCTCCCCCGGCCCCGCCCGTCGTAATGGCGAACCGCGGCCCGCTCCCGGCGTTGAGGGTGAGGAACATGCTCGATCCCGTACCCGAACCGATGTCGAAGACCCGGGCCCACGTCGGCAGGGCGGACGGCTTCACCCAGGTGGAGACCGACCAGTCGCCGTCGAGCCCGTCGACGACGCCGTCCGGCAGCGTGACGTACGAGTCGGTCCCGCACATGTCGAGCGCTGTCCCGAGCCTTCCCGGCTGCCGCGGCCCGTCGGGGGTGCAGTTGGAGGTCGGTGTCCCGTCGGTCCACTGGACCACAGCGGCGCCCGGCTCGGTGCTCATCCGCTCGACGCCGAGGGTCAGGCCGGTCGCGTAGTTGGCGAGGCGGACGTTGCCCCGGCCGTCGGGCACCAGCTGCCACAGCTGTTCCTCACTGCCGTCCTCCTCCTGGACGACGGCGGGTGCACCGTTGCCGGTCGCGCCCGGCTGCGCGCCGAGGAGCAGCCCGCTGGCCGTGTCGGCCACCGTGTAGAGGCCCGAACCGGCGTCGCGGATCTCCCACGTGCTGCCCTGGCCGGCCACGGACTGGACGGCACCGCCGTCGTCCGTGCCGAGGGGTAGGCCGGAGTGGACGTTGTCGAGGGTGTACGTCCCCGCCAGGCTCTGGGTCTCCCCCGCCTCGGACACGACGACGTGGTAGCCGTACGCCGGGTTCATGACGACGGGAACGGTGATCGACCCGTCGTCGCCGACGGCGTACGTCGTCTCCGAGACGGTGATCGGTCCCTCGGTCGGCGTCGTGCGACCGTAGGACGGCGTGACCTCGAGCTTGACGTTGACCTCGTCACCCAGGGCGAGCTGGTCGAGTCCGTTGACCTCGATCGAGGTCGGGCCGCTGTTGCCGCCCGCGATGATCCGCACCTCGTCCTTGGCATCGTTCACCGCGGCCGCACCGTCCAGCGGGCTCTCGTTCGACGGCGGCGTGGTGGTGACCATGTCCCCGGTCATGTCGGCGTACCAGGTGTACAGCCAGTACGCACCGTTCGGCGCGCCACCGCGCTCGACCAGCAGGTCGCCCAGGGTCCCGGACTGGTTCCAGAAGGCGAGCTCGGCGCGATGGATCCCGAAGCGCTCGAACTTGGCGATGTACCCGACGAGAGGTCCGGGCAGGCCCACCTCCTGCGGGTGGGCGTACTCGGCGATGTCGATCGGGAGGTCTGGCAGGCCCAGCTCGTCAAGCATGGCGCGCACCGACTCGACATCGCCCTTGATCTTGGACGATCGGATGAGCTCGTGCCACTCGAGCACGTCGGGGACGGTGTTCGTCTCCTTGGCGAACTCGAGGAACTGTCGCATGTCGGAGATGTTGTCCGAGAAGCTCGGCCCCTGGATCGGGACGTCGGGGCCCAACTCCTCACGCAGGATGTTGTAGCTGAACTCCCACAGCTCCTCGAACGTGCCGTTCTCCTCGAGCCAGGTGTTGTCCGACTCGTTCCACGGGGCGTAGGCGACGACGTTCGTCACTCCCGCCGCCTCGACATCCGCCACGACGTCCCGGATGACGTCCTCCCACGCCTTGCGGTCCTCGGTGTTCTCCCAGCTGAACTGGTACGGCCAGCCCGGGTAGTAGTCGCAGAGCCGGACGACGATCCCGGCGTCGTGGCGAGCAGCCGTCTGCCAGACGTCGAGCGTGTCGCCGGTCGGCTGCTGGCGTCCGCCGGGCGGCATCTGGACGAACGTGTTCGGCTTGATCGGGGCGATGAGGTCGTCGGACGGCACGCCCTCGTCGGCGAGCCCGTACAACGACCCCGTGGCCACGTGCGAGACCTCGCGGAACGGCTGATCCGCCTCGACGACCAGCGTCGATTCGGGCCCCGGCTCGGCAGCCACCGTGGTCGTGTTCACGGCGGCTCCCACGGTGCCGAGGGCAACGGCGCTCGCGACCGCAATGGCCGTCGTCGCGATCCATCGACGCCGGCGCGCCATCGGTGATCTTCTCGTCAGAGACATCCTTGTTCCCCTCGTGCTGACGCGGACGGCACCGCATCGGGGCCCTCCGCAAACGGGATCGTTCGAATTCTTGAATCTCGCCCCGGGCCGTCCGGAGCCTCGCGCTTCCTCCCTTCTTTCATTGCCAGCGGCCGAGCCCGCGGATGTCGAACCGGTTCGAAAGCCTCGGAAGCATCTCTGTGCGTGAATCGGCGTTTCGGGCAGGGAATGTTCCCGGTCAATTGTGGCGACAATTGTGAGCGTTAACAACACGCCTGTCAAGAGCCACTCGACAACCGGGATCAACGACTACATCGTCAAACCTGGCAGACGATCACCGGGAGTACAGCCCACGCTCGCCCCCGGAGCGGCAAAGCCGAGCTGGCGAGCCGTCAGTGGGATTCGCGGGGCACGGCGGGGCCACGCGAGCCGACCAGGAAGTCGAAGTCGGCCCCTTGGTCGGCCTGCAGGACGTGCTGCGTGTAGAGCCACCCGTAACCAGTGCCGTGCACCGGCTCCGGCGGCTTCCAGGCCGCGCGCCGCCGCTCTATCTCGTCGTCGTCCACGTCCAGCGTGAGAGCGCGCGCCGCGATGTCGAGGGTGACGGAGTCGCCGGTGCGGACGAACGCGAGCGGCCCGCCGACCGCCGACTCCGGGGCGACGTGCAGCACGACGGTGCCGTAGCCGGTCCCGCTCATGCGGCCGTCGCAGATGCGCACCATGTCTGTGACGCCGGCGCGCAGCAGCTTCGTCGGGATCGGGACGTTGGCCACCTCGGGCATGCCGGGGTAACCGCGCGGGCCGGCGCCACGGATGACGATGACGTCGTCGGCCGCGATGTCGAGGTCGGGGTCGTCGCAGACCTCGTGGTAGGCCTCCGGGGTGTCGAAGACGACGGCCCGCCCGGTATGCCGCAGCAACCCCGGCGACGCAGCGGACTGCTTGACGACGGCGCCGCCCGGAGCCAGGTTGCCGTGCAGCACCGCGGTGCCGGAGCCGGCCGGCTGCATCGGCTCGGCCAGCGGGCGGATCACCTCGCGGTTCCAGCACTCCGCGGTCGCGACGTTCACACCCATGGACAGCCCGGTGACGGTCAGCGCGTCGCCGTCGAGCAGACCGGCGTCGGCCAGGTCGCGCAGCACGACCGGCAGCCCCCCCCTGCGTAGCAGAAGTCCTCCATGAGGAACCGGCCCGAAGGCATGAGATCGACGACGGTGGACACCTGCCGGGCCAACTCGTCGAAGTCGTCCAGGCTCAGCTCGACGCCGAGCCGCCCGGCGATCGCCATCAGATGGATGATCGCGTTCGTGGACCCGCCGATGGCCGCGTTGGCCCGGATACTGTTCCCGAACGCCGCCCGCGTCATGACGGCGCTGGGCCGCAGGTCCTCCTCGACCATGCCGACGATGCGGCGCCCGGCCTCCTGCGCCACCTCGAACCGGCGCATGTCCACCGCCGGCCAGGTGGCGGAACCGGGCAGCTGCATGCCCAGCGCCTCGGCGACGCAGGCCATGGTCGAGGCCGTCCCCATGGTCATGCAGTGCCCGTTGGACCGGGCCATGCACCCTTCGGCCTCGAAGACCTCGTCCTGCGTCATCCGGCCGGCCTTGAGGTCCTCCTCGAACTTCCAGACGTGTGTGCCGGAGCCGACGTCCTGGCCGCGGAACTTGCCGTTGAGCATCGGTCCGCCAGTGACCATGATCGCCGGCAGGTCGACGCTGGCCGCGCCCATGAGCAGGCCGGGCGTGGTCTTGTCGCAGCCGGACAGCAGCACGACGCCGTCGAGCGGGTTGGCCCGGATCAGCTCTTCGGCCTGCATGGCCAGCAGGTTCCGGTAGAACATCGCCGTCGGGCGCATCAGCGTCTCGCCGGTGGCCATGACCGGGAACTCGAGCGGAAAACCGCCGGTCTGCCAGACGCCCCGCTTCACCGACTCGGCGACCCGGTTGAGGTGCGCGTTGCACGGCGCTAGCTCGGACCACGTCGACGCGATGCCGATGACCGGCCGGCCGTCGAAGGCGTCGGGACCGAAGCCCTGGTTGCGCATCCAGGACCGGTAGATCATGCCGGATCGGCCGGCCGCCCCGAACCACGCCTGGCTGCGGCGAACATCGTCGTCGGGCGTCACAGGGTCACCTCCGTCGTATTCGACGCGTCGCGCAGGATGCCGGCCAGGTTCCCGCGCACACCGCACTGGCCGAGTGCGAACGAGTCCGCGAGGCGTTCGGCCTCGTCCGGAGTGACTCCTTCGAACGCCTTCGCGAAGTCGCCGACCATGGCCTCAGCCAGCATGACGTGGCGCACATGACCGTGGATCCAGCGCCTGGCTCCCCAAGGGTAAGGCTGGAAGTCCGGGAACTCCTGCTCGAACAGCTCCTCGATCGGCCGCAGGATGTGGCGGATCTCCGCATCGGTCGATCCCCAGGAATCCACGCCGAAGCGCGCCTTCCGCTCCAGGACCGGAGCGCTGCCCGAGACCCGGCGGATCGCGCCGGCGTTCGGCGCGGTGCCGGTGGTGGACGGTGGCGCGCTGCCGGTGTCTGCGGTGGCGCGCCGTGGCGATGGCGGGTGCAGCGGTCGTGGCGCGGTGACGGCTCCGGCAAGTAGCCCTCGAACGAAAGAAAGGCCCCCGCGCCGAGGTGTGGCGCGGGGGCCTTCGTCGTTCGTTGGAACGGTCAGCGGAGGGTGATCGAGTGCCCCGGGAAGTCCGCCACCAGCCGGACGCGGCCGCCGAGTGCAGCCACGTACCGGGCGATGGTGTCGACTTCGGTCTTGGACAGCTCGGCCGACTCGAGCTTGCTGATGCGCTTCTGGCTGACCCCCATCTCTTTGGCCACGTCGGTCTGCGTGCGGCCCTGCGCCTTGCGAATCTCTGCCAGGTGGTACGCAGCCACTTCTGCGTCCAGCTCGGCACGAGCTCGCGCCAGACCTTCCTCCGTGACGTTCATACGGGGACGCGTTTCGTCCCACCTGGGCCAGTGTCGGGTGGCGGTAGTGGTGGTTTTGTTGTTGGTCGTGGGTGTCACTGCATGCTGATCGTGTCCCCTTAAGGTCAGGTGGCGCTCAGCCACTCGTCGTATCGGTCATCCGCGAGCGGTACGGCTTTCCTGTACCAACGGCTCCACTCCCCTCGCTTGTCGCCGGCCACGAGGAGGACCGCCTGGCGGCGAGGGTCGAATACGAACAGGATCCGGACTGTTCGGGCTCGAAGCTCTTTCATGTTGTTGTGACGGCTGCCCTTGATCGTGTCGACCAGGGGCCGGCCGAGACTCGGGCCATCGTCGGCGAGCCGGTCGATGGCTGCAGTCACGTTCTCGGCGGACGGCCCGCTCAGATCCGCCAGCCATGCAGCGACCTCGGGGTGCTGATGGATCGCCCATGACACCGACTATACCTCCTAAGGTGTACAACGCCTAGGGTATGTCACGTCATGTCACGTGGGCCGGAGACACGCGCACCCGCCGAAACCGTGGCCTCGACGAGGTGACGTGACATGACATAGGCAGGAGCGTGCTTTGAACAGCGCGTGAATCGACGCTCGACACCCGCTGCGGCAGACCCTCGACGCTTCTCGGGCATGTCGGTGTAGACGCGGGCGTCGTCCACGGCGACCGCGTGGCCACTCAGCAGCGCGTAGTGGGTGAGGCGGCGATTGCCCGAACCCGTGCCTGCCTCACTCCGACTGATCACCAACTACCCACAGTCCGCAGATACATAAGATGTCTCAACGTGGTTTGTGCACACCTCTAGGTTGACGAGCGAGGAAACACTTCCATATACTCCAGAATCATCTGATCTTTACGCCTGCATTTGCTGCTTCTGTATTGGCGAGGACCCCTATGCCGCAGATCACCGCTGTCACCGTCGAGGACGTGCGCTTCCCCACGTCGTTGACCGGCGACGGCTCGGATGCCATGAACAAGGACGGCGACTACTCGGCCGCTTACGTGGTCCTGCACACCGACGGCACCGACACGACGGGCGCGCCTCTCGCCGGCCATGGCCTGACCTTCACGATCGGCCGTGGCAACGACATCGTTGCGGCAGCAGCGGCCCAACAGGCCGCCCACCTCGTCGGATGGGACATCGACGAGATGGCCGCCGACATGGGCCGGGTCTACCGGTTTCTCTCGTCGGACTCGCAGCTGCGCTGGCTGGGCCCGGAGAAGGGCGTGGTGCATCTGTCGCTCGCGGCCGTGTTGAACGCATCCTGGGATCTCGTCGCGCGCCGGGCGAGCAAGCCGCTGTGGCAACTGCTGACCGACATGACACCCGAGCAACTGGTCGACATCGCCGACCTCCGGTACCTCTCCGACGCCTTGACTCGCGATGAGGCGCTGGAGATCCTCCAGGCCCAGGAGGCCGGCAAGGCCGGGCGGGTGGCCGAACTGGCCCGGCGCGGCTACCCCGCTTACACCACATCGGCGGGCTGGCTGAACTACGACGACGACAAGCTGCGGCGACTGTGCCAAGAAGCCGTCGACGCGGGCTACGGCTACGTCAAGCTCAAGGTCGGCGCCGACCTCGACGACGACATCCGGCGCTGCACGATCGCCCGCGAGATCATCGGCTACGAGCGCGAACTGATGATCGATGCCAACCAGGTCTGGGACGTCGGGCAGGCGATCGAGTGGGTACGGGAACTGGCCCGGTTCGAGCCGCTGTGGATCGAGGAGCCGACGGGGCCCGACGACATCCTGGGCCATGCGGCCATTCGCCGAGCGGTCGCGCCGATCGGGGTGGCCACCGGCGAACACTGTCACAACCGCGTCATGTTCAAGCAGTTGTTCCAGGCTGGCGCAATCGACTTCTGCCAACTCGACACCGGGCGGTTGGCCAGCATCAACGAAATCGTCTCCGTGCTTTTGCTCGCGGCGAAGTTCGGCGTGCCGGTCTGCCCGCACGCCGGCGGCGTCGGCCTGTGCGAGATGGTTCAGCATGTCGCCGTGCTCGACTACGTCGCCGTCTCCGGCGATCTCACGAACCGGGTCACGGAATTCGTCGATCACCTGCACGAGCACTTCACCGACCCCTGCGTGGTGAGCGACAGCGGCCATGGGACGGCCTACGTCCTGCCCCGGGATCCCGGCTACTCGACGCGACTGCACCCGGAATCGATCGACACCTACCGGTTCCCTGAGGGCCACTATTGGGCCTCGGCGCCGACACCTGGGCTCGGGAACATCGGTGTGGCAGCCGCCGTGAAGCCGTAGGCACATACTCGTCTCATGTCTCGCACCGAAGAAGTCGTCGACGGCATCAAGCGGATGATCCTCGAAGGCACGCTGCGCCCCGGCGACCGGCTGCCGATCGAAAAGGACCTCGCCGAGGCCCTGGGAGTCTCGCGCGGGCCGTTGCGCGAAGGTGTGTCCGCGCTGTCGATTCTGGGCATCCTCAACACTCGCCAGGGCGACGGCACCTACGTCACCAATCTGGACGTCACCCGGTTGCTCGCCCCCATGGAGTTCGTGGTGGACGTTCACGGCGACCTCTCCGCCTCGCACACCCATGCGGTCCGCCGCCTGCTGGAATGTGAGGCCGCCCGGCTGGCCGGAAGCAGGATCTCTGACGAGGCGCTGCGTGAGGCCGCTGATCTACTCGACGAGGCGGCACGCATCATCGACGACGAGCCCGAGCGACACGAGCAGTTGATCGAGATCGACATCGCCTTTCACCGCCTCATCGCAACCCACAGCGCCAATCCCGTACTCAGCGGACTGATCGAGGCCTTCGCCGGTCGCACGGTCCGGGAACGCCTGTGGCGCAGCCTGCACGAAGAGGGCGCGGATCGGCGCACGCACGAGGAGCACCTGGCGATCCTGCGGGCGCTCGAGGCGCGCGACCCCGATGCCGCCCACATCAGGATGGCCAACCACCTGATCGGCGTCGAGGAGTCATTGCACGACCACCTCGAGGACGGCGACTCCCCCGCCGAATCTCCCAGCGCCGATTGAGCGCACCTCAGTCGGCCGAATCCAACAGTCCCGCCGCTCGTAGCTCCGCCCAGAGCTCGTCCGGCACCGTCACCCGGGCGCGTCGCAGCGTCTCGTGCACCTGTTCGGCAGTACGCATCCCCACGACGGTCGAGACGACCGCCGGGTGCCTCCACACGAAGGCCAGCGCCGCTTCGGGCAGCGTGACGCCGTGGGCGGCACACACGTCGGCGATCGCGTTCGCCCGTTCGACCACGCGCCTCGGCGCCTGCTGGTAGTCGTAGGTGGAGTCGGCCGGCGGGCGGTCGCTGGCCAGCAGCCCCGAGTTGTACACCCCGGCGATCACGACGCCCACCGCTCGCTCGGCCGCGGCGGGCAGCAGATCCGCCAGCGCGCCCTGCTCGAGCAGCGTGAAACGCCCGGCGCACATGACGACGTCGATGTCGGTCTCACGGACGAACCGGGTGAGCATCGCCGACTGGTTCATGCCTGCGCCGATAGCGCCGACGACACCCTGGTCGCGTAGCTCGATCAACGCGGGGATCGCCTCGGCGACCGCTTGGTCCCCGTGATCATCCGGGTCGTGCAGGTACGCGATCTCGACGTGGTCCAGGCCGAGACGCTCCAGGCTGGACTCCACCGAGCGCAGGATGCCGTCGCGGCTGAAGTCCCAGACTCGGCGGTGGTCGGCGGCCACGTCGAAGCCCTCGGAGTCTCGCTGGTGCGCGGTTTGCGGCGACGGCACCAGAAGGCGGCCGACCTTCGTCGACACGGCGAAATCCGCACGCGGCCGTCCCCGCAGGGCGGCTCCGAGTCGCCGCTCGGACAAGCCGAGTCCGTAGTGCGGGGCGGTGTCGAAGTATCTGATGCCCGCCGCCCAGGCGGCCTCGGCTGCGGCCTCGAATTCCTCGTCGGAGGTCGCGCGGTAGAGATTCCCGCCCTGCGCTGCGCCGAAGCCCAGCTCGGTGAGTCCGATGGCCGGCCTTCGTATCAGCTGATGACGGTTCAGTGCCGATCCGATGCCCATCAGCGTCCCAGCCATCCGCCGTCGACCGGGAGGACCACGCCGTTGACGTAGTCCGACGCCGACGACGCGAGAAACACGGTGGCACCGCCGAGGTCTTCGGCCTGCCCCCAGCGGCCGGCCGGGATGCGCGCCAGGATCGACTGACTTCGCTCGGGGTCATCCCGAAGTGCCTGGGTGTTGTCCGTCGCGATGTACCCGGGCGCGATGGCGTTGACGTTCACCCCGTGAGCGGCCCACTCGTTCGCGAGCGCCTTGGTCAGACCCGCTACGCCGGACTTCGACGCGGTGTACGAGGGAACGTTGACACCGCCCTGGAAGCTCAGCAGCGAGGCGGTGAAGATGATCTTTCCGCGGCCGCGACGCACCATGTCGGCGCCGATCTCCCTGCTCACGTGGAACTGACTGGTCAAGTTGACCTCGATGACGTGGTCCCACATGTCATCGGGATGCTCGACCGCCGGGCGACGGGCGATGGTGCCGCCGTTGTTCACCAGGATGTCGATCGGGCCGAGCGATTTCAGTCGCCTGATCAACTCCTGTACGGCGGCGCGATCGGCAAGATCGGCACGTATCGGCGTGAATTGCCGCCCGGCCGCGCGCACCCTCTTCTCGACGTCGCTGCCGGTCGGCTCCAACTTCGCCGAGACGCCGATGATGTCGGCGCCCGCCGCTGCGAGCGCCTCGGCCATCGCCAACCCGATTCCACGCCGGGCACCCGTCACGACGGCGACACGGCCGGACAGGTCGAACGGAGTCGTCATCAATGTTCCTTCTGCCACTCGATCAGAACCTTCATCACGCTGCCTCCGCCCTCCAAGGCCTCGAAGGCAGCACCGACCGAGTCCACGGACTCGATCCGCGAGATCAGCCGGTCCGCCGGGATGGCGCCGGCCGCCATCAGCCGGACGGCCTCGGTCATGTCATCGCGTTGGTAGAGCCGGGCACCGAACAGTTCCAGCTCGCGCCAGAAATACCGGTGCAGGTCGATCTCGCGCGGTTGGGTGTGGATCGCCACCATGACCAGGCGTCCCCGCGTGCCGAGTACGTCGACGGCGGTGGAAACGCCGGCGGCCGAGCCGGAGACCTCGAAGGCGATGTCCGCGCCCGCACCGTCGGTGCGCTTGTCGATCAGCGCGACCACGTCGTCGGTGGTCGGGTCCATCGACTCGATGCCGATCTCATCGGCCACACCGCGCCGGAACGCATCAGGCTCGGCCAGAACGACGTGGGCTCCACGGCCCTGAGCGACTGCGGCGATCAGGACACCGACGGGCCCGCCGCCGATGACGACGACGTGATCGTCAGCGCCTACGTCGGCCCGGCGAACGTCGTGCACGGCCACGGCCACGGGCTCGACCAGCGCGGCGTGGCGTAGCGAAAGCTCAGCCGGAAGCGGGATGACGAGCTCGGCGGGTACGGTCCACGACGCCTGCATCGCGCCGGGCGAGTCGATGCCCATGAAGTCCATCGCCTGGCAGATGTGGGAGTTCCCACGCCGACACGCCGCACACTGGCCACAGAACTTCGTCGGCATGACCGTCACCGGCATTCCGACGCTCAACGCCGTCGCACCGGCTCCGACAGCCGCGACCCGGCCGGACATCTCATGACCGATCACCGCGGCCGCACCCACCCGGCCATCCATGTCCCCGTGATAGATGTGAAGGTCGGTTCCGCAGATGCCGGTGTAGGCCACGTCGATGCGTACCTGCCCGGACCCCGGCGGCTCGGGGTCGCGTTGTTCGATTTCCAGTGTCCGCGCACCGCGGTACACCACCGCTGTCATGGTTCCTCCGTCTGTGTGGCCCGTGCGCCGGTCATGGCGGCGACGAGGTCGTCGGTCGTGGCCTGATCCGCCTGGAAGCGGGCGGCGCGCCGGCCCAGCCGCAGCACCTCGACGCGGTCGGCGACCTCGAGCACCTGTGGCATGTTGTGGCTGACCAGGACGACGGACATGCCGGCATCGCGAGCGCGGCGGACCACGTCCAAGACCCGCTCGGTCTGCACCACGCCCAGGGCCGCGGTGGGCTCGTCGAGGATGACGACGTTGGTCGCCCAGATGATCGCCCTGGCGACCGCGACGCTCTGCCGCTGGCCGCCGGACAACATGGCGATGGGCGTCGTGACCCGGGGGACACGGACACCCAGCTGGCTCAAGGCCTCCGTCGCGCCGCGGCGCATCGCCCGCTTGTCGAGCAACCCGAGCCGGCCGAGCGGACCGGATCGCAGGATCTCGCGCCCCAGGTAGAGGTTGGCGGCGACGGTCAGATCGTCGGCGACCGCGAGGTCCTGGTACACCGTCTCCACGCCCGCCTGCCGCGCGTCGACGGGTGTGGAGAACCGCACCGGTCGGCCGTTGACGCGGATCTCGCCTTCGTCGGGGGCGTGTACGCCGGAGAGCGTCTTGATCAGCGTGCTCTTCCCGGCGCCGTTGTCGCCGATGAGCGCAACCACCTCGGCCTTGTGCACGGTGAAGTCCGCACCGCGCAGTGCTTCGACGTGGCCGAATCGCTTGACGATCCCGCGTGCTTCGAGCACGGGCACTCCGGCGCCGGCATCGGTCGGCTCGGTGGTTGGCTCAGGCCGCGATGTGGTGCTCATCATCCGACCGGCGGGTTGTCGCAGCTGGGCTCGAGGATCGCCGCGGCTTCGTCGGTGTCGACGTTCTCCTGCGTCAGGAACGTCACCCCGGTGTCGGCGGACTCCAGCGGGGTGCCCTCGCGCAGGTGGTTCACCATGTTCGTCACCCCGAGGTAACCCATGTTGAACGGATTCTGCACGACGAGGGCCGAGATCTGGCCGCTGCGTAGACCCGCCACCTCGTCGGGCGCCGCGTCCCAGCCGATGATGACGATCTCGCCCGAGAGCCCCGCCGCCTCGACCGCTTGCGCGGCGCCCAGCACGCTGGGCTCGTTGGCCGCGAAGATGCCGGCGAGGTCGGGATTGGCGGTCAGGATGTCCTCGGTGACCCGCCGGGCCTCGTTGACGTCACTGTGGCTGGGCTGCTGACCGACCAGGGTGAGGTTGTCGTGCTGGGCCAATCCCTCGGTGAAACCCTCGACCCTTTCGGTGTTGGTCTGCGAGCCGGGCTGGAACTCGATCAGCGCCACGTCGTGCTCGCCTTCACCGAGTTCTTCGGCCAGCAGGTTCGCCGCCTCGACCGCCGCGGCGCGGTTGTCGGTGGCGTACAGCGGCACCTCGTCGGGCTGGGGTTCGGTCCCCGAGTCGATCATCGCCACCGGGATGCCGGCGTCGAGTGCCGCCTGGGTGGCCGGAGCGAGCGCCGCCGAGTCGGTCGCGGCGTACACGATCCCGTCGACCTGCGTGGTCACGAAGTTCTGGACCAGGTTGACCTGACCTTCCACGTCGGTCTCGGCCGTCACGCCGTCCCACTCGACGGTGACGTCACCGGCCTGCTCGGCGGCGCATTCCGCGCCGGCCCGTACGGTGGTCCAGAACTCATGGCCGACCGCCTTGGGCAGGACGGCCAATTCCAGCGGTCCGGGCGCGTCGCCCGATGGGTCGGCGGCCTCCGTGGCCTGGTCGTCGTTCCCGTCGCGGACCTCGACGCCACCGCAAGCGCCCAGGACGGTGGTGGCGACCAGGACGGTGAGCGCCGCGGCATGACGACGACGGGCGGGCGGGCGGCGACGGGTCTTGATGCTGTGCGCCATCAGTGAGTCCTCTCCGAATCGGGTGGTCGTGGGAGCGGAGGCGTCAACCTCGTGACTCCAGTCGGCGGCGGCGGTATTGGTCGAAGTAGACGGCGGCCCAGATGATCAGACCGACGATCACCATCTGGACGTGGATGCTGATGTCGAGTAGGACGGCGCCGTTGCGCACGAGCGCGATGAGGAAGGCGCCGATCAGTGTGCCGATGATCCGGCCCTGCCCGCCGAAGAGGCTGGCACCGCCGATCACGGCCGCGGCGATGACGTCGAGTTCGAGCGCGATGCCGTAGTTCGGCTGCCCGGAGTTGACCCGTGAGGCCGCGATCATCCCGCCCAGACCGACCAGAACGCCGGCGATGACGTACACGGTCGTCAGATGACGCCCGACGGATATTCCGGAGCGACGCGCGGCCTCGAGGTTCGACCCCATCGCGTACGTGTACTGCCCGAACTGCGTCTGCGAGAGCAGGAAGGCGATGCCGATGGCCACGAGGCCGGTCAGCACGATGGCGAACGGAATGCCGGCGATCTCTCCGTTGCCCAGCAGTTGGAACGACTCGGGCAGGCCGTAGACGCCGACGGCACCGGTGATGATGAAGACCAGGCCGCGCGCGGCCGACATCATGCCCAGGGTGGCGATGAACGGCGGGATCCGCGCCGCGGTGACCAGCAGACCGTTGACCAGCCCGGCGAGGGCACCGATCACGATCGCGACCAGGGTCGCCGTCCAGACGGAGAACCCGAGGTCTCGCACGGTCATCGCGCCGACGACGCCGGCCAGCGCGGCCACCGACCCGACGGACAGGTCGATGCCCTTCGTGATGATCACCATCGTCTGCGCGGTGGCGATGATCGCGATGACGGCCGTCTGCGCGCCGATGTTGAACAGGTTGTCCGCCGTCAAGAAGTGCGGGCTGGCGAAGCTCAGCGCCACGAAGAGCACGATGAGCGCGGCCGCCGCCGTGAACTCGGACAGGGCGTTGGAGAGCCGTTCTCGCAACCAGTCACCCGGCCGGACGGCCTCGTCAGCACGTTCGACGGTAGTCATCACCGGGTCGGACCTCCCCAACAGAAGGGTGGATAGATCTGATGTTTAGTGAAGTAGGCGCTACCTTGCCATGCCTATCCGCTCGTTGCCAAGGGGTTACCAGCAGGTTTTTGGGGCCGGACATAGGTCGGCGCGCCGGTTTCATCTGATGTTCCGGCCCGGACCGACCTTCGGTGATCGTTGGCGCGTTCTGGGGGCTATGGCCGCCACTGTGCGCCAACGATCACCGCCGTGGGTCAGCTCACGCTGAAATCGGTGAAGCTGAACTGCCCGGTCACGTCAGGCGCATGCGAGGTGGCGATGAGTCCACCGTCCTGCGTGGGGGCGATGCCGGCCAGAGTCACGCTGGACCCGACCTTCGTCCAGGTCGTTCCGTCGGTCGAGTAGTAGCCACTGACCTCGTCCCCTGAACGGACCAGCCGCACCCAGGCAGGTGCACTGACACCGCCGGCGCCGCTCAACGAGTCCAGATAGCCGTTGCCATCGGCATCCCACTGGAACGCGACGCCGTTGTCCGGGGTGACGACCATGATCGCGTAGCCGGCCGATGCGCCGTGCGCCGTGACGTCGTTGCGAATGACCACACCGGCCTTCGCCCAGGCATGGGTGTCGTCCAGGTGAGTCACCTTCGCGGTCACCGTGGTGTCCTGGCCGACGGCGTCGTCGTCGTAGATCACGCCGTACTCGTCGAACGATCCGGCGCCGTCCTGCCAGATATCGGTGCCGGCTGTGAGGATCGCGTAGTCCGATCCGGCTTCGCCGAATCTGCTCGGCACGGATCCGTAGCCGTTCAACGAGGTCAACGGGTTGACCGCGGTGAGCGTCAGAGAGCTGTCCTCGGCGTACTCCAGACCGTCGTAGCGCACGGTCAGCGCGGCCTCGATCGTCGCCTGACTCACCGGCGCCGACAACGACTCCGGCGCCGTCACCGTCCACGACGCGGAGGCCGTGGCTTTCGGCGCCAGCACAGGTTTCACCGGCTTGCCATCCCGGACCGCGCTCCATCCTTCGGGAACATCGATCTTGGCGCGCAGGCCCAACAGCCGCTCATCGGTCAGATTCTGCAGGGAAGCGGTGACGACGGTGGAGCCTCCGGCGTCCAGGCTCGTCGCGTCTGCCGTCAGGGACACCCCGAGCGGACCACTGCGACGCACCACATCAGTCGAGCTGGCCACGTCACCGCCCGCAGTGACGACGAAGAGGCGATACTCGCCCGGCTTCTTCGGCACGGCGATGCTCGTCGCGTCTCCGTCCGCCGTGGTCATCGTGGCACCGGCGGCGAAATCCGTGGTGCCCTCGGGCGCGAGCCAGATGGTCGCCGACTCGTCGCCCGTGCTCCGGATCGGGATCGAGGTCACCGAAGCGTCGACGTCCACGCTGGACGGTAGGACGTGGTCGGGCGACAGGGTCGCCTCCACCCCCAGCAGGTCGCGATAGGCGGGCTCCAGCCCGGCGTTCACCGTGACGTCGTAGGCCTCCAGCGGCCAGACTGCATCCGAAAAGACCATGATGGGCTCGATGTGGCTGTCCGGCGGGTCGGTCTGGTACTTGTTCCACACCGTGGCCCACGTGTTGGTGATCGTCAGATGATGCTTGGACCCCCAGTCCTCGGAGTTGATCGTGTAGGTCACGTCTTCGGAGATGTCGAGCACGTTGCGGTCGAACGTCATGTAGGCCGACGCCTCGTCGGCGTGCAATCCGTACGTGTGCCCGCCCCGCACGCCGTCGATGTAGTTGTGCGAGATGACGGTGTCCGGCTGAGCGCCGAGAGTGTAGACCGGACCGGTGTCGTTGCGGTCGTTCACGGTGTCGATGAACACGTTGTGCCGGATGCTGTTGTTCCTGGCGACTTCGGTGGGGTTGCCGGGCTCGATCGAGCCGGGTGACCCGTTGAAGTTCCACCAGCCCCAGCCCATCGAGATCCCGGCCCAGGACGTCTTCTCGATCACGTTGTGGTCGAAGGACATGGTGTCGACGAAGTACGCGGCGACCGCGGCGGAGCCGAGGAACAGCTTCGCGCTGTCGTACACGTAGTTGTTCGTGATCTGAATGTTCGTCGGGGCACCCTCGACGTCAGCCGGGAACTTCTCCTTGTTGTCAGCGGTCGCATCGCCGATGTACACGTGCTGCGGGTGGCCGATGTTGATCGCCGTACCGCCCACGTCCCTCGTCCTGTTGCCCGTGATCTGGGAGTCCACGACGTCGTTGATGAGCGATATGCCGTCTGCTCCGGTGTGCTCGACCCGGTTGCGCTCGAGAGAGATGTTCGCCGCGCTGGTCACCTCGATGGCCGCGGGCTGAAGGTCGACGTTGCGGTAGTGGTATTCGTGGAAGTTTCCGTGCACATAGGCGGAGTTGATGATGTTCGCCTGCTGCGCCTGCTTGAACGAGGCTCCGTCCACCTCGGCCAGGTTCCAGTCGGTGTGCCGCACGGTGATGCCCTCGAAGCTGAGGTCATGGGCGCGGTCCGCCCTCGAGGTGCCCGCGATCCTCAGGACTGTCTGAGTGTTGCTCGGAGCGAAAACCGACGCGGCGGCCATGTCTTCGGACTCGGCTGCGAAATAGTAGACGGTCTTGGCGCTGCGGTCGTAATAGAATTCGCCGGGTTCATCGAGAAACTCATAGGCGTTCATGAGTTTGTGATTGCCGCGGATCTGGAAGTTGCCGTTGAAGGCACCCGCAGCGATCGCGGCGCCTGGTTGCTGCAACAGCAGCACACGGTTCTCCCCGTCATCACTGGTGATGACGTCGCGCACGCCGACGATGGCCGTGGTCCACGTGGTGGCCGTCTGGATCTCCATGTCCTCGGCGTTGTCGTCGATCTCCGGCACGTCGGCCAGCGCATACCTCGCGCCATCACACTCGGTGCCCGATTCCCATGCCCACGGTGCCTGCCCCGCGGTCACCGTGTACTCGCCGTAGCATCCCTGCGACTGCACGTTCTGAGAGGCCATCTCGGCACGCTGGTCGTTGACGTAGAGAGCCCGGAGTTTTTCCGCCCGGTCCAACGGAGCCGCCCAGATGTTTCCGTCGTGCTGTGTCCAGCCGGTGATCTCGGTGCCCGCCTCGAGCACGGGCGACTCGTTCTCGAACGCCGAGTAGATCACCTGATGACCGTTCGTGCCCGAATCTTCGGGGCCGAACTCGACCGTGCTGTCGATCGGGTACGAGCCGCCACGAAGGTAGACGTGGATGTCACCAGACATGTCCGAGTTCACTTCGCGTACCGCGTCACGTGCGCGCTCGAGTGTCCGGAATGGAGCCTCCAGTGTGCCCGCATTCGAATCGTCACCGTCGGGGGCGACATAGAACGCGTTCTCGGCCGCTGCCGAAGTCGGCGCCGGGCCACCGACGAGCGCGGTCGCGGCTGCGAGCGCCGTGGCCACCAATGCGGCGCAGGTGCCCAACCTTCGCCTGAGCCGTGCCGGTGCTGTTCTGCTCATGGCTTGCACTTCCTTCCGAGCTCGTGACGGCGGTGTTGACGCCTTGTTCCTTGAGCGATTTCTCTGCACATCGATATGGCGCTCCTCGTGTGGCGTTGCTCGCGGCGGTCTCCCCGTTCACGCGGTCACAGGCGAAGATCACCCCCTGACGGCATGGTGTCGGCGTGCCCCGTCAACTCGATGTCAGCGGTGTTGTCGGCTCGACGGGCTCACTGAGTTCGACGGGCGGCGCAGCCGCCAGCAACCGCCGGCCGGCGGCTTCGGGCCGCACGTGTGGCCCGACGGCCGAGGGCCGGGTCGAGGTGTCCACGCTCGAGACGATCGCCCGCTCGTCGACGTGAATCCCGAGCCCAGGGCTGTCTCCGAGCACGAACGAGCCGTCCTCGATGCTCAGATCCAGCACGACTCCGCGGGGCGGCTGCAGGTCCTGCAGCTCACTCACGATGTGGTTCGGCACGCTGGTCGCGGCGTGGAGCAATCCCATCGGAACGTTGCCGATCGGGCTGACGGGCAGGTCGTGCGCATGCGCGACCGTCGCGACACGCAGGAAATGGGTGATCCCTCCTACCGCACTGGTCTGCACGATGTCGACCGCGCCCGTGGCGAGCAGAGGCCGGAACTGTTCCAGCCCGGTGAGGTTCTCGCCGCTGGCCACCGAGGCGCGGATGCCGCGGCCCACGATTGCCATGCCGTCGGCGTCCCACCGCCGCACCGGCTCCTCCACCCACGTCAGGTCGAGGCTCTCCTCCAGCTCGCAGATGTGTCGAACAGCCTGCTTGCGCGTCCAGGACTCGTTGACGTCGAGCATCAGGCCCGGCCGAGAACCGCCCCCGGCCTCGGCGAGGACGTCCCGGACGAGATGCAGCCGGCGCCGGTCGCTCTCGATGTCCAGGCCGCCTTTGAGCTTGGCCGCTCGCAGGCCGTACGCGGCGTAGAGCTCGTAGGCCGAGACCAGCTCGTCGTCAGACAGCCCGATGTCCAGACCGGAGGCGTAGGCCGGGACGATCCGGTCGCGCCCACCCAGCAGTCGCCAGAGCGGCTCGCCGGCAGCCTTGGCCTTGATGTCCCACAGGGCGGTGTCGAAGGTGCCGATCGTGCCGAAACGCGCACCACCATGACCTGCCTTGAACGTGTGCCTCAGCATGCGGTCGTACAGCGTCGCAGCGCTACGGGGATCCTCGCCTTCGATGGCGGCGAATACTGTGTCGGCTTCGATGTGTGAGCCCAAGCCGATACCGGTGATTCCTTCATCGGTGTCGACCACGATGATCGGCACCACCGTCACGCCATCGTCGAAGACGCCGTTGGCGTCGCCGACGGACCGGCCCCATTCCTGAATTGTCGTCAGGGTTCGATACCCAGTGATCCGCATGTCAGCCCTTCGTGGAACCGGCCGTGACGCCGTCGGCGATCTGCCTCTGGAAGAACAGATAAATCAAGAGAACCGGCACGGCAGCGATGAGGACTCCGGCCGCGAATGTGGGGATGTTGTCCGAATACTGCCCCCGCAGGGAGGTCACGCCCACCATGAGCGTTCGGTGCTCGGCGGAGGGCATGAGGATCAACGAGATCAGCACGTCGTTCCAACAGAACAAGGCGTTCAGGATCCCCACCGACAGCAGGGCGGGCCTGCCGAGCGGCAGCATGATCCGCCGGTAGACGCCGTACAACGTGTTGCCGTCGATGCGAGCAGCGTCGACGATATCGCTCGGAACACCGGCGTAGTAGCTGGTCATCAGGAAGATCGTGAACGGGAGGAACTGCGCGACGTAGGCCAGGATCAAGCCCGGGTAGGTGTCGAGAAGGCCGGTGTCGGCCATCGTGCGCGCCAGCGGCACCATGATCACCTGGAACGGGATGAACAGCGCCGCGAGACAGGCCAGGAAGAGGACGCGCGAGCCCCTGAAGCGCAACTGGCCCAGGGCGAAGCCCGCCATCGAGCCGAAAAGGAGCAGGATCGCCACCGAGCACCCGACGACGACGACGGAGTTGACGAAGTACCGGGCCATCCCGACGCTGTTCCACGCCGTGTCGACGTTCTCCCAGCGCAGCGCCGACGTCAACGAGAAGCGGTCGAGGATGTATTCGTGCCGGGTCTTCATCGCGACATTGGTGGTGAAGACCAGCGGGTAGACCGTGGCCACAGCAAGCAGAGCCATCGGGACGGCGACGATCCACTTTCCGAGCCGCACTCCGGTGCCCATCAGTCCTCCTTCCCCGACCGTCGCAGGATGCTGATCTGCGCGAGCCCGACGACGAGCATGATCACGAAGAGGACCGTGGAAGCCGCTGAGGCCAGCGCCGGGCGATTCATCTGCCCCTGTTGAATCCAGATGTAGTACTCCGGCAGGTACGTGGAGCCTTCCGGCCCGCCGTTGGTCATGACGTAGAGCAGGCCGAACATCGAGGTGAGCATCCCGAGCATGGTGGTCACGAAGACGAATTGGATCGTGCGTGACAGCCCGGGGACGATCACGTGCCGGATCACCTGCTGAAGCGATGCGCCGTCGACCCGCGCCGCGTCCAGCAGCGTCGGATCCAGCGTGGCGAAACCGGCGAGGAACACGACCAGCGCCATGCCGAACGTCGCCCAGATATGAACACCGACGACCGCGAACACGGCGATGTCCGGATCACCGAGCCAGTCGATCGGCGCGACTCCGACGGTACCGAGCACGTCATTGAGCGGGCCGTCGTAGGCGAGCAGGAGGTTGAAGATCGCACCGACGATGACCGGTGACAACACCGCTGGGAAGAAGTACACGCTGCGAAAGAGCCGATGGCCCGGGACGCGCAGGTAGATGAACGTCGCGAGGAGGCCGGGTATGGCCACGGCCACCGGCAGTAGCAGCACCAGCAGCCCGACGTTGCGCAGGGCCTGCTGGAACAGCGGATCGTCGAACAGCGCTACATAGTTGTCCAGACCCACCGACTGCCCGTTGCGGTCGCCATCGCCGGTGAACGAGAAGTTCACCCCCAGCAGCAGCGGATACAGCCGCAACCCGGCGATGATGAGCACCGCCGGCGCGACCAGGATGTACGGCGCCCAGCGCTCGGCGTTACGGCGTCTGGACCGAGCCTGCGGGCCGGAGCCCGGGCCGGACCGGTCGCCCGCGGCTCGTGTCTCGGTTCCGCCGACCGGCCCGACCATGGTGGGGCCGCTCGACGGCAACGAGCCTGCGTCTGGCACTCGATCAGCCTGCCTCGTCCGAAGCCGCCAGCTGCTCGACCGCCTCGTCCACGGTGACCGAGCCACTCAGCAACTGCTGAGACAGGCGATGCATGAGGTCCAGCGTCTGCGACGACAACGCCACGTGGAGGGCCTGCTTTCCGTTCTGGAGCTCACCGACGATCGTCGACACAGCCGGGCCGGCGCCGGACACGTCGATCGTGGTGTCAGACACGATCGCGCCTGCGTCGGCGTAGAACGCTTCCAGCGCCTCCGAGGACGTCAGCGAGCGGACGAGGTCAGCTGCCAGGTCCGGA
>JAJYTA010000067.1 GCA_021793295.1 Actinomycetes bacterium
CGCGATCCTGCTGGAGACCGTGGGGAGAACGGCGGCGTTCACGGCCGGGAAGAGTTCGGCCTGGGTGCCGCCGACGCCGAGGACGAGCAGCAGTCCGAAGGCGGGATCGCGTTTGAGACCGACGAGAACTTCGATGCCGTCGGTCATTCGCTGAACGAGGATCCGAGGTGCGGCCAGCTCGTTGCGCTTGGCGATGTCAGCGAGCCGGCCGAACTGGACCTCCAACTGTTCGGCATCGGTGATCCCGATCGCCACCCCGCCCTGGTCCGTCTTGTGACTCAGCGCCGGCGAGTCCAGCTTGATGGCCAGCGGATAGCCGACTTCCGCGGCGAGCTTCTTGACTTCGCGCAGGTCCAAGCCCTCGGACAGCGCGCCGGGGGCGCACGGCAGGCCGGCGGAGGCCAAGGCCGCCAGGGTCCTGCCGGCGGTCCACGTCGTGGTGTCGTGACCAGGGGACTGGGGCTGATCAGCTGGACGGGTGGAAAGCAGCTCCAACACCTCGGATGCTGCGGTGACGTCCCGCTGGTCTTGGCGGAATCTCGCCCCGGCCTCGGCAGCATGGACCGCCCGAGCCGGGTCGGGGAAGGCGCTGATCCGAGCCCGCGCCAGGACTTCAGCCACCTCGGCGCTCATCCCGACCCAGCCGACGTACAGCTCCTGAGGGATCTCGGCACGTACCGCCGCCAGAGCTTCGGCCACGCCGAGGGCGAGCGATCCTCCTGCGCCGCTGGCGATGAGCAACGTATCGAACGTGGAATCCGCGGCCGCTGCGCGCAGGATCGACGGCAGCATGTCCGGCTGGGCCCACGTCCCGGTGACGTCGACCGGATTCTGGAGCCCGTACTGACCCGAGATCGTCTCGATCTCCTGCCGAAGGTCGCCGGACAGCGGAGGGAGGCTCCATCCCAGGTTGCTGAGGTGATCGGCCGTGTAGGCTCCGGCGCCTCCGGACGTGGTGACGACCAGGGCCCGCCGGGTGTGCGCGCGGTCCTTGCGCGGCAGGGCCTGATCGACCATCGCGGTCGCGACGTCGTAGAGCCGCTCGAAACTCGAGACCCGCACGATGCCGGTTTCGCCGGCGACTGCCTCGAACGCCGTCTCAACTCCGGCCAGCCGGCCGGTATGCGTGTGTACCGCCTCGCGACCCGCGGCGGAAACTCCCACCTGCAGCATGACCACCGGTTTGCCCAGCGTGCGGGCCCGCAGCGCCGCTCGGCGGAATCGTCCGCCGTCGGTGACACCTTCGACGAAGAGCAGGACCACCTGCGTTTCAGGGTCTTCCACGACCTGCTCGAACAACGCCTCCAGCGACAGCGCCGCTTCGTCGCCGGTGCTGATGAGCCAGCTGTAGCCGATCTCGCTGTGCCTGAGCAGTTGCAGCAGGTACGAGATGGACGAGCCGCTCTGCGAGATCATGGCCAGCGGGCCGGGCCGCAGCCCGCCGCCATGTGCCCCAGAAGCGAAGCTGCCGTTGACCATCGCCGTGCCACAGAGCACGCCCATGGAATTGGGCCCGATCACCTGCATCGGGTAGCGGCGGGCTACGTCGCGGACCTGCTGTTCGAAGTGTTCGCGGGCGGCCTCACCGCCGGACTCCCGGGTCAGCACGACGCACGTCTTGACGCCGAGCTCACCGGCCTCGACCAGGACGTCGATCACCGCCGCGGGTGGAATGGCGACGATGACGAGGTCCGGTGGTTCCGGGATGTCCGACAGCCTGGCGAAGGCGTCGGCCCCCATGACCTGCTGGCCGTGGTAGCGGGGGTTCACCGCGTAGACCGTCAAGTCGCCGGCGGAGTCGACGAGATTGCGCATCACCCGCGCGCCGTAGTAGTTCTTTCCGCCCAGCTCGGACGCACCCACCACCGCTACGCTGCGCGGCGCGACCAGCTTTTCCGCATCACTCATCGAATACGCTCCCCTAGCGGCCGAGAAGTTCCATGATCAGGTCGTAGTTCTCGGCCGAATCGTGGACGTCGGGCACGTACATTTCGCTGGGGTTCTCGAGCGCGCCCGGAATGTCCAAGACCGAGTGTCCTTGCTTGTCGCCGGCAATGGCTGCCTGTCCCTCTTCGCTCATCGCATAGTCGAAGAACACTCGGGCCGCATTCGGGTGCGGAGCATCGGCGGCTACAAAAGTCGTGTTCAAGAACGTGGGGGCGGGTTCGAGCATGACGTAGTCCAGCGGTGCCCCGTTCTTTTTCAGATCCTCGGCCTTGTGTGTGAACGCGGGTCCGATCGCAGATTCTCCGGCGGCAATGCTTTCGGCCAGTGAGTTCGCGTTGTCCCACACCCGCGGATCCAGCTCGGTGAGCTCGGTGATGAAATCCTCGCCGAACTGTTCCAAGAACAGCTGGTACAGATTGGTGTGCGAGTTGGTGTCAGGGCGTGGTTCGAAGATCGCCAGCTGACCACTCCACCGACTGTCGTTCAGCTCTTCCCACGTCGTCGGCACGTCGTCGGGGTCGACCAGATCGGTGTTGTAGGCCACGCAGAGCACGGTGGGCGTCAGCAACATGGTGCCGTCCTTCCAGTACTCCGGATCCCAGTTCTCGGCGTTCGGGACGGTGACGTCGGTGGCCACGATCCCCCTGTCCAGGGCATCTTCCAGCCACAACGGCGCGGCGAGGTCAACGACATCAGCAACCCACGAGTTGGCCGCCAGGTCGTTCTCCATCCGCTCGATGAGCGTGGTGGATCCGCCGGTCGAGCGATAAACTTCGACGTCGATCTCCGGGTATTTCTCGCTGAATCCTTCGCTCAGGTGGTCGATGATGTCTTGACCGATCGAGAAATAGAGTTGAACGGATCCTTCTTCTTTCGCTGCCTCGACCACGGCGTCCCAGTCGTCGGGAACTTCGGCGGCGGTGGTCTCACTGGTCGAGTCGTTGCCGCCACAGGCCGTCAGCGTCAATCCGAAAACAAGTGCGGTGGCGGCCAGTAAGCGAGATTTCGGTGTTCCTGCTCGGCGATACTTCATCGTACACCTCCAAGGCGGCGTGCTTTCGCCGCCCTATTCAGCAGACAATTCATGGGTGCCCGGCATGACGTCCGGGCTTGATTCAGCGCGCGCCCCCGTGATTGCCGACGCGCTGTACAACGAGCGTCAGAATGGCTGACAAGACGAGAACGATCATGCTGACCGCGGCCAATTGCGGAACCGATCCGTTGCTCCACAGATCGAGGATCACGACCGAGACCACGGGCGTGGAAGGACTGGCCACCAGGACCGATGCCGACAGTTCACGCGACATCAAGACGAACAGGAACAGCCATCCTCCGGCGACGATGGGTCCGATCAGCGGGATGGCGATGCGCCGGAACGTGGTCAACCAGGACGCGCCACAGACGTACGAGGCTTCGTCCATCTCTGGGCTGACTTGGTGGAACGCGGCTGTGGCCGTTCGGGTGCCCTGTGGCAGGTGGTGTGCCACGTAGGCGATCAACAGCAGGATGTTGCTGCCGTACAACGCGATCGGGGGTCCGAGGTAGATCATCAACAGGCCCGCACCCAGCACCGTGGCAGGGATCGCGGACGGGAACATGGCGAGATAGTCCAGGGCGCCGCGGCCCCTCAACCGACTGCGGACCACCGTGTAGGCGATCAGGACCGACAACAGCATTCCGACGGTGGCGCCGATGACGCTGAGTCGGCCGCTGTTGAGCATGGACTCGGTGGCCAGGTTGTAGCCGTCCGTCACCCACGCGAAGTTGTCGAGGGTCAAGCCCTCCACGCTGAGTGTCGAGCTCCAGTGCCGGCGCAGCGAGACGTTCAGCAGCGCGAAGGCAGGAAGAATGACGGTGATCAGGACGTAGAGAGCGATGCCGACGAACAGTGGCCACCGCCAGGGGCCGAGCGACAGCCGGGTACGGCGTAGCCCCTTGCCGCTCATGGTGACGAATCGTGAGCTGCGCCGCAGCAACCGGCGCTGATACCACAGCACCCCCATGGTGACGGCGACCATCAGGGAACTCAGCACAGCGGCGGAGTCCAGCTGCCGGGGGTAGCTGCGCAGCATGTCGTAGATCAACGTCGTGTAGACGTCGACGTTTCCGGTTTTCCCGATGATGGCGGGAATGGAGAACTGGGCCAGGGCTGTGATGAACGCCAGCATGGCGCCGGCCATGATCGCCGGACGCAGGAGGGGGACGGTGATCCGGGTCAGGACCGTCAGGGTCGGAACGCCCGCGGTTCGGGCTGCTTCCTCATACGCGCCGTCATACTGCTGGAACGCATTGGCGATCATGAGATAGACGTACGGGGTGATGTAGATGCCGACCACCCACGTCACGCCCCACACGTTGTAGATGTTCACCGGGCCGACCGCGCCCCCGGTGACCGTGCGGAGGAATTCGTTGATCAGGCCGACCTCCGGCGCCAGCAGGAGAACCCACGCAACCGCGCCGACCACGGGTGGAAAGAACAGCGGCATCACCGGAACAATGGTGAGCACCCGGGCGAACGGAATGTCGGTCCGTGACACCAGCCACGCGAGCACGACGCCAGAAACGACCGCAATGGTGGTCGCTCCGATGACCACGATCGCCGTATTGATGGACGCCGACATCACACCTGGCGAGCTCAATGTTTCTTGGTACCAGCGGAGGGTGAATCCCGACCCGGAATCGTAGATGCTGTTACCGAAGATTCCGACGCTGGGTGCGACCACCGAAAAGACGATGAAACCGGCGACGACAAAGAACACGATGATCGGCCACCGGTGTGACCCCAGGCGTGTTCTCAACGATGTGGTCGTGCTGATGTCCGGTGCTTTGACTTCGGACACAATGGCTTTTCTCCTTCCGTGGCTCGGGTGTTCACCCGCTAGCGGGCAAGCGTGAAGGGACCATCGGACACCACCTCCAGACAACGTTGTCCCGAAGTACAGCACGGTCTCACTGATCCGTCAACCCTTGTGCAGAAATCGCGTCTACCTCGATGGATGCGTTGCAGGGCCTGGGTGGACGCGGTCGAGGGCCCGAGAAGACGTCAGCGATGTGGGCCGTGTCTTCGGTCGGCTTGATTGGTGCGCCGAAACTCGGCGATCGACCGTGCAGAGTTCTTGACAACGTGACAATGCTCTTCGATTATGGGGACCCTCTCGAGGTGCAGCATCGCTTTGGAGAAACGCCTATGATCGAACGATTCAGACGCCCACGCTTGGCCGCCGAGGTCGAGCACGACATTGTGTACAGAAACGATGGCGAGTTCTGTGGAATGCCGTTTCTGTTCGGGTTGTGGAAGACCCGGGACGGGTCATTGCTGACGGCGTTCCGGCGGGCGGCGGTCAACTACGGTAATGCTGACGACATTCATCACGACAACCTCATGGTGTCGCGCGGCAAAGTCGTGTCGTTGCGGTCGTTCGACAACGGGTCGTCGTGGGACAAGGAAAGCATGAACGAGGTCTTCGACCTCGCCACGAGTCCGGAACAGATCGCCGATTCCGGCCCTGCGGATTACTCCGGGGAAGGACCGGTCGACTTCGAGGATGACGACGTCCTGATCGCCAGCGGTGGAGTTCCGGCGATCTTCGTGCCGAACTCGCGTCCGTGGCTGCGGATCTCCACTGACGGTGGCCGAACCTGGCGACGCCCGATCCTGCTGCCGATGACCGGCCTCAGTTCGCTGTCCGGCCAGGGGTCAGCGGTCGTGCGCCCGGACGGCATGTGCCTGGTGGCGTTGACGTCCGTGACGCCCGACGGATGGACGCGTCGGCCGTTGCTCTACGCCAGCCCAGACGGCGTCCAGTGGAACTTCCTGTCGTTCATGACACCGATCACCGACGATGGACAAGCCGTCAGCGACAAGACCGGGTCGCCGCGGTTCGGCGCCCACCGGTACTTCTATCCACGGCCACTGGCGTTGCGCAGCGGCCGTCTCGTCGCGACGCTTCGGTGCCAGCGTGATCCCACCGGGGTGTTGTGGACGGAACTGTTCGAGAGCATGGACGGCGGCCGCACCTGGCAGTTTCTCTCGCGCGTCAACGACTGGGGAGCACCCGGCGACATCTGTGAGCTTCACGACGGGCGCATCGTCTGCGTGTACGGCTACCGGTTGCCGCCCTACGGCGTTCGCTACCGGGTCAGTGACGACGGCGGCCGAACCTGGGGTTCGGAAGTGATCCTGCGTGATGACGGCGGCAGCTGGGATCTGGGTTATCCGCGGGTGCTGGAGGTGGCGCCCGGCACGTGCCTGGCCGTCTACTACTTCAATCGGAAAGACGATCCCATCCAGGTGAACGGCGGCGTGCGGCACATCGCCCAGTCGGTGTTCACACCGGAGTGATCAGCGCGATGCCGGCCGGTGTGCGCCGAAGTGGTGCACCCCCGACGGCGTCACTGCGGCCGCGACCGGCACGTCGTGCGGCTCGCGGGGGACCGGGATGTCGAGCACCTCGCCGTCGTGCAGGACCACGCAGGTGAACGCGCGGCCGGCCCGCCCGGCCAGCACCCGGTCGTACGATCCGCCGCCGCGGCCCAGTCGGCCGCCGGTACGGTCCGCGGCCAGCCCGGGAACCAGCAGTGCGTCAGCCTCGGCCGCGGCGGTCGGACCCAGCGGCTCGCCCGTCGGCTCCAGCAGGCCGCGAGCAGCGGGTGCCAGCGCGTGCGGGCCTTCGTACACCGCCCAGTCGAGGTCGCCGTCGGGCAGCAGAATGGGGAGCAGCACGTCCACTCCGGCCTCGCTCAGCGCCTCGATCAGGGGACCGGTGCCCGGCTCCCGGCCCACCGACACGTACGCGGTGACAAGGCGAATCCCGGTGAACTCCGGCGCGGCGAGGACGGCGTCGCGAATCTCCATGGCCGCCGTGGCGAGCGCCGACGCATCGAGCATGGCGCGACGCGCGAGAATGCGCGACCTCAGCGCGGTCTTGGCCTCGGGGATCGACGTCGGCACGTCTCTACCGTACGGCGCTGGGCAGAACCGGCGCGGATGCGCTTCTGCGGGAAGGATCTGCTTTGTAAGGTGACGGACATGAGCGGCGAGGTGACGGACATGAGCGGCGACCAGACGGCGAGCTCGGCAGGGCACAAGGGTTCGGTGACCAAGGCCGTGATCCCGGTCGCGGGGTTGGGCACGAGATTCCTCCCGGCGACCAAGGCCACGCCGAAAGAGATGCTGCCGGTCGTCGACAAGCCGGCCATCCAGTACGTCGTGGAAGAGGCCACCGGGGCCGGGCTGAACGACGTACTCCTGGTCACCGGGCGCAACAAGGACGCGATCGAGAACCACTTCGACCGCGCCTGGGAGCTCGAGGCCGCCCTGGAGAAAAAGGGCGACCAGCAGCGCCTGCAGCGGGTACAGAAGTCGCAGGTCCTCGGCGACATTCACTACGTCCGCCAGGGCGACCCCCGGGGGCTCGGCCACGCTGTGCTGTGCGGTGCAGCGCACGTCGGCAACGAGCCGTTCGCGGTGTTGCTCGGTGACGACCTCATCGACCCGCGCGATCCGCTGCTGCCCACGATGCTCGACGTCCAGCGGCGCCACGGCGGCAGCGTGGTGGCCCTCATCGAGGTCGACCCGGCCCAGATCAACCTGTACGGCTGCGCGGCGGTCGAACCCGACGAGGGCGATGTCGTGCGGGTGACCGACCTGGTCGAGAAGCCCGACCCGGATTCCGCGCCGAGCAACCTCGCGATCATCGGCCGCTACGTGCTGCACCCGGCGGTGTTCGACGTCCTGCGAGAGACCCCGCCCGGGCGCGGCGGGGAGATCCAACTCACCGACGCACTCAAGACCCTCATCGACGAGCCGGCCGACGACGGCGGCGGCGTGCGGGCCGTGGTGTTCCGCGGACGCCGATACGACACCGGCGACCGGCTCGACTACTTGCGCACCATCGTCAGCCTGGCCAGCGAGCGCGACGACCTCGGACCGGACTTCCGGGCGTTCCTGCGCGAGTTCGTGGCCACCATGCCGCCCGAGGCTGGTCCCGGGGACGCATCGTGAAACGCGTCGCCGACCACCTCTCCGACGTCCTCGGCGCCGTCCGTCCGCTCGGTGAGCTGGACTTCCAACTGCTCGACGCGCACGGATGCGTGCTCACCGAGGACGTCGTGGCGCCGTGGTCGCTGCCGCAGTTCGACAACACCGCCATGGACGGCTATGCGGTGCGGGCCGAAGACGTCGCCGGCGCCTCCGAGGACAGCCCGGTCGAGCTGCCCGTCGTCGCCGACATTCCAGCCGGCGACACCGGCATCAACGCGATCGGCCCGGGACTGGCCGCACGGATCATGACCGGGGCACCCATACCGACCGGCGCCGACGCCATCGTTCCGGTGGAGCACACCGACGGCGGCACGGCCAAGGTGCTGATCACGAGCCCGGCGAAGGTGGGCGCCCACATCCGTCGAGCCGGTGGCGACATCGTGGCCGGTGATGTCGTGCTCGGCGCCGGCACGTATCTCGGCGCGACGCAGATCGGGCTGCTGGCCGCCGTCGGGCGCGACCGCGTCGTGGTTCGTCCGCGGCCCCGCGTCGTCGTCATCTCCACCGGCAGCGAACTCGTCGAGCCCGGATATCCGTTGGCGACCGGCCAGATCACGGACTCGAACTCGTTCACCCTGACTGCCGCGGCCCGCGAGGCCGGCGCCATCGCCTACCGCGTCGCGCCGGTTCCTGACGACAAGGAACGCCTGCTCGGGCTGATCGAGGACCAGCTCATCCGCGCCGACATGGTCATCACCACCGGCGGGGTGAGCGCCGGTGCGTACGACATCGTCAAAGAGGTCCTGTCGGGTCTGGGGACGGTCAGCTTCGACCAGGTCGCCATGCAGCCGGGCAAACCGCAGGGCTTCGGCACCGTCGGCGAGGACGCGACGCCCATCTTCACGTTGCCGGGCAACCCGGTCAGCGCATTCGTGTCGTTCGAAGTGTTCGTCCGCCCGGCCATCCGCAAGATGCTGGGCTCGTCGCGGCTGCATCGGCCGAGCGCGAAGGCGGTGCTGCAGGAACGGCTGCGGTCGCCCGAGGGACGCCGCCAGTTCGCGCGCGCCCGGGTTCAGACCGGCACCGACGGCACGTACCACGTCCGCCCGCTCGGCGCACAGCAGTCGCACCTGATGGGTGACCTCGCCTACGCCAACGCCTTGATCGTCGTGCCGGAGCATGTCACCGAGGTCGCGGCCGGCCAGGTGGTCGACACCGTCCTGCTGGAACGGCGGCGAGAGTAGTGCCCGGGGCGCCGGCCGACCGGCCGAAGCTGACCCACGTCGACGACCAGGGCGCGGCCCGGATGGTCGACGTGACGGCCAAGGACGTCACCACCCGGACGGCCACGGCGTCCGGACGCGTACTCGTCTCGCCCGCGGTGATCGCCGCGCTGCGCGGTGACGGCGTACCCAAGGGCGATGCCCTGGCGGTCGCGCGCATCGCCGGTATCCAGGGCGCCAAGCGCACCCCGGACCTGGTGCCGCTGTGTCACCCCTTGGCGATTCACGGCGTCGAGGTGGATCTCACCGTCACCGACGACTCGGTCGACATCACGGCCACCGTGCGCACGGCCGACCGCACGGGGGTGGAGATGGAGGCGCTGACCGCGGTGTCCACCGCCGCACTCACCGTCGTCGACATGGTCAAGGCGATCGATCGCGGCGCCATCATCACCGACATCCGCGTGGACGAGAAGACCGGCGGGCGCTCCGGCACGTGGCGGCGAACGTGAAAGCGATGGTCGTGACGGTCTCCACTCGGGCCGCCACCGGCGTCTACGAGGACCGCGGCGGTCCGCTGATCGTGTCGAGCCTGCGTGAGCTGGGCGCCGACGTCGACGGGCCGGTGGTGGTGCCCGACGGGCCGGAGGTCGAGACGACGCTGCGTGAGGCCGTCGGCGCCGGGTACGACGTCGTCGTGACCACGGGTGGTACCGGGCTGAGCCCCACCGACCACACCCCCGAGATGACCCGCCGGGTGCTGGACGTGGAGGTGCCCGGGGTGGCTGAGGCGATCCGGGCCTACGGGGTGGCGCACGGCGTCGCGACGGCGTCCCTGTCTCGAGGGCTGGCCGGACGGGCCGGGCGCACGTTCATCGTCAACCTGCCCGGATCCACCGGGGGCGTGCGCGACGGGCTGGCCGTCATCAGCCCCGTGCTCACGCACGCCGTCGACCAGATCGGCGGCGGCGATCACCCGAGGACGCCGGCATGAGGTCGCGACGATCCTCCCGGCTCGGCTGGCCGGTGGAGCTGAGCGAAGGGCCGGTCGGGCTGCGTCCGCTGCGCGGGAAGGACATGCGCGCCTGGACCCAGATCCGCACCCGCAGCGAGGAGTGGCTGCGGCCGTGGGAAGCGACCCCGCCGCCGCCCGCACCGCAGTTCGCGTTGACCTACCGGCAGATGGTGCGCCTGCACGCGGCGCAGGCCCGGGCGGACGAGGCGCTGCCGTGGGCGGTGACCTACGAGGGCCGCCTGGCCGGGCAGCTGAACGTCTCCAACATCATCTGGGGCTCGGCCCGGATGGGCACCATCGGTTACTGGCTCGACGCCGACCTCGCTGGGCGCGGCATCATGCCCACCGCGGTGGCCATGGCCGTCGACTACTGCTTCTTCGTCGCCGGCCTGCACCGGCTCGAGGTGAACATCCGGCCCGAGAACCGCGCGTCGCTTCGCGTGGTGGACAAGCTCGGTTTCCGCGAAGAGGGCATCAAGCCGCGGCTGCTGCACATCGACGGCGCCTGGCGTGATCACCGGTCGTTCGCGCTGACGGTCGAGGACGTTCCCGAAGGTTTGTTGAAGCGCTGGCGCTCGTCTCGTATGACGCCGTGAGCGGCAGGTTCGGGTAGCTGGCCAGATATGGCCGGTTTGCGAATCCGTTGACGGTGGGATGATTTCCTCGGCCGCTACGCGTTGGGACGGCGAACGGCATACCGGGGGATAGACACATGACCGAACACCTCAGCGTCCGGATGTGGAAGGGCGCCCAGCTACCGAAGCCCGGCATCTTCGAGATCGATGCCGCGCACACCACTGTCGGCTTCGTTGCCCGTCACCTGATGGTGACGCAGGTACGTGGCCGATTCGAGAACGTCCAGGGGTCGATTCGGGTGGCCGAGGACCCGTTGGAGTCCACGGCCGAAGCCGTCATCGACACCACCAGCATCACGACCGGCGCTGCCGACCGTGACGAGCACCTGCGCAGCGCCGACTTCCTCGATGTGGAGTCCTTTCCGACGCTTCGCTTCACCTCCACGCAGGTGAGCGGCGGCGATTCGGGGTCGAAGTGGGCCGTGATCGACGGTGCCATGGTGCGGCGGCGCCGAGGCGGCGCGGACCGGTTCCGGGTCCTCGGCGACCTGACGATCAAGGGCGTCACTCGGCCCATCGAGCTCGACGTCACCATCGACGGCGTCACGTCCGATCCGTGGGGTGGCGAGCGGTTGGCGCTCAGCGCAACCGGCGAGATCGACCGCGAACAGTACGGCATGACCTGGAACGTCGCGCTGGAAGCCGGTGGCTGGCTGGTGTCACAACATGTCCAGATCGAGATCCGCGCCCAGGCTGTCCGATCCGCCTGAGAGCCGGTCGGCGTCCGGTAACGACACCGCCACGTAGCGTTGCCGCTCATCGCCGGGTAGTTGGACCACGGCCGGACCTGTCGGCACTCGCGTGGTCGGGGGTGCCCAGCCGCCCTCGTCGAGGGAGGCACCGTCGACCAGGTCCAGGGTCACGCCGCTGGTACCGGCCCGCCCGTATACCAGGTTCCCGGCGATGACGTCGACTCCGGCGTCGTCGGGAAACGGCTTGGCCCAGCGGATGCCGGCTGGTCCGAGCGCCACGAGCTGGCGGCCTGCCGAACTGGTGGTCGTCATCAAGGTGATGCTGGAGGTCGGGTCGGCTACCGACGCGCCGTCGGGTTCACCCGGAAGCTGGTCGACGAGCGCTCCGGTGCCGAGATCGTGGGCGGAGTAGATGGTGTCGCCGGACGAGCCCGGCCAGGCGAGAACGATCGTGTCCGCGACGGAGGCCGTGGTCTGGGTGACCGGTGTGGGACTGCCGCCGGGCTCGGACCCTGGTGGCGCGGCGAGATCGTTCTCGGTCCACAGCACTTTCTCGGTGGCCGTGTGTCGTGCCTGCACGAGCCCGTCGCGCTCGAGGACCCCCACGCCGTGGTGCTCGTAGTAGACGATGTCGCCAGCGGTCTCGTCAGCGACGACCGATCCGTCAGCCGCGGTCAGCATGACGCGCGGACCGGTCTCGTCGGCGACGATGCTGCCCGGCGCCTCGCCGAAGATCAGACCCGGCCCACGCAGCGGGCCGGGAACGTCCACGGGGCCCCAGACGACCGAGCCGTCGTGGGCGTCGAAGGCGGTTGCGGTCGTCCGGGTGGCCAGTTCGCCGGATTCGACGTCGGCGTCACTGTCCAGCACGATGACCATGTCACGGTCGTCGTGGCGGGTGACGCCGAAGCCTGCGCACGACGGATTAGTCGTGATGCGCCAACGCGGCTTCCCGGCACCGTCGATGCCGACGATGGAGAGCTCGGGCTCGCTGGCGTCGGGATAGACCAAGCCCACCAGACGTTCCTGAGTCACGTGTGGTGACGAGTCGAACTCCACGGACCACAAGGCTTCGGCTCCAGGCGGCACGTCGTCCGCGGCGACTGACGGCGCACGATCCACCTCCAGCTGGCCGAGATCATCGCTGAGCTGGGCGCCGATGGTTTCCTGGCCAGCGGTCTTCTCGCCAGTGTCCTCGTCGTGGCTACATGCGCTCACGACGACCGCGCACATCACTGCGGCCAGGGCGAGCGAGCGGGTGGTGTTCACGGTTTGTCCCCTGCCGTGGTGTGGTCGGTGGTCGTGAGCGCGCGGGAAACCCGCCCTCGGCGAATGCGCCAGACTGCGACCGCGACGACGACAGCGATCACGACGGCAAGGGCGGCCAGGTCCGGGATGCGATCGCCGAGATCACGCGCCCACAACTGGGCGCGATACTCGGTTTCGACGGAGACGAGTCCGCCCAGGCCGGCGGTGCCATCGGTGAACAACAGCAGAATGCCGATCCCGATGAACATCAGACCCGAGATCAGCTGGGACGTGTGCACGTGCCAGCGCCCTACGGCGACCTCGCTGCCACGAAGCCATCGGCGGCGTTGCGGATCGAGCCGGCGCCAGAGCGCAGCGAGCACGAAGAGCGGGCCGGCCATGCCGAGCGCGTAAATGGCCAGGAGCACACTGCCGTACACCGGATCCGAACCGATAGCCGACATGGCCAGCACCGAGCCCAAGATCGGGCCGGCACATACACCGGCAACGCCGTACACCGCACCGAGCAGATAAACCGACACGACCGAATGGGAATCAGCGCCGCCCACCCGGCTGAGCCGGCCGAGACCGAAGCCGCGACCACTCAGCTGAACGACGCCCAGCAAAATCACCACCGTCGATGCGATGGTGACGAACACCGACCGATGCTCGTTGATCAGTGCGCCGGCAGCGGAGGCGGCGATACCGAGCGGCACGAGCGTCGTCGCCAGCCCCAGATAGAACACGCCGGTACGGCTGAGCAGCCGAGCCGGGCCATCGAACGCGTACGCGAAGAACGCCGGCAGCAACAGTGCCGAACATGGACTGACCAGCGTCAGCACCCCGCCGATGAACGCGGCGACGTATCCGACCTCCATCACGCCTCTCCTTCTGCGCGTTCGGCTTCGATCGCCTCGACGAAGACCTCGAGAGGCTGCGCCCCGACGATCGGGCGGTCGTTGACGAGAAAGACGGGTGTGCTGGAGGCTCCCAGGGCGGTTGCCTCGTCGATGTCGTGCTGGAGTTCGCTGTGCACGTCGGGGTCACTCATGTCCGCTTCGAGCTGGTCCAGGTCCGCTACACCCGCCTCGTCGGCCAGGTCCAACAGGCGTTCGCGCGGTAGGTCGGGTTTGCCGCGGCTCGGCGCCTGGGCGTAAACCGCTTCATGGAACTCCCAGAACCGGCCCTGGCGACCAGCGGCCCGTGCCGCGAGCGCCGCTTCCACGGATTGATCGCCGAACACCGGCAGGTCGCGCCACTCGATCCGCAGCATGCCTGTTTCGACGTACTGGGCGACCAATTCGGGCTGGGTCTCTCGGGCGAACACGCCACAGAACGGGCACCGGAAGTCAGCGAACTCGACCAGAACCACTGGTGCATCGGCGTCCCCCATGGCCAAGGGGTCGCCATCGACCCTGCGAGCCATGTCCAGCTCAGATCCTGCACGTTGGTCCGGATCGGCCTGGGGTTGGGCCGTCTGCTCAGCGGTATCGGTGCCGCGGATCAATGTCGCCACGAGCAGCACGGCGGCTATCGCCGCGCCAGCCGCTAGTACCACCCACAGCCGCTTGGACTGGACCGACCGCGCCGGAGACGGCGCTGGTTTCCGTGTCATGACTCTCCTCAACCGGGCCCTCGATCGACTATCGACCATAGTCGACTATGCGCGATAGTAACTATGGGGCATAGTGGAGGGCATGCTCGATCCCAAGACTCGCTGGAGCCCGCCGCCTGTGCTGACCTCGGTGGCTCTGGCCGGGCAAGCTCTGCGCGCCTGGACACCGCGTCAAGTGATCGCCGCGGCAGCGGCCACGGTCGCGATCGGCGTGGTGATCGGTGTGGTGACCGTTCTGATCCCCAATCCGTTCTTTGCTCGCGACATCCCGACGGTGCCGTGGAACTATCCAGCGTGGCTGGCGAGTTCGGTGCTCACCGGCATGCTCGTCGCCACTTATGTTCGCCCTGCCCAGCCGTCGAGCGGCGATCGATCGGCTGAGCCACGATCGGCCAAGCGCGCTGACCGGATGGGAGCCGCCGGAGCGGCGTTGGCGTGGTTCGCCGTCGGCTGCCCCGTGTGCAACAAGATCGCCGTGTTGGCGCTTGGGTACTCCGGAGCGCTGACATGGTTCGCTCCCGCTCAGCCCTACCTGGGTGTCGTCGCCATCGTGCTGTCCGCGATCGCTTTGGTGGTGCGGTTGCGTGGCCAAGTCGCGTGTTCCAGCCGTCGCGGCGGCAAGACTACGGTGATGGCGTGACAGGCACACCACGGCCAGACGAGTCCTTCACGCCGGCACCACTCGGTGCGCTGGAGCAACAGGTCATGGACGTCCTGTGGGATCAGGGCGCCATGACCATCCGGCAAGTGATCAACCAGCTTCCGTCCGAGCCCGCGTACACCACCATCGCCACCGTGCTGCGCAACCTGGAACGCAAGCATCTGGTGACCCCCGAACGGGACGGTCACTCCGTGCGGTATCGAGCCCGGCACACCCGGGAGCAGCATGCTGCGCTGCTGATGGAACATGCGCTCGCGGCCAGCCGCGATCGCGCGGCCTCGATGCTGCACTTCATCGATGCCATCTCGCCCAGTGACGTCGAGCTGTTGCGGTCCTACCTCGACGGCCGAACAGCGGGTGACGATCGGTGACCGCCGTCCTGGCGCCAGCTCTGCTCGTCGTCCTGCTGCTGGGCTCGGCGCTGGGCGGCCCGCGGCTTCTGCGCAGAGCTGCGCCCGCGCTGGCGCGGACACCACGCCTGGCCACCACCATGTTGACCGCGAGCACCATCGTGTGGTTGCTGGCGTTCATGGCGCTGGGTCCGACGCTCGCGTGGGCCACCTCGGGGCCTAGCATGCTCACCGGGCGCCCGGCCGAAGTCTGCCGGCGATGTATCGACGCCGCCGCCCCGTTCACCGGTAGCACCGTCGAGGCGATGGTGCCGCCCGCGTTGTTGCTCGCGGTTCCGGTGGTTGGGGCGTCGGTCGTCGTGGGTGCTGTCGTCCGGCTGACCATGCGGCGCCGTCGAGCCGTCCGGGCCACGGCACAGAGTGTCGCGGCGGTCGCACGCCCACTGCGCCTTGCCGGTCATCAGGTCCAGGTGGTCGCCGACCCGCAACCCGCGGCGTTCGCCTTACCTCGTCGCCAGGGCGGAATCGTCATCTCCGAAGGTGCTGTGCGCAACCTGGACGCCGTCGAGCTCGATGCCGTCCTCGCGCACGAGAACGCCCATCTACGCCAACGTCACCACGCCGTGGGGACTCTCGTCCAGGGGATGGCGCAGCCGTTCCGATGGGTGCCCCTCGTCAGAGCGGCAGCCGATGCGATACCGCATTATTTCGAGATCGCCGCCGACGATGCGGCACGTCGACGAGCTGGAACACCAGCCCTGGCCAGCGCACTGCTCAAACTGAGCGAGCCACGGCCCACTCGGACCACGACGGGGCTGCTGCACGATGCCGACCACCTCCTGCACGCAGCTGGTCCCGACCGCATTCACCACTTGGTCAATCCCGATCCAGCCCCCACCGGCACTGGTGCCTCCCTCGCCTCCTTGCTGAACCTGACGGTCCTCGGAGTGGTCGGCACCAGCGTCTTCACCGTCTTCATCATCGGGTGCGCCTGACCATCAACTCGGCCCGTGAGGCGCGTTCAGCCACCACACACGTCACATGCGTTACCGGCGACACACCGGTGTAGTTCCACCGCGTGAGATGGTGCACGCCGTAGCGTCTGTGCCATGGGGTACAGCGGACTCATCTACGCGGCGATCGTCGCTGCGTGGGCCGCGTTCCTCGTGCCGCGGTGGGTGCGGCGCAACGAAGAGGTCGAACGAGCGCGCGAGGCGGACACCGCGCGCGGGGTCCGCGTACTGCCGCGCGGCAACGCGTCCATGCACGCGCCGCACCGTGGCCTCGTCGCCGACGATCCCGCGCCCGCACGTGTCGAGGCCGAACCGGCCGCCCCGCCCGATGCCTTGGGCGAGGCTTTCGCCGTCGCTGCCCGCCGACGCCGCCGGATCTTGGCGTTGCTGTTGGCCGCCACCGTCGCCGCGATCGTAGCCACCTACGTAGGCAGCGCTCCCGGCTGGCTGCCCGTGGTCACCGGCATGCTCACCGTGCTCTTCCTCGCGGCTGCCCGTCGCGCTGCCGTGGCACAGGCGCAACGACGACGGGCGGAGGCACGCCGTCGCCGGCGAGTACGGGCCGACGAGACGGCTGAGCGCCCGGCCGACTCGCCCGAAGACACCGGCTGGACCGTGCCGGTCGCCGACACCACCCGGCGCTTGGTGATTCCTGACGACGTCGAACCGGTCGCCGACCCCGATGCGTGGCAACCCATCCCGGTTCCGCTGCCCACCTACGTCACCAAGCCGAAGGCACCGCGGGTGGCGCGAAAGATCGACTTGAGCAAGCCCGGGTCGTGGACGTCGGGCCGGCTCGATCCGATCGGCTCGGTCAGCCTCCCGCGGCGGGAACCGGACGAACGCCCTGCGGCTGCGTCGTCGGCCGACCATTCGCCGCAAGAGGCCGACGAGCAGCCTGAGCACCGGCGCGCCGTCGGCGATTGACCGGCCCGCTCACGCGTCGTTGGTGATGGCGATCTTCCCGCGGGTGTGCCCGGCCGCGTTGGCCCGGTAGGCCTCGGCGAGTTGCTCCAGCGGGTACGTCGCGGACACGTCCACGGTGAGCTCACCCGCGTCGGCCAGCTCGGCGAGGGCGGTGAGATCGGCCGAATCGGGCACGACCCACATGTACCGCCCGCCGTGCTGGTCGACGGTCGGGTCGGCGATCGAGGCGTGCCGTCCGCCCGGCGCGAGAACCGCGAGCGTCGACTGCAGGACCCCGCCCACGAAGTCCGCCACCACCGTCACCCCGTCGGGAGCCAGTGAACGGACGCGGTCTTCCAGTCCGTTGCCGTAGCTGATCGGTTCAGCACCGAGGGAGCGGAGATGGTCGTGGTTGCGTTCGCTCGCGGTGGCGATGACCTGGGCACCGAGTGTCCTGGCCACCTGAACGCCGATGTGCCCCACGCCGCCCGCGCCGCCGTGGATGAGCACGGTGTCGTCCGCGCCGACGCCCAGCCGGTGAAGCGTCTGGTAGGCGGTGAGCCCGGCCAGCGGCAGCCCCGCGGCCTGCTCCCAGCTCAGCGATGCCGGCTTGCGCGCGAGCACGCGTGCGGGCAACGACACGTACTCGGCAGCCGTCCCGTGCCCGACGTCGTCGCGGCGGCCGTAGCCGATCACCTCGTCACCCACCTCGAACTGGAACGTGTCGAGGCCGAGCTCCTCCACCACGCCCGCGACGTCCCAGCCCGGCGTGACGGGGAAGTGCACGTCCATCACCGCGTCGAGGCCTCCGGCCATGAGCTTCCAGTCGACCGGGTTGACCGCGGAGGCGACGACCCGGATCAGCGCGAACCCGGGCGGCACCTTGGGCGTGGGTCGATCGGTGAGCTCCAGGACCTCGGGGCCGCCGTAGCGGGAGTACGTCATCGCCTTCATGATGGTGGCAACCCGTGGTGCGGCGCGTTGATTCCGTCCCGGGCGGGGCGGGGTGCGGATTCGAAATCCGGCCCGCCGAGGTGATAAAGTCACCACGGTTCACGGGGCTGTGGCGCAGTCTGGTAGCGCATCTCGTTCGCAACGAGAGGGTCAGGGGTTCAAATCCCCTCAGCTCCACAAATCCGCTGGTCGTTCAAACAGCCGCTCACCTGTCATCACTGCAGGTGAGCGGCTGTTTCGTTGCGGCTTCGTGAACGGTTGTGTTCGTTGGCGTCAGCGGGTACGGCCGAGCGTGGCGAGGAGGTCCTCGTGCAGCTCGAACCAGACTCGGTGTGCGGATTCGCGGTCGGTCGCGGTCACCCAAGTGGGATCGGTCCGGGCCCGGGTGACAGCTGTGCTCATGCGATCAACACCGCGTTGTCAACAAAGTGTTGATGCCGTGTGCCGTTGACCTCGTCTCCAGGGCGTTTCCGTTCACCCGTAGGCGCGGATGATCTCGCCCGTCTGCTCACCGTGGATGCACGAGAGATAGTCGGTGAGCAAGGAATCCATCGAGACCGGCCGCATCCCCGGGAAGTACTCGGAGAAGGTCTCGACCGAGTCGCTGATCATGGTCGGGCTCACCGCGTTGATTCGCATCGTGCGTGGCAGTTCGACTGCCGCCGAGAGGACGAAGGCATGCAGCGCGCCACTGATCATTGCGCCACCGGTCACGCCCGGCCACGCCTGGTCGGCGAACACCCCCGAGGTCAGAGTGAAGGATGCGCCGTCCGCGACGTGGTCTTGCCCGATGAGCACCAGGTCGACCTGGCCGAACAGCTTGCCCTGCATGTTGTCGATCAGCTCGGGGCGGCTCAGCGTGGTGAAGTCGTCCATCGGGCCGTGTGCGGCGGCGCTGACGACGGCATCAATCGCACCCACCTGCTGATACATCGTCTCGATGGACTCGGGCGAGGTCAGGTCCACGCGAACATCGCCTAACGTTCGACCAGCCGTGATGACCAGGTGTCCGTGCTCGTGCAGTTTCGCGGCCAGGCGGCGCCCGATGGTGCCCGTGCCGCCGACGACGACGATCTTCATGACGGCCTTTCGACGGTGGCGGGCTCGTCGGCAGCGCGCCGCTCGGCCAGTGATGCCAGAAGGACGAGTGCCTCGTGATCCGGTGTCCCTCGCCGAGCGTGGAACAGCCCCAGTTGCTGGTCGTCGTCAGGGAGCGAGAGCGTCTCGTTGGTGAGGCGGATGCGACCGACCTCCGGGTGATCGAGATCGCGTACCGCGCAGGCGCAGATCTTGATCGGACGCTGCGCCCACATCGCGGCGAATTCGTTGCTCGCGACGGCGAGCTTGCCGACCAGGTGCTCGAGTGCGACGTCATCCGGGTGCCGGGCCACCTCTTGGTGGAGTGCCGCTACGGTCATCATCGCCTTGGCCCGCCAGTCCCGGTACAAGGCCCGGTGATGCGGATCAAGGAACAACATCCGGGCGATGTTGGGGCGACTGGGTTCCTGCGGTGCGCCCGGGTCGACGTGGCCGGCCAGCAGCGCGTGCCCCAGTCGATTCCACCCCACGACGTCGGTGCGGTGATCGATGACGATCGCTGCCACGTCATCGAAGGTGGCCAACAAATCCGCGACGGTCGGCCGCAGCACGCTACGCCGCGCGCGGCGGCGGACCTTCCGCGGCGGCTGGGCCAGGGTCCGCAAGTGTCGGTGTTCGGCGTCGTCGAGTTGCAGGGCCATCGCCAGCGCGTCGAGCACCGCGGGAGAAGCGGCCCGGCTCACGCCCTGTTCCAGGCGCGTGTAATAGCCGACGCTCACGCCGGCCAACTGAGCCAGCTCCTCGCGCCGCAGCCCGGGCACTCGGCGCAGCGTCACCCCCGAGGGCAGGCCAACCTGTTCCGGCGTGAGCCGCTCCCGGCGGCTGCGGAGGAATTCGCCCAATTCACTTCGCGTCTTCACCACGCCTCCCAGCATGGCGTCCGCCGTCCGGATGCGCCTGCCCCTGTGCGGTGTACCCAGCCACGTGTCAGCGGCGGACCTGATAGCGCACGTGGAGGACCCGGTTGCTCTGGATCACCTCGTCAGGATCCTCCAACAGGTGCTGCGCGTCGGCCGAGCCGAAGTAGCGCTTGCCGGACCCGAACACGACGGGTACGACGTCCATGCGCACCTCGTCGACCAGGCCCGCGGCAAACACCTGGCCACCGACGTCGCCAGCGGCGATCTCGACGACGCGGTCACCGGCGAGCTCTTGCGCCTTGGCCACGGCCGCCTCGACGCCGTCGACGAAGTGAAACGGCGCCTCAGGGTGCCAGCCCTCGGGCCTGCCCGGTGGGTCACGACGACCACGTGGTCGACCCCACCCGGAGGTGTCCCGCTCCAGCCGTCGGTCAAGTCGAAGACGTGGCGGCCGACGACGGTTGCCCCGATCTGGTCCCAATACGCGCGGGTATAGTCGTAGGAAACTTGCGACACCTTCAGCGCACCGCTCTCGTCCAACGGCACGTCGCCGCTGGTCAACCAGTCGAACAGCGGTCCGGGCTGATCGTTGTCGTCGGCGACGAAGCCGTCCACCGACACCGAGCTGTACATGACTACCTTGCCCATGGGGTGCTTCTCTGCTTGGTGATACCCCCATCGTGGCGCGTGGTGAGCTGCCGCTCTTGTAAGAAATCAATCGGCCGGCAGCGGCCAGCTGTCCAGCACATGGCCGGGATGCTCGCGATGGAACTGCCGCCGGACTTCGACGTACCGGGTCGGCGTGAGCTCGGTGAACGCTCGGAACTCGTGGCCGGCTACTTCGACCAAGCCCACTTCGCCCACGGCTTGAAATGCACACCGACGGACCGGGTCCAGCGTGGGTAGCCGAACTCCCACGCCCGGGTGGGCATCGTGACCACGCACCCGTCGGTGTAGTCGGCCGTCTCGGCGCCGGTGCCGACCCGGATACGGAACGGCGCCCCGAGATTGACGATGAGCAGCGCCGACGGCGCCGGCGGCAGCGTCAGCCCGGCGTACGGCGACGTGCCCTCCAGGTAATAGAGGTCGTCGATCAACCCGTCCAACGGCGGTCGCGGCACCCTGGACACGTACTCCACACCCGCCAGTATTGCCGATGCCCGAGCCCGCAACCCTTTGACAGACTGGCTGTATGACCTCGCACACGGCCCTGCCCGTCGCCGAAGCACAGCGCCTGTTCGACGCTGAACCCGGATGGCTGAACACCGCGAGCTATGGACTTCCGCCCAGGCCGGCCTGGGAGTCGCTCCAGGCCGCCCTCGAGGACTGGCGGCGGGGGAGGACGTCGTGGGAGCCATGGGACGACTCGACTCAGCAGGCTCGGGCGTCCTTCGCCCGCCTGGTCGGCGCCGAGGTGTCCGACATCGCCGTCGGAGCCAACGTGTCCCAGCACGTCGGGCTCATCGCGGCGGCATTGCCCGACGGGGCGCGCGTCCTGGCGCCGGAGGTCGAGTTCGGATCGAACCTGTTCCCCTACCAGACACATGAGTCTCGCGGGGTCGTCGTGGAGACGGTGCCCCTGTCGGACCTCGAGGACCGCATCGACGAGGACGTGGATCTGGTGGCGATCAGCGTGGTGCAGTCGGCCACCGGCGAGGTGAGCGACCTGGCCGGGCTGGCAGCGAAGGCGCGGTCCGCCGGTGCCCTGGTGGTCGCCGACGCTACGCAGGCCATCGGGTGGCTACCCGTCGACGTCCGGCACGTCGACGCGCTCGTGTGCGGCAGCTACAAGTGGTTGTGCGCGCCACGGGGAACCGCGTTCTGCTACGTCGATCAGCAGCTGCGTGAGCGCGTGCGACCGTTGGCGGCCGGGTGGTACGCCGGTGATGACGTGCACGCCAACTACTACGGGCCGCGTCTCGATCTCGCGCGCGACGCCCGTCGGTTCGACCTGTCCCCGGCGTGGCACTGCTGGGTGGGCGCGGCGCCGGCGCTGGAGCTGATCGAGCAGGTGGGGGTCGAGCAGATCGGCGCACACAACGTGCGGCTGGCCAACCGGTTCCGGCGGGGGCTCGGACTGCCGGAGTCCAACAGCGCCATCGTGTCCGCCGACGTCCCGGACGCTGACCGCAAACTCGCTGCGGCGGGGATTCGCGCGGCTACCCGGGCCGGCTCGACGCGAGTCTCGTTCCATCTCTACTCCACCGAGGCCGACGTCGACGCGGCCGTGGCGGCGCTGTCAGGCGGCTGACTCGCTGATCGACTTCCGGCTGGCGAGC
>JAJYTA010000268.1 GCA_021793295.1 Actinomycetes bacterium
GAGGAGATCCCGTACGAGGCGATCGCCGAAGCACAGCCGGACGTCATCCTGGCGGTCTATTCCGGCATCACGGCCGAGCAGTACGAGACGCTCAGCCAGATCGCGCCGACCGTGGCCTACCCGGACGCGCCGTGGTCGACGCCCTGGCAGGAGCAGACCCGGGTGATCGGCGAGGCTCTCGGCCTGGCCGATCAGGCCGAGCAGCTGGTCGCCGACACCGAGGCCTACCTGGAGCAGACTGCGGCGGACTACCCGCAGTTGGCCGGCAAGACCTTCGTCTACGCCACCGAAGACGACGGCCAGCTCGGCATCTTCACCTCTGACGATGTCCGGGTCGCGCTGCTGACCGATCTCGGGATGACGGTGGCGCCATACGTCGACGAGAACGCCACCGGCGACACCGTCTATTACTACGTCAGCGCGGAACTCGCTGCCGGAATCGACACCGACATCCTGGTGGCGTGGTTCAACGACCAGCAGGCTGCCGACGCTTTCGCCGCCAACCCGCTGTTCGCGCAGAACCCGGCCATGAAGGCCGGGGCCTACGCGCCGATCATCGGCGAGTCGTACGTCGCCGCCAGCTCGGCACCGTCGGTGCTGTCGATTCCGTGGATGCTCGACGACTACGTGCCGCAGCTGGCGCAGGCCGCCGACGCCGCGTCGTGACGTGGCCTCGTCATCCTGCCCGTAGCCCCGCGTCCTGTCAGGCCTCGTCGACCTGTGCGGCGGCGAACTGACTGGTGTACAGGTCGTAGTAGGCCCCGCGCCGGCTCAACAACTCGGCATGAGCGCCCTGTTCGACGATACGGCCATGCTGCATCACCAAGATCACGTCGGCGTCGCGAATCGTCGACAGCCGGTGGGCGATGACGAAGCTCGTCCGGTCGCTTCGCAGCGCCGCCATCGCCTGCTGCACCAGCACCTCGGTGCGGGTGTCAACCGAGCTGGTGGCTTCGTCGAGAATCAGGATGGCCGGGTCGGCGAGGAACGCCCGCGCGATGGTCAGCAGCTGCTTCTCCCCGGCGCTGACGTTCTCGCCTTCCTCGTCGATCACGGTGTCGTAGCCGTCGGGCAGCGACCGCACGAACCGGTCGGCGTACGTCGCCTCGGCGGCCGCGCGGATCTGCTCATCGGTGGCGCTCGGGTCGCCGTAGGCGATGTTGTCGCGGATCGTGCCGTTGAACAGCCACGCGTCCTGCAGCACCATGCCGAACTTCGATCGCAGCTCGTCGCGGCGCATCGCGGCGATGTCGTGCCCGTCGATCGTGATCCGGCCACCGTCCAGCTCGTAGAAGCGCATGATCAGGTTGACCAGAGTCGTCTTGCCGGCGCCGGTGGGGCCGACGATGGCCACGGTCGTCCCGGGTTCGGCGACGAGTGACAGGTTCTCGATCAGCGGTTCGTCGGGCTCGTAACTGAACGAGACGTTCTCGAAGGCCACCTGGCCGCGAGTGGTCCGCGTCGAGGCGACGGTGGCCTCCGGCTCGGCGGACTGTTCCGGCTCGTCCAGCAGCTCGAACACGCGCTCGGCCGACGCGACCCCCGACTGCACCAGGTTCGCCATCGACGCCAGCTGGGCCAGCGGTTGGGTGAACTGCTGGGAGTAGTGGATGAACGCCTGCACCTCGCCGAGGCTCATCGAGCCCGACGCCACCCGCAGCCCGCCGATCACGGCGACCGCCGCGTAGTTCAGGCTGCCGAGGAACATCATCGCCGGCCGGATGATCCCAGTGATGAACTGCGCGGCGAAGCTCGCTTTGAACAGCCGCTCGTTCTTCTCCTGGAACTCGCGCTCGCTGGCGTCGTGGCGGCCGAAGACCGTGACCAGCGTGTGCCCGGTGTGCGTCTCTTCGACGTGCGCGTTCAGCTCACCGGTCTCGCGCCATTGCGCCACGAACTCCTTCTGCGAGCGTTTGGCGATCCGGGCGGTGATCAGAACCGACAGCGGAACCGTGATCAGCGCGATCACGGCCAGTAGCGGCGAGATCACCACCATCATGGTCAGCATGCCCAGCACCGTCAGCACGGACGTCAGCAGCTGGCTCATGGTCTGCGAGACGCTCTGCGAGATGTTGTCGATGTCGTTGGTCACGCGGCTGAGCAGGTCGCCACGGGCGTTCCGGTCGAAGTAGCTCAACGGCAGCCGGTGGATCTTGTCTTCGACGTCCGAGCGCAGCCGCAGCATCGTGCGTTGCACGACGATGTTGAGCAGATAGGCCTGCAGCCACGAGAACAGCGCCGCGCCCAGGTACAACGCGAGCACCCCGAGCAGCACCCAGCGCAGCGCATCGAAGTCGACGCCCTGCCCCGGGGTCACGTCCATGCCGGCCACCATGTCGGCGAACGTGCCCTGTCCCCCGGCCCGCAACTGCTCGACCGCCTGCTCCTTCGTCACTCCGTCGGGCAGCCTGCTGCCCACGAAGCCCTGGAAGATCAGGTCGGTCCCTTCACCGAGAGCACGCGGACCGAGCACGTTGAGCAACACCGCCAGCACGGCCAGCGCAATCACCAGGGTGACTCCACGGCGCTCCGGGCGGAGCCGGGCGAGCAAGCGGCGCGCCGAGGGTCCGAACTCCATCGGCTTCTGCGGCGGCGCACCCATACCGGGCCCGCCGGAGCCGGGTGCTGGCGCGCGGGTGGTGGTCGAGGCCGGGCTCTTGGCCGTGCTCATGCCGCTTCCTCCGCACTCAGCTGAGACTCGACGATCTCGATATAGGTCGGGCAGGTGGTCATCAGCTCGTCGTGCCGGCCGATGCCGACGACGACACCGTCCTCGAGCACGACGATCTGGTCGGCATCGAGCACCGTCGACACACGTTGAGCCACGATCACCACGGCCGAGGCCGCCGTGTACGGGCGCAACGCGGCGCGGAGCCGAGCGTCGGTGGCGACGTCGAGCGCGGAGAACGAGTCGTCGAACAGGTAGATGTCCGGCCGGCACACCAAAGCGCGCGCGATGGCCAGGCGCTGGCGCTGCCCACCGGAGACGTTGGTGCCGCCCTGGGCGATGGGCGCGTCGAGTCCCTCGGGCATCTCTTCGACGAAATCCCTGGCCTGAGCGATCTCGAGCGCCTGCCAGAGTTCGTCGTCGCTGGCCTCCGGCCGCCCGTAACGCAGGTTGCTCGCGACCGTGCCCGAGAACAGATACGGCCGTTGCGGCACCAGCCCGATGCGCCGGCGCAACACGTCCGGGTCGGCCTCCCGGACGTCGACCCCGCCGACCAGCACCGCACCGGCGGTGACATCCATCAGCCGCGGCACCAGGTCGATCAGCGTGGACTTTCCCGCCCCGGTGCTGCCGAGAATCGCCGTCGTCTCCCCCGGCCCGGTCGTGAACGACACGCTGTCGAGCACCGGTTCATCGGCTCCGGGGTAGGTGAACCCGGCCTCGCGAACTTCGAGCGCGGCGGGACTGGCCAGGTCGGTCACCGGCCGCGACGGCGGTACGACCGACGATTCCGTGTCGAGAACCCCGGTGATCCGCTCGGCCGCCACGGCGGCGCGCGGCACCATCATCACCATGAACATCGCCATCATCACCGACATCAAGATCTGCATGAGGTAGGTGAGAAAGGCGGTGAGAGCTCCCACGTCCATCTGGCCGCTGTCGACGCGCATCCCGCCGAACCACAGCACCGCGACGCTCGAAGCGTTGAGCACGAGCATGACGAACGGGAACATCAGCGCCATCAACCGGCCCACCCGCAACGCGGTGTCGGTGAGCGCAGCGTTCGCCTGGCCGAAGCGGTGCTGCTCGTACGGCTCGCGCACGAACGCACGCACCACCCGGATACCGGTGATCTGCTCGCGCAAGACCCGATTGACCACGTCGATGCGTTCCTGCATGGCGCGGAACTGCGGCACCATCCGGCGCGCGATGAGCAGGACCCCGATTCCCAGGACCGGAACGGACACCAGCATCAGCGACGACAGCTGCACGTCTTGGCGCAGCGCCATGATGATGCCGCCGACACACATGATCGGCGCCATGACCAGCATGGTGGTGGTCATCATCACCAGCATCTGGACCTGCTGGACGTCGTTGGTGTTGCGGGTGATCAGCGACGGCGCGCCGAACCGGGCGACCTCACGCGCCGAGAACGACCCGACCTGG
>JAJYTA010000068.1 GCA_021793295.1 Actinomycetes bacterium
TCCGATCTGGTCACCTCGTCGGCTCGCTGGGCCAACGCACCGACGCCGTCGACCGTCGCGGCCAGCCGCCGGCGCGCGTCATCGTCGGTGACACCTGCGACGTTGACCTCGATGTTCAGTCGCGCCGTCAGCGCCGCCGCCCGGGCGGACTCCACGGCGGCGCCGATGTCGGCCACCACATTGGGATTGGCCACCGGGAGGAGTTCCTCGGCCATGGCGATCAGATGGGTGGCGGCGACGATGACGGCAGCCGGCGGCTCCGCCGCCTCGGCGAGCGCGTTGGCGATGGTGGCCGAGCGCTCCTCGGCTTCCTCGTCGGTCTCCTGTGGCAGGTCATAGGCGCCGGTCACCGCCAGAAACGCCTCGGCGTCGTCTTCTGCCAGTTCCAAGGCGTCCACCCGCAACGCATCGGCCTTGACGAGGACACGCTCCACGAGCTCGGCGTTCTCGGCGAAACGCGGCCCGACGCTGTAGCGAGCTACCATCGCCAGCAGGGCTGCGGCCTGCGCAGCGTGCATCGCGGCCACGGCGCCGCCCCCGGGCGCGGGCACACGGGCGGCTAGCTCCTCCAGGAAGTCGTCAATGGACTGGTCGCGCACCCGGAACTCCTAGGACGGGGTGAAGCATCGAGGTCGGGTCCCAGTGTGCCGCGCACGCCGATGGCGTCATCGCCGGGGTGATACGTCGTATTTGCCCAGAATGTGGTTGAGTGCTCCCAGTCGGGCGCCGTTTCAGCGGATCATGGAAAGGGCAGCAGGTGTAGACCCATCCGTTGCGAACGGCGCGACGCACACCCGGCGTCACCGGCAAGCGAACAGGACGGCCCCGATGACCAGAGGCACCGCAGATCCCATCGGCGAGTTGCTCACCCGCGGCGTGGACGACCTCGTGTTCCCGGGAGCCGTCTGGGCGGTCGGCGGGCCCGACGGTACGCGCAGCTGGGGCGCCACCGGCCTGCTCGATCCCGCGGATCCGCGCGCACCCATGGCCCCGGACACCGTGTTCGACCTGGCGAGCCTCACCAAGATCATCGTTGTCTGGTCGACGATCGGCGCCCTGTGGGAAGCCGGCGACATCGGTCTCGAGGACTCGTTGGCGACCCACCTGCCGGAGGTGCGCGGCCACGATCTCGCCGACGTCACCGTGATCCAGCTGCTCACCCACACCGCCGGCGTGCCGTCGCGGGCCAACCTCCGGGCGCTGTACGGCACCGACCGCAGCGCCATCGAGCGCGGCATCCTGCACGAACCGCTGAGCCGGCCGCCGGGTCAAACCGTCGAATACACCGACCGAGCAGCGTTGATCCTCGGCTTCCTCGCCGAGCGGGTGGCCGCGATGCCTCTCGACGAGCTCAGCCGCGTGTGCGCATGGGATGCCCTGCACATGATGTCCACCCGATTCAGCCCGCTGTCCCCGGACTTCGTGGGCCGGTGCGCACCGACGGAGTTCGATCCGGACCACGGAGGCCACCTCAAGGGCATCCCGCACGACTACTCGGCGCGCTTGCTGGGGGTGTGCGGCAGCGCAGGGGCATTTTCGGTGGTGGCCGATCTCGCCGCGTTCCTGCGTTACCTCGTCGCGCCCGACCAAGCACCACGCCGGCCTGGGTTCGGGCCAGCGTGGATCAAAGAGTCACTCAAGATCCGGACGGCGAATCTGACGCCGTCGCGTGGCCTGTTCTGGCATCCGGCGAGCGCGGACGACAACGACGTGTGGGCGCACTTCGGATTCACCGGAACCGGCCTGTGGGTGTCGCCCCGCCGGGGCCGGTGGGCTGTACTCCTGACGAACAAGCTCTTCTACACGCGTGCCAGCGATCCTCTCAACGCGATCCGGCGCGAGTTCTGCCGTCTCGCGTTCGACGTGTGAGCCGCAACTTGTGCGCGAGTCGATTAGACTCGCGGCGCGCCGGCTGAGCTCAGACGCTCCCCACGGTTTGGCTGACACGTCAACATCATCACGTGCATGAACGAGCCCGTGATTCGCGCCACGGTGGGGCCAATGTGGCTGTTGTGGTGTAAGCGAACTCATACGTGAGTTATGGTGCCAGCGTGGCAGAAGATTATCGGAGTCGAATCGGTCGGTTGATCCGCGACTCACGTCAGCATCGCGGCTGGACTCAGAGCCAGCTCGCCGACGCCCTGGGCAGCAGCCAGAGCGCGGTCAACAGGATCGAGCACGGACAGCAGAATCTCAGCCTCGAGATGATCGCCCGGATCGGCGAGGCTCTTGACAAAGAGATCGTGTCCCTGGCTCCCACTGGCCCCTCTCACTTGCGAGTCACCGGCGGCCAGCAACTGTCCGGCAGTATCGACGTCAAGTCGAGCAAGAACGCCAGCGTCGCGCTGCTGTGTGCCAGCCTGCTCAACAAGGGCCGCACGGTCCTGCGCGGCATCGCCCGGATCGAAGAGGTCAACCGCATCATCGAGGTGCTGGAGAGCATCGGGATCCGCACCCGCTGGCTCGGTGATCGCCGTGACCTCGAGATCACTCCGCCGGAACGGCTCGATCTCGACAGCATGGACGTCGAGGCCGCACGCCGCACGCGCAGCGTCATCATGTTCCTCGGCCCACTGCTGCATCGTGAAGAGAGCTTCAAACTCCCGTACGCCGGCGGCTGCAACCTCGGCACGCGCACGGTCGAACCGCACATGTCGGCGCTGCGTCCGTTCGGCCTGGAACTGAAGGCCACCGGTGGCTACTACCACGCCGAACGTGATCAGGTGACGTCGCCGACGCGCCCGATCGTGCTGATCGAGCGCGGCGACACCGTCACCGAGAACGCCCTGATGGCCGCCGCACGCAACGACGGCGTGACGGTCATCCGCAACGCCAGCCCGAACTACATGGTGCAGGACCTGTGCTTCTTCCTCACCCGGCTCGGCGTCAAGATCGAGGGAATCGGCACCACCACGCTGACCGTGCACGGCAAGGCCGACATCGACTGCGATGTCGACTATTCCCCGTCCGAAGACCCGATCGAGGCCATGAGCCTGCTGTCGGCTGCGATCGTGACATCGTCGGAGATCACGGTCCGCCGGGCGCCCATCGAGTTCCTCGAGATCGAACTCGCACTGCTCGAGGAGATGGGGCTGGACTACGACCGCAGCGCGGAGTACGTGGCAGCCAACGGCAAGACGCGCCTGGTCGACCTCACGGTGCGTCCGTCGATGCTGCGCCCGCCGCGCGACAAGATCCACCCGATGCCGTTCCCGGGCCTGAACATCGACAACCTCCCGTTCTTCGCGCTGATCGCGGCGACGGCCCACGGCCAGACGATGATCCACGACTGGGTCTACGAGAATCGGGCCATCTACCTCACCGAGTTGACGAAGCTGGGTGCCGGCGTCACGCTGCTCGACCCACACCGCGTCCTCGTCGAGGGCCCGACCCGGTGGTCCGGTACCGAGGTCATCTGCCCGCCGGCGCTTCGCCCGGCCGTCGTGGTCCTCCTGGCGATGCTCGCAGCCAGAGGCACGTCGGTTCTGCGCAACGTCTACGTCATCAACCGCGGCTACGAAGACCTCGCCGCCCGGCTGTCCGTGCTCGGTGCCCGGATCGAAGCGTTCCGCGACATCTGATTGCTCTGCCGTGTCTGATTTCCGCTAGTCGCAGCGTCGTCCAGCAACGACACTGGAATCATGCTGGACGAAGAAGCGCAGTACCGAGCGGTGAGCAGCCGCGACGCGAGGTTCGACGGCGTGTTCTACCTCGGTGTCACCACGACGGGCATCTACTGCCGGCCCAGCTGTCCGGCGATGACGCCCAAACGGACGAACATCCGCTATTTCCGCACGGCGGCGCAGGCCCAGACCGCTGGGTTCCGGGCCTGTCGACGCTGCCGGCCGGATGCCACGCCGGGCTCGGCGGAGTGGAACGTGCGCGCGGACGTGGTCGGGCGTGCAATGCGCCTGATCGCTGACGGCGTGGTCGACCGCGACGGCGTGGCCGGCTTGGCCGGGAAGCTGGGTTACAGCGAGCGGCAGGTGCACCGTACGCTCACCGAAGAGGTCGGCGCCGGGCCGCTCCGGTTGGCCCGTTCGCAGCGTGCCCACACCGCCCGGACACTGCTGGAGACGACGGCCATGCCGGTGACCGAGATCGCGTTCGCCGCGGGGTTCACCAGCATTCGCCAGTTCAACGACACCGTCCGGGAGATCTACGCCGCCTCGCCGAGCGAGTTGCGCGCCACCTCCCGCCGCCACGAGCGCTCTCGGGTTGCCGGTGCGATAGACCTGCGGCTCGCCTACCGGGCGCCGGCCCACCTCGCCGGCGTCCTCACGTTCTTGGCCCAGCGCGCGATCCCCGGTGTCGAGGAAGTCGACGGCGACACCTACCGCCGCAGCATCTCGCTGCCGCACGGCGTCGGGGTCGCTGAGCTCACGCCCCGGGACGGTTGGGTTCAGGCCCGGTTGCGCCTGGCCGATCCCCGAGACCTGACCGCGGCGGTCGCCCGATGCCGCCGGATCTTCGATCTCGACGCCGACCCGCAGGCAGCTGACGCCGTCCTCGCCGCCGATCCCGCGCTCGCCGAACTCGTGGGCTCCGCCCCCGGGCGACGCCTGCCGGGATCGGTCGATGCCGACGAACTCGCCGTGCGTGGGGTGCTCGGCCAGCAGGTGTCCGTGGCCGCCGCGCGCACGATCGCCGCGCGGCTCACCACGACGTACGGCAAGCCACTCGATGCGCCGGTCGGGACGATCACCCACGCGTTCCCTACGGCGGCCGCCCTGGCGGAGGCCGACCCATCCGCGTTCCCCATGCCACGGACCCGGCAGAACACGCTGCACGAGCTGACCAGGAGGTTGGCCACCGGGCGGATTCGGCTCGACCCGGGTGTGGACCGCGACGAAGCCGAACGCCAACTGCTCGAGGTTCCCGGTATCGGACCCTGGACCGCCGGTTACCTCCGTATGCGGGGGCTCGGTGATCCGGACGTGTTCCTGCCCACCGACCTGGGCGTCAAACACGGGCTGCGTCGGCTCGGCCTGCCCACCGAGCCGAAGGCCGTCACGAAGCTGGCCGAGCGCTGGCGCCCTTGGCGATCGTACGCATTGATGCACATCTGGGCGTGCCTGACGACTACGCACAGCGAGGAATGACGATGACCACCACGATCTGGACCTCCATCGACAGCCCGATCGGCCCGCTGCGGGTGACCGCCAGCGATGCGGGCCTCACCGGGGTCTACATGGAACAACACCGGCACGGGCCCGTCGGCATCGACGCCTCCTGGCGCCGCGACGACGCCTGGTTCGCCGAGACTCGCCGCCAGCTCGACGCGTACTTCGAGGGACGGCTGCATGAGTTCGATCTTCCGCTCGCCCCGGTCGGTACCCCCTTCCAGCTCACGGTGTGGCAGGCCCTGCGCACCATTCCGTACGGTCACGTGCGCAGCTACGCCATGATCGCCACGCAGATCGGGCGCCCGACGGCCTCGCGCGCGGTGGGGATGGCCAACGGCCGCAACCCGTTGTCGATCATCGTGCCGTGCCACCGCGTGATCGGCTCGAGCGGGGCGCTCACCGGCTACGGCGGCGGGCTCGACCGCAAGCGCGCGCTGCTGGATCTCGAGGCCGCCAACGTCGGCGCGTCACCAGCTCCAACCGTCATGGCGTAACGCGCTCTCGATCATCAGGCGGCGCACCGCCGGTGGCGCATCCGGGATGTCGAGACCGGCCATGTGGGCAGCCTCGATCAGCAGATCGTCGTAGGCAGCCGTCGCCGCGGTCAGATGGTGAGCGCGGGCCCACCGGCCCACGTCGCGCTCGAGGCTCCGCATCTCATCGGCCATCCTGGACAGCCGCAGCTGCACCGTGAGAGTCCGGAACGGATCAGCGACTGCGCACGGCTGGCTCCGACCCGAGGACCAGCGCCGTCGCAAGGCTCGGGTGAGATCGGCGAAGTTCGTGTTCATCCGCGGTCGCCCCTGCTCAGAATGCTAGTCGCCGACGGGCGGCGTGACGAGACCCTGGCCGGGCCGACGAGAGTTCAGCCGGACTATGGCACTCTGAAACATGCCCGAAGGCGACACCGTCTACAGAACGGCTGCTCGGCTGCACGGCGTGCTGGCCGGCGACGTGCTGACCAGTACTGACTTCCGGGTTCCCAGGTTTGCCACGGCCGATCTCAGCGGCCGCACCGTCACCGAAGTGGTCTCGCGCGGAAAACACCTGCTCACGCGGATGACCGGCGACCTGACGCTGCACAGCCACCTGCGGATGGAGGGAGCGTGGCGGGTCTACGCGCCGGGTGAGCGGTGGCGCGGTGGGCCCGGCTTCCAGATCAGGGTGGTGCTGTCGACCGAGCGCGTGCACGCTGTGGGTTACCGGTTGCCCATCGTGGAGCTGATCCGGACCAGTGCGGAACCCGGCGTCGTCGGGCATCTGGGTCCGGACCTGCTCGGCGCCGATTGGGACCCGGCCGAGGCGGTACGTCGGCTGCTGGCGACGCCCGGCCGCGAGCTCGGAGCCGCGCTGCTCGACCAACGCAATCTCGCCGGCATCGGTACGGTCTACCTCGCCGAGGTGTGCTTCCTGGCCGGTGAGTCGCCGTACACCCCGGTCGAACGGGTCGCGAACCTGGAGCAACTGGTCGTGCGGGCGCATACGCTGATGGCGCGCAACGCGCAGACGGGCCAGCAGGTCACCACCGGTGACCCTCGTCCCGGTCGGCAGCACTGGGTGTACGGCCGGGCGCCACGGCCGTGCCGGCGATGTGGAACACCCGTGCGTGTCGGCGAGATCGGCCGAGCTCCGCAGGAACGGGTGGCGTTCTGGTGCCCCACGTGTCAGCCGTCGAGGTGAGCCGCGGCCAGATCAGGGCGTCGGGCCGTGGGCGTCGATCCACGTCTGCAGGTAATCCCTGAACCGCCCGATCGACTCGTGGTCGTCGATGCCGTTCACCCGCTTCGGCGTGCCGTAGCCGAAATCGACGCGAAACTCCGGCGGATCGGCATCGACTTCCAGGTCGAACACGGTCCACCGGCGCTGCTCGTCGCCGCCGGCCATGCGCTCGTTGAGCTCGATCACCGCGTCGTAGAGGACGTGGTCGTAACCGACCTGCCCGTACAGCCACTCGTGCCCGCCGTTGACGATCGCCACCGTGATGTAGTTCAGCGTCAGCCGGTCGTCGTCGTCGCGGTATGCCTCCCAGTTGCCGGCGAGCCTCGCCCACCCGTCGGGTGCGATCGCGGCGAATCGCTGGACGATCGTCTGGATGAGTTCTTGCTGCTCGTCCAAGCCGGCCGGCTGCGGCGTGCCGGGCGACGGGCTCATGGATGCGGCGCCACCAGATTCACCGACCTGCACAGCCTCGGCCAGCGCATCCAGCTCGGCCCGGTGCTTCTCGATGTAGTCATCGAAGCGATGATCGATGGACCCCAACGGCGCCGGCCGGTCGTATTCGAATCCCACACGGCGATCTCCGTCGACGTCGACCTCCAAATGCATCGTCGTCCAACGTCGGTCGTTGACCTCCGCCATCAACCAGTAGAGGCAGTCGATGCACTGCCCCAGAGTCCAGTCGTAGTCGATCTCGCTGCGCCTCAGTTCGGTGCCGTCCCGCACGACCGCGAAAATGGCCATGCCGGCCATCAGATCGTCGTCTTCGTCTGGGGTGACTTCCCAGTTCAGGACCAGTCTGATCCAGCCCGGAGGCGCTAGATCGGTCAGGCGCTCCACGACCGCATCGACCGTCGACTGTGGCTTGTTCATGCAGTCCTCACTTGTTGACGAACCTGTACGGCCGAGACCGATCACCATCGACAGTAAGCCGTGCGACGAACTCGTCGGGCCGAGTGGTGGAATTCCGAGGGCCGTACACCACGCGGATCTCTACACGCACGTCACGGCCAGCCGCCAGTTGCTTCCGTATCTCCTTCTCGAACTTCGCGTAGGCGCCCTGGTTGAGGTTGGCCAACCCGTCGTCGATGCGAACCCCGTTACCCGAGACGACGTTGATCCGGTTCGTCGGGCCACCGAGGGCATGCCCCAACAGGTGGAACCCCACGTCGGTGGGGCGACCCTCACGGCCGATCTGCGCCTGCAGCCGTTTGTCGCGAGTTGCACGTGTCAAGCTGGGCTTACCGATCACGCTGATGGTCCGGCCCAGCTCGTCGGTCGTCCACTCCACGTCGCGGTAGCGGTACCTGGTGTTCGGCTCCGGATTCTCTGCGGCGACCTTGAACTCGGCTTCGGTGGCGAACTCGATCAGCGGGTGCTGACCCGCGGCGCTCGGCGCTTGCGGCGGGTCGCGCCGTTCGAACACGGGCACCGCTGCGAGCGGAGAAGCGCCCGCGGCCGTCGATTCGCCGGGTGGACGCAACAGTCGGTCCAGGTCGGCGATCGCGGTGTCGACGACGGTGCCCACCTCGGCAGGGATGTCGGCGAGCACGGACGGCAGCTGCTGCGACACCTGCTCGATCTCAGCTGCGACGTGGGCCAGGTGTTGAGAGCGGCCGCCTGCACGCAGGCGGCGCTCAGTGCCGTCGCCTCACCCTGGATCAGTTCGACTGCTCGATCAACCTCGTCGTTGACGACTGATCGAAGTCCCCGTAGCGCGTCGGCGACGTCGGACACCGGGCGCTCGCCCACGTCGCATCACCCTCGCCCGACCGCCGGAAATCCACCTCTGCTGCCGGTGAAGGTGCCCGGCACCCGTGCGCTGTGACATCCGGCGTCAGGCGCCGAGCTCGTCGCGCCGCCGGGCGAGGTAGCCGCGCTCGGCGACGTTCTGCGTGGCCGCAATGGCCGCGTCGTAGGCCGCGCGTGCCTCGTCCTGGCGTTCGAGGCGCCGTAGCAGGTCGGCGCGTGTCGCGTGCCACGCGTGGTAGGTCGTCAACGGGAGCGCGTCGACGAGAGCGAGCGCGACCTCCGGGCCGTCCAGCTCGGCGACGGCGACAGCGCGGTTGAGCGCGACGATCGGCGACGGGTCCATCGCAGCCAACTGATCGTAGAGCGCGACGATCTGGGACCAGTCGGTGTCGGCGGCGGTGGGCGCGTCGGTGTGGACGGCATTGACCGCGGCGAGGAGCTGGTAGCGCCCCGGCCGGTTGACCGCGAGGCAGGCTCGCACCATGGCATGTCCTTCGGCGATCAGTGCACGGTCCCACCGTCGACGATCCTGCTGGTGCAACGGAACCAGCTCGCCGCCGGAAACCCGGGCGACGCGCCGGGCCTCGATCAGCAGCATCAGCGCGAGCAAGCCGGTGACCTCGGTCTCTCGAGGCAATTGAGCACGCAGGGCCCGCGTCAGCCGGATGGCTTCGCCGGTGAGCTCGTCGCGGATCGGCTCGGTGCCTGCGCTGGCGAGGTACCCCTCGTTGAACACGAGGAACAACACGGCCAGTACGGCGGAGAGCCGCTCGGTCAAGTCGGCTTCGGCCGGCACCCGGTACGGGATCTTGGCGTCGCGGATCTTCGCCTTGGCCCGGGTGATCCGCTGGGCCATCGTCGTCTCAGGGACGAGGAAGGCCTGAGCGACCTCGGCGACGGTCAGCCCGCCGAGCAGTCGCAGGGTCAGAGCCACCCTGGCCTCCAGCGACAGCGCTGGATGACAGCAGGTGAACATCAGGCGCAGCCGGTCGTCGTGGACCGGGCCGGTCGGCTCGTGCGGAGTGTCGTCGTAGATCATCTGCGCCGCCTGATGCTTGTCGTCGCGTCGCTGTTCGCGACGCAACCGGTCCACCGCCCGGCGTACGGCGGTCGTCGTCAGCCAGCCACCCGGGTTGTGTGGCGTACCGTCGACCGGCCAGCGCTCGAGGGCGACCACGAGAGCCTCGCCGGCTGCCTCCTCGGCGACGTCGATGTCACCGAATCGGCGGACCAGCGAGGCGATCACCCGGCCGTACTCTTCGCGGAAGATCCGCTCGACCGTGGCATGAGTAGCCGACGCGACAGACTCCGACACGCATCCGCGCCTCAGGACTCACCCTGCTCCGGCGGTTCTTGGAAGGCCCGCACCTCGATACGACCTTTCAACGCCTTCGAGGCGAGCTTGGCGTACTCCAGCGCTGCATCGCGGTCCGGAGCCTCGATGACCCAGAAGCCGCCCAGGTACTCCTTCGCCTCGACGTAGGGCCCATCGGTGAGGATCGGCGCCTCGCCGGTGAAGTCGACCGTCGTCGCCGTCGACGGCGGGTGCAGGCCACCGGCGAAGACCCAAGCACCATCCTCCTTGAGTCTCGTGTTGAACCCATCGACCGCAGCGAAGACATCCTCGAGCATGGCCGGGTCCATCGACTCCATCGTGGGTTCTTCGGCTGAATCGTGCGGCAGCGTCAGCAGGTACTGCGTCATGCGGTTCTCCTTGATCACGGGCGGCCCGTGTGGCTGCCTCTCATCATCACCACGAACGCCGCTACCCCGATACGACACCCGCCGAACAATTTTCGAGGACTTTTTCGCTACGGCACCAGCGTCACGGCTGCCCGTATCCGCCGCCGCCGGGGGTCTCGACGACCAGCACGTCGTCGGCTTCCACCTGCGCCGAGTCGCATCCGGCCAGCTCCACCACGGTGCCATCGGCCCGCTCGACGACGTTGCGCCCCAGCGCGCCGGGAGAACCGCCGGCCATGCCGTACGGCGGGACTCGCCGATGACCCGACAGCGTGCTGACCGTCATCGCCTCTCGGAAACGCAACCGCCGCACGACGCCGTCACCGCCACGCCACCGGCCCGAACCGCCGCTGCCGCGCCGTATCTCGAAGCTGTCGACGATCACCGGGAAGCGCCATTCGAGCACTTCGGGATCGGTGAGCCGAGAGTTCGTCATGTGGGTCTGGACGGCCGACGCGCCGTGAAAGCCCTCGCCCGCGCCCGAACCGGACGCGACGGTCTCGTAGTACTGGTAGCGGTCGTTGCCGAAGGTCACGTTGTTCATCGTTCCCGACCCCTCGGCCTGCACACCGAGCGCGGCGTACAGCGCACCCGTCACCGCCTGCGACGTCTCCACGTTTCCGGCGACCACCGCGGCCGGGAAGCGTGGCGCGAGCATCGACGGCTCCGGGACGACGATGTGCAGCGGTCGCAAGCACCCGTCGTTGAGCGGGATGTCGTCGGCGACGAGGGTGCGGAACACGTACAGCACCGCGGCCGTCGCCACCGACGTCGGCGCGTTGAAGTTCGTGTCCAACTGGGGCGACGTTCCGGTGAAATCGATCGTGGCCTGCCGGTTCGCCCGATCGACGGTGACGTTGACGACGATCTGCGCGCCGCTGTCCATCTCGTAGCGATACTGCCCGTCGTCGAGCGCGTCGATGACCCGGCGCACCGCCTCTTCCGCGTTGTCCTGCACGTGTCGCATGTACGCCTGGACGACGTCCAGCCCGAAGTGCTCGATCATGCGGCCGACTTCGGCCACGCCCTTGTGGTTCGCGGCGATCTGCGCGCGCAGGTCGGCCAGGTTGGTGCCCGGATTGCGGGACGGATACGGCGAGGCGGTCAGCAGGTGGAGCGTCTCCTGCTCACGGAAGCGGCCGTCCTCGGCGAGCAGCCAGTTGTCGAACAGGACGCCTTCCTCGTGGACGTCGCGGCTGAACGCCGGCATCGAGCCCGGGGTGAGCCCGCCGATCTCGGCGTGGTGTCCGCGGGAGGCGACGTAGAACAGCACGGCATCGCCGGTCTCGGCGAACACCGGGGTGATCACCGTGATGTCCGGCAGGTGCGTGCCACCGTGGTAAGGGTCGTTGACCGCGTACACGTCGCCGGGCCGCATCCGCTCGCCGCGACGACGGATGACCTCCTGCACGCTGGAGCCCATCGACCCCAGATGCACCGGCATGTGCGGCGCGTTGGCGATCAGGTTGCCGTCGGGATCGAACAGCGCACACGAGAAGTCGAGGCGTTCTTTGATGTTGACCGACTGGGCGGTGGCCTCCAAACGCGCGCCCATCTGCTCGGCGATCGACATGAACAGATTGTTGAAGATCTCGAGCATCACCGGATCGACGGCGGTGCCGACCCGCTCGACGTCGCTGCGGGCCCGCACCCGCCGGACGATCAGATGACCGTGGGTGGTCACCGTCGCCTGCCACCCGTCGTCGACGACCGTCGTCGCGTTCGGCTCCACGATGATCGCCGGGCCGGTGACCTTGTCCGTCTCGTTCAGGTCCGCCCGCTGGTACAGCGGCGCGTCCGTCCATTCCCCACCCGAGTAGAGGCGAACGGTGGACGGGTCGGTGGGGGTGGGGGAGGTTCCGTCCTCGCCCGCGACTCGCTCGTCCCTCGCTCGCCGATGCCCGTCCGCACCATGGCCGGAACCTCCCCCACCCCCACCAGAAAGTTGCTCGTTGCGGCCGATCGCCTCTACGGAGACTGCTTCGACGAGCAGCGGGCGGTCCATCAGGAACGAGTACGTACGCCGGTAGCTCTGCTCGAACTCCGCATGCATCGCCTCGACGGTGTCGAGCGCGACCGGGACCGCGGTGTCGGTGCCGTCGTAGCGCAGGTGGGCACGCGCGTGCACCTCGATGGTGTGCTCGGCGACGCCTTGAGCGAGCAACTCCGAGCGGGCGTCGGCCGACAGTGATGCGGCCACACCGGTCAGGCGATCGATGGTGCTGGGTTCGAGACGGCACTCGACGGACTGCTCACGCATCGTCGTCGTGTCGGCCATGCCGATGCCCAGGGCTGACAGGACGCCGGCCAGGGGCGGGACGAGCACGGTCCGGATGCCCAGCGCATCGGCGACCGCGCAGGCGTGCTGGGCGCCGGCACCACCGAAGGTCGTCAAGACGTGCTCGGTGACGTCGTGGCCCTTCTGCACCGAGATCTTCTTGACGGCGTTGGCCATGTTGGCCACCGCGATGGCCAAGAACCCTTCCGCCACGTGTTCCGGCGTGCGATCGTCGCCGGTGTGCTCGGCGATCTGGGCAGCCAAGCGGGTGAACTTCTCGCGCACGGTCTGCTCGTCCAGCGGCTGATCGCCGCCGGGGCCGAACACCGCCGGGAAGTGGGCCGGCTGAATGCGACCGAGCATGACGTTGGCGTCGGTGACGGTCAGCGGCCCACCGTTGCGGTAACACGCCGGCCCGGGGAAGGCCCCGGCGGAGTCCGGGCCCACCCGATACCGGCTGCCGTCGAAGTGCAGGACCGACCCGCCGCCGGCGGCCACGGTGTGGATGTCGAGCATGGGCGCGCGCAGCCGCACCCCGGCCACCTCGGTGTCGAACACCCGCTCGTACGCCCCGGTGTAATGCGAGACGTCGGTGGAGGTTCCGCCCATGTCGAACCCGATGACTTGATCGAACCCGGCGAGCTCGGACATGCGTGCCATGCCGACGATGCCCCCGGCCGGTCCGGACAGGACGGCGTCCTTGCCACGGAAGTGCCGCGCCTCGGCAAGCCCACCGTTGGACTGCATGAACATCAACCGGACACCCGGAAGTTCGGCGGCGACCTGGTCGACGTATCGGCGCAGGATCGGCGACAGGTAGGCGTCGGCCACCGCGGTGTCGCCCCGCGGAACGATCTTCATGAGCGGGCTGACCTCGCTGGACAACGAGATCTGCCGGAACCCGATCTGCGCGGCGAGCTGTCCGATGAGCTGCTCGTGTGCCGGATACAGGTGGCTGTGCATACACAGCACCGCCACCGCACCGATGCCGTCGTCGTACGCCTGGCGCAGCGGCGCCTCCAGTGCCGCCAAGTCCGGCGCGCGCAGCACCGTACCGTCAGCACTCACTCGCTCGTCGACCTCGATCACCCGCTCGTGCAACAACGTGGGCAGCACGATGTGCCGGTCGAAGATGCGCGGACGGTCCTGGTAGGCGATGCGCAACGCGTCGGCGAAACCACGAGTGACCACCAGCACGGTCCGCTCTCCACGGCGTTCCAGCAGCGCGTTGGTGGCCACGGTGGTGCCCATCCGGACCGCATCGATGCGGTCGGCGGACACCGGTTCGTCGGGCGAGAGCTCGAGCAGTTCCCGGATCGCGGCGACGGCGGCATCGCGATAGCGCTCGGGATTCTCGGACAGCAGCTTGTGGGTGACGAGTGCGCCGTCTGGACGGCGGGCCACGACGTCGGTGAAAGTACCGCCCCGATCGATCCAGAACTCCCACCCCACCATGCGCCCAGACCTTACCGCGCTGATGTGACGAGCAGGGTTGTCGCATCTGGCTAATAGGCGTAGCTTCGAAGCTATGGGTCATAGCAGCAAGACATTGTTCCTCGATCGCCCCGAGGGACGCCTGGCCTACGACGTCAGCGGCGACGGTCCGCTGGTCGTCTGTGTACCCGGGATGGTCGACGTCCGTTCGTCGTATCGGCACCTGGCTCCGGCGTTGGTCGAGGCGGGTTATCGAGTCGCCACCATGGACCTGCGCGGCCACGGCGAGAGCGACACGACGTTCTCGGCCTACGACGACCAGGCCGCCGCATCGGACGTCCTGGCGCTCATCGGCCACCTCGACCAGAGCCCGGCCGTCGTCGTGGGCAACTCCATGGGCGCAGCGGCAGCGACTCTGGTCGCCGCGGACGAGCCCGGCCTGATCGAGGCCATCGTCATGCTCGGGCCGTTCGTGCGTAATCCACCGACCACGTGGTTCCAGCGCGCGATGATGTGGCTGATGCTGCGGCGCCCGTGGGGCGTCCCGGCGGTCGCGGCGTTCTATCGTTCACTCAATGCCGGCGTCACCCCGCCCGACCTCGGCGACCACCTCCAACGCATCCGGGCCGCGCTGCGCCGCCCGGGTGCATGGGCGGCCGTGGTCCGCACGACCAAGACGTCGCATGCCCAGGTGACCCCGCGCCTCGCCCACGTGATGGCACCCACGCTCGTCGTCATGGGGGAACGCGACCCCGACTTCGCCGATCCCGCGGCCGAGGTACGCTTCATCGCCGACGCTCTGGGCGGGCCCACCGAGATCGACGTGGTGCCCGACGCCGGGCACTACCCGCAAGCCCAGCGCCCCGACCTCGTCAACCCGCGCGTCGTCGGCTTCCTCGACCAGGCCCGCCGGCATGCCTAGAGCCGGACTGACACCTGAGGTCGTCGTCGACGCCGCGCTCGCCGTCATCGACGACAAGGGACTCGACGCGCTCACCCTGGCCGCTGTCGCATCGCGGACCGGGGTGGCCGCGCCTTCGCTGTACAAGCACGTCGGCGGGCTCACCGAGCTGCGCTCGCGCGTGGCTGCCCGGGTCATCGACGAGGTCACGCAACGCCTGAGCGCCGCCATCATGGGCCGCAGCCACGACGACGCCGTCCGGGCCTTGATGTACACCTACCGCGACTACGTGGTCGAGCACCCAGGTCGGTACGCCGCGATCACCCCCGACGCGCTGGGCGATCCCGCGCTCGCCGCACCCGCCGCCGTCCTGCTGGACGTGTTCCGTGCCGTCATGCGCGGCTACGGCCTGGAGGGTTCTGCGGCCATCCATGCGATCCGGGCGCTGCGCTCCATCGCACACGGCTTCGCCACCATCGAGGTCAGCGGCGGCTTCGGGCTGCCGGAACAGCTCGACGAGAGCTACGACCACCTCATCCAGATGTTCATCGACAGCCTCCCCGGTCACCGGTGATGCTGCCGCCACGCTCAGGAGAACGTCATGTCCCGCCACCGTCTCAGTTCCGTCGCCCTGGCCGTCGCCGGAGTGCTGTCCACCTGGGTCGGTGTTGGCTTGACGCTGCCGTACTACGGCGCCGAGGACTTCGGCCTGAATGCGATCGCCTCGGCGGCCGCGGCTGGCGAGGCTGCAGACCTGCTCGGCCTGGTCGACGACGTCCGGTTCAACCCGGTCGCCGCGACGATGTTCGCCCTCGGGTTGCTGTCGATCGGCGTAGGCGCGGTGCTCACCGCGGTCGCCGTCGCCCGGTCAGGCGTGCTGCCGCGCTCGTCCGGGCTGCTGTTCGCGGTCGGATTCGCGCTGTTCATCCCGCAGTTCTGGGCGCCGGGGCCGGTTCGGATCGCGCATGGGCTCGTCGTTGCTGTCGGGGCGATCCAGCTGTCGGTCGCGTTGTGGCAGGCGCCAGCGGGTGAAGACGCCCAGGTCGCTCAGACACGCTCCACGGTGACGTTCGGCGGGAACTCGCGGTCGGCGAACCGGCCGATGGCGTAGGTGGAGAACGCATCGACGCCGGCGCTGACCGCGCCGCCGAGTACCGGCACCCGCCGGACGAGGGCCAACGAGGCGTGCTTACCGCCGATGCGGGCGACCAGCTGCGATGTCACCGCCGCGACGGCACGCTCCATGACGGCAGGGTCCGGTTCGTTGGTGCCGGTGGCGACGTCGAACGGCGTGCCGGGGATGTCGCGGCCACGCCGCGCCTCCGCCACACCGTCCTTGCCGAGCAGAGTGAGCAACGCCGCCGTGCGCACCCGCGGATCGGTCAGGTCGTAGCCGCGCAAGTGAGCGATCGCCGCAGCCATCCGCAGGTGCAGCACGGCTATGCCAGCGATGTTGGCCGGGACCGTCACGGGCATGGTGACGACACCGCCGACGTTCGTGACGAAGCCCTGGATGCCGGCCAGCCGGATGTGCTGCTCGATGACATCGCGGACGGCGCGGTCGACGTCGGCGGACTTGTCCAGATGACGCCGCGCGACCTCACGTGCTCCGGGAAAGCCGGTGAAGCCGTCGATGGCGCGGCTGATGAACTGGTTGGCGCCACGCGACGCCATCACCGGCGCAGCGCGGCGTGCCGCTGTCGTTCCCGCCCAGGTTCCGATGGTCCGCCGAACACCCATGCAGTTCACGATAGTCGCTGCGGGCGCGTAGACGTCGAGACCAGCACACGGCGGCTACGCTGACGATGGCAGCCACGTTCGACGGCCGTGGAGGTTCGAATGCCTGTTGAGCCGCCCCCGACACGGTGGGAGCTGCCCTCCTCGTACGCGACGGACAACGACCTCGTCGCCTTCGGTGCCGATCTCGAACCCGGCACGTTGCTGGCGGCGTACCGCAGCGGGCTGTTCCCGATGCCGATCGACCGGCTGATCGGCCAACCGGCCGAGCTGGCGTGGTGGTCACCGGACCCGCGCGGTGTCCTGCCGCTGCGCGGGTTGCGCGTGCCCAGGTCGCTACGCCAAGCCTGCCGGCGGTTCGAGATCCGCGTCGACACCCACTTCGACGAGGTCATCGCCGCGTGCGCGGACCCGCAGCGCCCCGGTGCCTGGATCAGCGACGAGATCCGCCATGCCTACGAGCGGCTGCACCGCCTCGGTTGGGCTCACTCGGTGGAGGCATGGACGCCCGACGGCAGGCTCGCCGGTGGGTTGTACGGCGTCGCCATCGGTGGGCTCTTCGCCGGCGAGTCGATGTTTCACGCCCGCCAGCGCTGGGGCCGTGACGCGTCGAAGGTCGCGCTGGTGGCGCTGGTCGACTTCTTGAAGGCTGACGGCGGCGTCGGGCGATTGCTCGACGTGCAGTGGGGAACGCCGCATCTCACCAGGCTGGGGGTCGTCGAGATCTCTAGGGCGGAGTATTCGAGCCGGTTGCGCCGGGCCCTGGACCTGCCGCTGCCTGCGGTATTCGCCTGAGCAGCACACGAGAGGGGAAGATGAGCTCATGCCGGAGCTGCCGGAGGTCGAAGCGTTGGCGGCGTTCCTGCGCGAGCACGCGGTGGGTCAGGCGATCGCGCGGGTCGACGTCGCGAACATCAGCGTCCTCAAGACGTTCGACCCACCACTCACGGCGCTCGGCGGGCTGACGGTGACCTCGGTCGACCGGCACGGCAAGTTCCTCGACCTCGACTGTGACGGGCTCCATCTCGTCGTGCACCTGTCCCGGGCGGGCTGGCTGCGTTGGAGCGACAACCTGTCTCCGAAGCCGCCCAAGCCCGGGCGGGGGCCGATGGCTTTGCGCGTGCGGTTGGCCAACGATTCTGGCTTCGACCTCACCGAGGCCGGCACCCGCAAACGGTTGTCGGTGTACGTCGTCCGCGAACCCACCGAGGTCCCGGGCATCGCCCGCCTCGGCATCGACCCGTTGTCCGAGGAGTTCACCGTCGAGCGCCTGAGCGAGATTCTCACCGCTGCCGGACGGTCGCAGATCAAGGGGGTCTTGCGCGACCAGTCGGTCATCGCCGGCATCGGCAATGCCTACTCCGACGAGGTGCTGCACGCCGCCAAGCTCTCGCCCTTCCACCCCGCCTCGTCGCTGACCAGCGACGAGGTCGCCACGCTGTACGCCGCGATCGTCGACGAGCTCGCCGGAGCGTTGCAGCGAGCCGAAGGGCTGGCCGCGCGCGATCTCAAGGACTCGAAACGCTCGTCGATGCGGGTGCACGGTCGCACCGGCGAGACCTGTGCGGTCTGTGGCGACACCATCCGCGAGGTGTCGTTCGCCGACTCCAGCCTCCAGTACTGCCCGACCTGCCAGACCGGCGGGAAGATCCTGGCCGACCGCCGGATGTCCAGATTGCTCAAATAGCGCACGCACGAGTGCCGATTCGGGGCGTAGACCTGCGACGCACCGGGTAGACATGGAGCCATGACGTTCACCGACAGCGGCCACGAAGTCCAACTCTCCGACGGCCATGCGATGCCGATCATCGGGTTCGGGACCTGGCAGATCACGGGCGACGCCGCGTACGAGGCGGTGCGGCATGCCCTCGACGTCGGCTACCGGCACCTCGACACCGCGACCATGTATCGCAACGAGACCGAGGTGGGCCGCGCCCTGCGCGACAGCGGGGTGCCTCGCGAGCAGGTCTTCGTGACGACCAAACTTCCGCCCGACGCTGAAGACCGGGTCGAGCAGACCATGGCCGACAGCCTCGAGGATCTGGGGCTCGACTACGTGGATCTGTGGCTCGTGCACTGGCCGCCTGGTGGCCAGGCAGCGCCGCACGTGTGGAACGAGTTCATCGCGCTGCGGGAGCGCGGGCTGACCCGATCGATCGGCGTGAGCAACTACAGCACCGCCCAGATCGACGAGCTCACCGCAGCCACCGGCGTGACGCCGGCGGTGAATCAGATCAAATGGAGCCCGGCGCTCTACGACGCGCAACGGTTCGCCGAGCTGAGCGAACGCGGGGTCACGCTCGAGGGCTACAGCCCGTTCCGCGCGGGTGACCTGGCCGATCCGGTGCTCGTGGACATCGCCGACGACCACGGGGTCACCTCCGCCCAGGTGGTGCTGCGCTGGCATATCGAGCACGGCATCGTCGTCATCCCGAAGTCGGTCACGCCCGAGCGCATCAGGACGAACTTCGACGTTTTCGGGTTCTCGTTGTCCGACGAGGAGATGGAGCGCATCGACAGCCTGGGCGGCTGACGAATCGCCGCGCCGCACCTCCGCCTAGTTGACGGCCGAAACTGTTAACGCTAACAATGGGCGTCGAGAGAGGAGGCCGATGGCAACGGAGCTGACCCAGCGCAGCCCGGTGATGGCCGACGTCGCCCGCGTGGCCGGCGTGTCGCACCAGACGGTGTCGCGCGTCCTCAACGACCATCCCAACGTTCGCGCCACGACCCGCGAGCGCGTCCTGGCCGCGATCGAGCAACTGGGCTACCGGCGCAACCTCTCCGCGCGCGCCCTGGTGACCAGGCGCACCAACACCTTGGGCGTCGTCGCCTCCGGCACCACCCTGTACGGTCCGGCCAGCACCCTGTTCGGCATCGAGCAGGCCGCACGCGCGGCGGGATACTTCGTCAGCATCGTCAGCCTCGAACGCATCACCCGTGAGTCCGTCGACGAAGCCTTCACCTACCTCCTCGAGCAGGCCGTCGACGGCATGATCGTCATCGCCCCGCAGCGCTCAACCGCCGCGGCGGTGGCTGCTCTGCCGGTCGAGGTACCCATCGTGGCGGTCCAGGGCGGCGAGGCCGGCGCGCGGCCGGTCGTCGCTGTCGACCAGGTCGATGGCGCCGCTCAGGCCACCCAGCACCTGCTCGACCTCGGCCACCACACCGTCCAACACATCGCGGGACCGGTGGACTGGCTCGAAGCCGATGGGCGCCTGCATGGTTGGCGTGCCACTCTCGAACGCGCCGGCGCCCCGGTCCCCGAGGTCATCCGGGGCGACTGGAGTCCTCGCTCGGGTTACGAGGCCGCCCGACGATTCGCCGCCGATCCCCCGAGCGCGATCTTCGTCGCCAACGACCAGATGGCCCTCGGCGTGCTGCGCGCGTTGCATGAAGCCGGACAGCGGGTACCCGAAGACGTCAGCGTGGTGGGCTTCGACGACATGCCGGAGGCCGAGTTCTTCACGCCCCCGCTGACCACGGTCCGGCAGGACTTCACCGCGGTGGGCCGGGCGAGCATCGACCTGCTCCTCGGGCTGATCGACCATGGCGCCGCAGCAGCCGAGGCGCCGGCCAGGCACACGGTCGCCCCGAACTTGATCGTCAGGCACAGCACCACTCGACGGACGTAACACCAGGGACGGGAGTTGATGTGAGCGCTCACACCAGCAATGACGTCGTCATCGGCGTCGACTTCGGCACCCTGTCCGGGCGCGCCGTCGTCGTCCGTGTCGCCGACGGCGCCGAACTCGGCAGCGCCGTCCACGATTACCGGCACGGAGTCGTCGACCGCGAGCTCCCCGGCACCGGCGCACCGCTGCCGCCGGACTGGGCGTTACAGGTGCCGTCCGACTACATCGACGTCCTGCGCGCGGCCGTGCCCGAAGCGCTCGCCCGCGCCGGTGTCGACGCGGCGTCGGTCGTGGGCATCGCCACCGACTTCACCGCGTGCACCATGGTGCCGGTCCGCGCCGACGGGACCCCGCTGTGCGAACTGCCGGGCTTCGCGGACCGGCCACACGCCTACGTCAAACTGTGGAAACACCATGCCGCGCAGCCGCACGCCGATCGCATCAACGCGCTCGCCGCAGAGCGCGGCGAACCGTGGCTGGCGCGCTACGGCGGGCTGATCTCCTCGGAATGGGAGTTCGCCAAGGGCCTGCAGCTCTTCGAGGAGGACCCCGAGGTCTATGCCGCCATGGACCGTTGGGTCGAGGCGGCCGACTGGATCGTCTGGCGGTTGTGCGGCACCTACGTCCGCAACGCGTGCACGGCCGGCTACAAGGGGATCCGCCAGGACGGCGCCTACCCGAGCCGCGACTTCCTCGAGACGCTGAATCCCGGCTTCGCGGACTTTGTCGCCGACAAGCTCGACCAGCCCATCGGCGAGCTCGGTGCGCGCGCCGGCGGGCTTTCGGCCGAGGCCGCGGCATGGACCGGCCTGCCCGAGGGCATCGCCGTCGCCGTCGGCAACGTCGACGCCCACGTCACCGCTCCGGCGGCCCGCGCGGTCGAACCCGGCCAACTCGTCGCGATCATGGGCACGTCGACGTGTCACGTCATGAACAGCGACGTGCTGCGCGAGGTGCCCGGGATGTGCGGTGTCGTGGACGGCGGCATCGTGCCCGGCCTGTGGGGCTACGAAGCCGGGCAGAGCGGCGTCGGCGACATCTTCGCGTGGTTCGCCGAGACCAGCGTGCCGGCGGCGTATTCCGAGGAGGCGCAGCGGCGGGGTCTGTCGATCCACGAGTACCTCACCGAGCTCGCCGCGGCGCAGGAGGTCGGCGCGCACGGGCTGGTCGCGCTGGACTGGCACAGCGGCAACCGCTCGGTGCTGGTCGATCACCAGTTGTCGGGGGTGATCGTCGGCCAGACGCTGGCGACCCGTCCTGAGGACACCTACCGCGCCCTGATCGAGGCGACGGCGTTCGGTACCCGCACCATCATCGAGACGTTCAACCGGGCCGGGGTTCCCGTCAACGAGCTGATCATGGCCGGCGGTCTGCTCAAGAACCAGTTGCTGATGCAGATCTACGCCGACGTCACCGGGCTGCCGCTGAGCACCATCACCTCCGAGCAGGGACCTGCACTCGGCTCGGCGATCCATGCCGCCGTGGCCGCGGGCGCCTACCCGGACATCCACGCCGCCTCGGCGGCGATGGGAAGCGCTCAGCGTGACGTCTACGTTCCCGATCCCCGGCGGGTGAAGGCCTACGACGCGCTCTACGCCGAGTACACCCGCCTGCACGACTACTTCGGCCGAGCCCGTGACGGCGGCAACGACGTGCTGCATCGATTGCACCGGATCCGCACCGAGGCGGTGCAGGCATGAGCTCCGCCACCGAAGCGCTGCGACGCGCCGTCTGCGACCTTCATGCGGAGCTGGTGCGCTACGGCCTGGTCGCCTGGACGTCAGGGAACGTCTCGGCGCGGGTTCCCGGCACCGAACTGTTCGTCATCAAGCCCAGCGGCGTCTCGTACGACGAACTGACGCCAGAGTCGATCGTCGTGTGCGCGCTCGACGGCTCGCTGGTCGAAGGCGAGCACGCACCGTCCAGCGACACCGACGCGCATGCCTACGTCTACCGGCACCGGCCCGAGGTCGGCGGCGTCGTGCACACCCACTCCACCTACGCGACGGCGTGGGCGGCCCGGGGCGAGCCGATACCGTGCGTGCTGACCGCGATGGCCGACGAGTTCGGCGGGGAGATCCCCATCGGACCGTTCGCGCTGATCGGGGACGACTCCATCGGCCGC
>JAJYTA010000269.1 GCA_021793295.1 Actinomycetes bacterium
CACTACGCTCACCACCAGACCCCAGCAGCCGCTGAAGTCTCAAACTAGAAAGTCTCCGGACACGCCGGAGCGGTTCATTCTGAAACCAGCCATACCCTGAGCTCGTGCCACCAGGACTCTCGCCGCGACTGGCTGCTGTGGTGGACGCGTTGCCGCTCCAACGGCATACCCGCGTCCTGGAGATCGGTTGCGGTCCCGGTGCAGCCGCACGCGCCATCGCACATCGCCTCGTCGACGGCCACATCCTCGCGATCGACCGCTCTGCGAAGGCTTGCGCCCAGGCGCGAGCCATCGCCGCCGACGAAATCGCCTCCGGACGGATGAGCGTGCGCCAGGTCGCCGTCGAGGATTTCGCGCTCGACGGCGACGACGAGCCCTTCGACTTCGCGTTCGCCATCCGAGTCGGCGTCCTCGACGGCCGACACATGCAGTTCAGGGATCAGGCGCTTGACCGGATCGCTGCGGCACTAAGGCCCGGAGGTCGGCTCTTCGTCGACGGCGGTCGGCCGCTGCGCGAAATCTCCCTGCCGGCGCATTGACTCATACGAGTCAGGTGCTATCGCACGCCCGGCCGCCGTTCGGTCCACTGGTACGCCTGCTCGAGGTCCTGAGACAACTGAAGAAGCAGGTCTTCGCGCCACGGGGCAGCCACCAACTGAACACCCACGGGCAAGCCGGTGGCTTCGTCGTGATGCACGGGCAGCGAGATGGCCGGTTGACCGGTGACGTTGAACACCGACGTGAACACCGCCAGCGGGTAACTCCTCATCATGGGCGTCAGCGGATCGTCACCCTCGCCGACTTGGCCGAGACCGATGGCCGGCGGCAGGCACGCCATCGTCGGCGTGACGAGGACGTCGAACTCGGCAACGAAAGCTTCGACGATGCGGCGTGAGAACTGCTGGGTCTTCCGGACACTTTCGGCATAGGACCAGGAGTCGATCGCGCGTGCGGCAGCGCGCAACGCACGGTTGTGCGGCTCGACCTGGTCCGGGTCGGCGAGCGGGATCCCGGCAGCGCCCACGTTCCAGATTGCCGTGAACGCCGCTACCAGTTCGTCGGCCGGAGGCAGCGGGAGCGGCACGTCGACGACGTGATGCCCGCGAGATTCGAGGGTTCGGAGGGTGGCATCCACCGCACGCACGCACGCTGGGTCAACCTCCAAGCCGTCGATCGGCGGATCGACGAGCACACCGACCCGCAATCCGGACGGCGGCGCTGCGGCCAGCGCGTCCACGAAGGACCGCTGCGGGGTCGGAGGCGACCACCACGCAGCCGGATCGTGACGCGCGAGCACGTCCATCGCCGCGGCCGTGTCGGCCACCGTGCGGGTGAGCACGCCGTTCGTGGCGAACCCTTCGTCCTCGACGACGTCGTTGGTGACCATGCCGCGCGTGGGCTTGAGGCCTACGAGACCGTTGCACGAGGCGGGGACGCGAATCGATCCGCCGCCGTCAGCTCCGTGGGCGATGGGTGCCATGCCGGCCGCCACCGCAGCACCCGCGCCGCTGGACGACCCTCCAGGACTACGGTGCGGGTCCCACGGGTTGCGGGTGATCCCCAAGGCTGCGCTCTCGGTGAAGGACACCGCACCGAACTCCGACGTGGTGGTTTTCCCGAACGGGAGAAATCCTGCGTCCACGAGGCGCTGCACGATCGGCGCCGACGCCGTCGCCGGTACCCGGGCGGTGGCCGCCGAGCCGTAGGTCGTGGGCCAGCCGGCGACGTCGAGCAGGTCTTTGATCGGCAGCGGGACGCCGTGGAACGGCGGAAGATCGTCGCCGGATGCCGTTCGGGCGACGGCGTCGGCGGCTGCGGCCGCGGCCTTACGGACGTCGTCATCGGCTCGGTGACAGAAGGCATTCAACTGCGGATCGAGTTCGTCGATCCGATCGAGGTAGCAATCGACGACCTCGACCGGGCTCACCTCCTTGCGGCGGATGGCCGCGGCGAGCTCGACGGCGGGCATGAACGGGTCGACAACGTGATGCGTCACGACGTGTCCTTTCGACGTACTAGTGCTCAGTCGCCAGCCTCGCCGCCGATACAGAGTCACGTCTTGGACGAATGTCGCCGTCGCTACCTGGCCGGGTGAGCCGGCTGCGTAGCCTGGTGCCATGCGAACGCCAGACACGGCTTTCGCCGCCGCGGCAGCCAGGTGGCACATCGCCACGCCCTCGACGTCTGCTCGCCTGCCGGGGGTCCAGATGGCCGGATTCCGCACCCGGACTTCCGACCCGGTCGACCTCAGCGTGATCCCCTATCCGGCCGTGACGCTGCTCATCGACCTCAGCGACGGGCTGCACGCCATCGACGACTCCGGCAATCGTCGGCAGCAAAGCGATGTCGTGCTGGGTCTCGCGCCCGGCCGGGTCCGCGGCGGCGGACACGACATCGAGACCCTGCAGGTGCGCCTGTCGCCGGTCGTCGCACACGCCGTGCTGGACGGGTCCGCGCACCTGACCGGCACCACAGCCGCGCTCGAAGACCTCTGGGGTCCCGAAGCGGCGCGTATCCACGAACGGCTACGCGCGGCGACGTCATGGGATGACCGGTTCGCCATCGTGGCGGCCACGCTGGCTCGACGCCTCGACACGGGCCGGGCGGTGGACCCTGAGGTCGCCTTCGCGTGGCGTCAGACGGTGGCGACGTGCGGACAGGTGCGTGTCGAGCAGTTGGCGGCCGACGCAGGCTGGAGCCGCAAACGTCTGTGGTCCCGGTTCCGCTCCCAGATCGGCATGAGTCCCAAGCGAGCCGGGCGCCTGGTCCGCTTCGACCACGCTGCGCGACGCCTCGTCGCTGGGCACAGCCCCGCCCTGGTGGCTGCCGAGAGTGGTTACGTCGACCAGTCCCACCTGCATCGAGACGTCATGACCTTCGCCGACATGACGCCAACGGCCGTCGCCGTCGCACCATGGCTCGCGGTCGACGACGTCGCCTGGGCGACGTAGCTCACAACACTGAGCCCTTGCGCTAACTATCTGCGTCCGCAATACTTAGCCATATGGCTCAGTATTCGGCGGAACTGGACGGCGTCTTCGTCGCTTTGGCCGATCCGACCCGGCGCGCCGTCGTGCGTCACCTCGGCCGCGGACCCAAAAGCGTCGGCGACCTCGCGCGCGAGTTCCCGATGGCTCTTCCCTCGTTCATGAAGCACGTCCGGACCCTCGAAACACACGGGCTCATCCGTACGACCAAGACCGGCCGGGTGCGTACCTGCGTCCTCAACCGAGAACGGTTCGGCATCCTCGACGACTGGCTCGCCGAGCAGCGCCGGATCTGGGAAGAACGCACCGATCGTCTCGAACAGTTCGTCACCGACCAGGAGGACAGCACGCCGTGAATCCCGACCTCGACCTCACCTTGTCCCGGATCATCCGAGCTCCGCGCGCAACCGTGTGGAGTGCATGGACGAATCCGTCCAGCCTTGCCCAATGGTGGGTGCCGGCTCCGTCTCGATGCCAAGTCGACCGGCTGGACGTGTGGCCCGGAGGCGCATTCGTGACCAGGCTGAGCGACGACGGCGTCGACTTCATGCCCCACCTGGATGCGTGTTTTCTGGCCGTCGACGACCTCGAGCGAATCGTGTTCACCAATGCGATCGACAGCACGTGGCGTCCCGCGAATCCCGCCCCGGTGTCGATGACCGCGACGATCACGTTCGCCGATCACCCGGATGGCACGGATTATCGGATGCTCGTACGGCATGCCGACCCCGCTGCCCGAGCACATCACGAGAAACTTGGTTTCACCGACGGCTGGGGCTCGGTCGCGGGCCAGTTGGCGGCGTTTGCCGAAAGGACGGCCTCGCGATGAAGATCACTCTCACCGAGTTCGTCACGATGGATGGGGTCTGCCAAGGGCCCGGATCACCGGACGAGGACACCAGCGACGGTTTCACCCGCGGCGGCTGGCTCGTGCCCTACATCGACGCCACTTTCGTCCAGCGCACTTCGGACTGGCTCGATCACGCCGACGGCCTGCTCCAACACCCTCACCGAGGGCACCTGGCATCCCACGACCGTGCTCACCGGCGACCCGGTCCAGACTGTCGCACGACTCAAGGCTCGACCCGGCCGGGAAC
>JAJYTA010000270.1 GCA_021793295.1 Actinomycetes bacterium
GGAGGCCGGCGCCGGTGAGCCGATCGTGTTGCAAGGCGAGCCGCCGGACCCGACCCGGATCCCGCCCGGCTGCCGGTTTCACGTGCGTTGCCAGGTCCTGGCCTCCGGTGCCGCGGAGTCAGCCGGAGTCGACGATCATTGCCGGCGCGTCGACCCGGCCATCCTGTCCGGCGGCACCGACACTCAGGCCGCCTGCCACTACGCTCTCGCCTTGAATGATCATGTTCACTAGGCAATTCCCTGCCACACCACCCGTGCACGCCTCGTGATGCGACACAACGCCTCGTGGTGTACCTCCGCCGCGGCCGATGGCCCACTCAACCCGTCAGCTGCGCCATGAGGTGCTCTCCCTCGGAGATCACCCAGTACTCCACGAACACCCCATCGCTGAACCGCATGATGTCGTGGCCGCGGAACTCGACGGCCGTCCCCGCAGGCGCCGTAGCTCCCGGCAGCGCGTGCGCACCGCCCGCGTACTCGCCCCGGCCGACCCACCGGCCTGCGACCAAGTCGCCGGAGACGATGGGCCCCACCTCGATGTCGAAGATCAGCCCGTCGAAGGGCAGGCGTCCGGCCCGCACGACCTCGGCCAGCGCCGTCCGGCCGCGCACCATCCCCGCAGCGCCCGGCCAGCTGCCGACGAAGTCGTCACTGACGAGTCGCGCGACGACGTCGTCGAGCGCATCGAGGTCACCGTTCCACAACTCGTCGATCCACGCTCGGTAGGCCGTGGCCAGGTCGTCGTCGCTCATCGCGGCCTCACTCCGTATCGGGGACAGCTTGCGCGCGCAGCGTTGCGTGTCGTGCACATTCTGCATCAGATGAGTTCGTATACCGGCGACGTCCACGCGCGAGCACCTGCACACCACAGCGGCGGCCGAACCTGTCCGGCCGGCCGCCGCTCTCGCAGGTCACTGCCGTGTCAGCTCAACCACGGACAGGTTCGAGCTCGTGCTGTTCCGCCTCGTCAGCGAGAAAACGTGTGAGCTTCTCCCCCTCGACGTCGACGTTCGGCAGCACGCGGTCGAGCCAGCGCGGCAGGTACCACGCCCGGCTGCCCACCAACGCCATCACCGCCGGAACGATGGTCATGCGCACCACGAAGGCGTCGAAGGCGACCGCTGCGGCCAGAGCGAGCCCGATCTGCATGATGACGTCCTCCCCGCTGAAGATGAAGCCGGAGAAGACGCTGATCATGATCACCGCCGCGGCGGTGACCACCCTGGCGCCGTGTTGGAACCCGGTGACGACCGACTCGGTCGGCCCGCTGCCGTGCACGTGCTCCTCGCGCATCCGGGTGACGAGGAACACCTCGTAGTCCATCGCCAGGCCGAACACCACGCCGATGAGGAAGATCGGCAGCATGCTGATGATCGGTCCGGTCTGCTCGATACCCAGCAGGCCGTTCAGCCAGCCCCATTGGAAGACCGCCACGATGGCACCGAACGTGGCGCCCATGGTGAACAGGAAGCCCAGGGCGGCCTTGACCGGGACGAGCAACGACCGGAACACCACCATCAGCAGCACCAGCGACAAGCCCACGACCAGCGACAGATACGGCACGAGCGCGTCGCTCATCTTCTCCGAGAAGTCGATGTTGATCGCCGTCGTCCCGGTGACGGCGACGCTCGCCCCGGTCTGCTCGGTCAGCACCTGGCCCTGTTCACGGATCTGATGCACGAGGTCCTCGGTCTCGGAGCTGACCGGTCCGGTGTCGGGAACGACGTTCACGATCGCGGTGTCGCCGGTCTCGTTGACCATGGGCGGCGAGACTTGCGCGACACCGTCCATCGAACGCAGGGTCGCCACGGCCGTGTCCATCGCAGCTTGGGCGTCGGCGGAGCCGGCGCCGTCGACCACCACCGTGAGCGGCCCGTTGAAACCTTCGCCGAACCCCTCGACCACGAGGTCGTGGGCCTGGCGCTGGGTGGTCTCCGGCGACAGGCTGCCCTCGCCGGGAAGCCCGAGGCGCAGGTCGGTCACCGGCGCGGCCAGGACGAGCATGCCGAGCGCGGCGAGAATCAGCACGGGCACCGGGCGACGGGCGATGAACCGCGCCCAGCGCCGCCCCATGGTCACGGTGCCGTCGTCGGCTTCGGGATCGCGCACCTTCAGCCCCGGGATCTTGCCGCCCAGAATGCGGTGCTTGGCGAATCCCAGCAGGGCGGGCAGCAGGCTCAACGCGATGACGACCGCCATGCCCACCGTCAGCGCGGCCGCGAGCCCCATCTCAGTGAGCATGGGGATGTTCACCACCGACAGCCCGGCCATCGCGATCATGACCGTCAAGCCCGCGAAGATCACAGCTGACCCCGCGGTCCCCAGAGCCCGGCCGGCAGCCTCCTCGCCGTCACGGCCGGCGCTGAGTTCGTGGCGATAGCGCGAGACGATGAACAATGCGTAGTCGATGCCGACGGCCAGGCCGATCATCAGCGCCAGGGTGGACGTCTCGGACCCGATGTCGATGAATCCGGTGGCCGCGGTGATCGCGGAAATCCCGATCGTGATGCCGAGAATCGCGGTCAAGAGCGGAAGACCTGCGGCGACGAGTGACCCGAACGTGATGATGAGCACGACCGCTGCCACGGCCACGCCGACGAACTCGGTGCCGCCCCCGAATTCGGCGTCCGTCGCGGCCTCGCCGCCGATCTCGACCCGCAACCCGGCCTCACGCCCGGAGTCCGCAGCGTCGAACAGGGCTTGCTGCGCTTCGTCGGTGAGGTCGACGAATCCGACGGTGTAGTTGACCTGGGCGTAAGCGATGGTCCCGTCGTCAGAGACCGTGCCGGCCTGGAACGGGTCCGCGACCTGGGCCACTTGTGGAGCGGCGGACAGTTCGGCCACGACGTCGCTGACCGCGGCGTGATGGCCCGGATCGGCCAGGGTCTCGCCCTCAGGTGCGGCGAACACCACCCGTGCCGATGTCGCCTCGGCATTCGCCGCAGGGAAGCGCTCCTCGAGCAGGTCGAACGCCTCCTGTGATTCCGTGCCGGGAATCTCGAAGGAGTCCTGCGTCGGACCCGACAGCGCCGAGGCGCCGACACCGAACAACACGACCAGGGCCAGCCAGATCGCTCCGACGATCTTGCGGCGTCGGTAGGAGAACCGGCCGAGCCGGTAGAGAAAGGTCGCCACGTGAGTCTCCCCGTTCTGTGTGCAAGGCGATGAGAACAACACAGCGCAGCTGTGAGCTGGCTGAGAAACGCCCGGGTGAGACGTGCCCCACATCGCTGGTAGTGAAGCGCGGTGTGGTCGCGCCCATCACCGTTCACGAATTCGGCACGTGGCCGTGGTCGGCCAGTTGCCCGATTCGACCATGTTGGTCACCGGCGCGGCGTACATTCCCGATCATGATTCGCCTCCGCCGTCGCTCCGTACCGATCATGGTCCTCGCGACACTCGCCACCGCCCCGCTGGTCGTGGCCGATCCGGCCGCTGAGACCGCCGACGCTTCGCGCCGTGACCACGCCGCCCTGTGGCGCGAGAGCTTCAACGGCGTCGACGTCGACGGCTCCGGCTACACGCATGAAGCACCGCCCGGGTGGACCGTAGAGATCGACCCGGCGATGCGGGGTGCCGGCGTCGAAGCATGGCGCGGCTGGACGTTCACCACGCGCGAGTTCTGGGTCGAGGCCGAAGATCAGATGCGTCATCGGTTCGGCCGTTCCGACGGCGTCATCGCGGTCGCCGACTCCGACGAGTACGCCGACAGCGACGACGCGCCGGACGAGTTCGACACCACGCTCACCTCGGCGCCCGTGCGTGTCCGGGGCCACGACCGGGTGAAGTTGACGTTCGACTCCCATTTGCGCTCGTGGGCCGGACAGGTCGCCACCGTCACCGTCGAGTTCGACGACAGCGGGGACGAGACGACCCTGCTGCGCTACGACGACACGAACACGACCGGCGACTACGACCCGGCCCGGACCAACAGCACCGAACAGCTGGCTTTCGACGTCCCCGACGGTGTCCGGCAAGCGGTGTTCCGCTGGCGTCTCACGGCCCCGCGCAACTCCTGGTACTGGGCCATCGACAGCGTCGCGGTACGCCCTGTGCTCCCGGCGGCCGATGCTGAAG
>JAJYTA010000069.1 GCA_021793295.1 Actinomycetes bacterium
AAGGCCGAGCCGGGCTGACCGAGCTGGGGCGCGGATTCGCGTGGCTGGACATGGGCACGCCGGAATCACTGCTCAACGCCGGCCAGTACGTGCAGCTGCTGGAACAGCGCCAGGGCGAGCGCATCGCGTGCATCGAAGAAGTCGCGTTGCACAAGGGGTTCATCACACCGCAGCAGTGCCGCCGGCTGGGCGAGGAGATGGCCGGTACCGCCTACGGCGCGTACGTGCGCGCCATCGCCGAGCGGCCGAGTCCACACACGCCCGCCGGATGAACCGGTGCCGACAGCAAAGGAGACTGCCATGCGAATCCTGTTCACCACCTCGCCCACGTTCTCTCACACCACGCCGCTGGTGCCGTTGGCCCAGGCAGCCCGGTTGGCCGGCCACCAGGTGCTGTTCAGCGGCGGTGAGATCACCCGCAAGACCGCGGCCAGTGCCGGGCTCGCGGTGCTGGACCCGGCACCGGGTGTGGACGTCACCGAGCCGTACCGGCGGTTCATGACCGACGAATCCAATCGCGACCTGCCGCCGGAGAAGGCCGTCGGTGCATTCGTGGGCATGTTGGCCGAGGTCGGTGGGCTGATGCTGCCGGGCCTGGTCGATGCCGCCCGGGACTGGAAGGCCGACGTCGTCGTGACACCGGCCTGGATGCCCACGGGGCTGCTGGCCGCGCGGGCGGCCGGGGCCTTGGCGGTGATGCACGGCATCGGACTGCGTTACCAGATGGTCCCGTGGATGGCCGCTGAACCACCCGAGGTCGTGCAGCGCCACGGTGTCACCACTTTCCCCGAGCACTGCGACGTCGAGATCAGCCTGTCGCCGGAGCCCATCGAGCGACTGAGCCCGATGACACCGGGCCAGATGCCGTTCCCGGTCCTGCCGATGCGGCCGAGTACGTACAACGGCTCCGGCGAGGTACCCGGCTGGGTGTTGCGTCGGCGGCGCCCGGTGCGTATCGCCGTCACGATGGGCACGACCTCGGCGGACGACGGCTGGGCGGCGGTGCTCGACGCGGTCGTCAACGGCGCGGCCGATCTCGACGCCGAGGTGGTGCTCGCCACCGGCGGCGTGGACGTGGAGTCCATCATCGGCAAGTTGCCGGACTCGGTTCGAGCCGTCGACTTCATCCCGCTGACCAACCTGCTGGACACCTGCGATGCCGTGGTGCATCACTCCGGCATGAGCTCGATGTTCTCCGCCTTCTGCGCCGGGGTGCCACAGGTCGCCCTGCCCAGGGACGTGGGCGATTCCCCGATCAACGCGCATGTCATGACCACCCGCGGTGTCGGCGTCGCTGTCCAACGTTCACAGGCGACACCGGAGACGGTCAGCAAGGCGTTGCGCGAGGTCATCGACGTGCCGTCCTACCGCAGTGCCGCCGCCGACGTGGTGGCTGACATCGACGCCATGCCCAGCCCGGCCGACGTGGTCGCCCAGCTCGGTGAGCACGCCGCCCGGCTGCGCTGACCAGCAGTGTTGGAGGCGGTTCTCGTGGCAACGACGCGCCGGGCCGACCGGTCGGACATACCGCGGCTCATCGACATCACCGTGAGCATGCACGACGCGATCAACGGGCCGCATCCGCACGGACCGTGGATCCAGGCGTGCGCCGAAGAGTTCGAAGATCGCTTCGCCAACGATCCGACGTTCGCCGCTTTCGTCACCGAGACCGACGACGCCGGCGTGGTGGCGTTCGCCTCAGGTGAGATCCGACGGCGATTTCCCGGCCCGACGGCGCTGCGGCCGGTGTTCGGCTACGCCTTGATCGGCGGGACGGACCCACGGCACCGCCGGCAGGGCCATATGACGGCATCCTGGCGGGCGCTGCTCGACTACTTCGTGGAACACGGCTGCGGACGAGTCAGCATCTTCTCTTCGCAACAGGCCGAGAGCATGCATCGCGCGCTGGGCTTCGAACGTCATGAGGGCTGGCCGGTGCCGATGAACTGGTATGCGGACACATGAGTCCGCCTTGACAGCAACGGAAAGGTCGTCGATGAAGACTCCGGGACTCAGCCACCGGGAAGCGGTCAGCAGCCGCATGGCCGTGCACGAGACGGATCCGGTCGACGGGAAGGTCCTGCGCAACGTGTGCGGGCTGTTCGTCACCGGGGTCACCGTCATCACCAGTGGGGTGGGTGACGCCGCGGACGGTACGACGGTCAACTCGTTCACCTCGGTGTCGCTCGATCCGCCGATGGTGCTGTTCTGCCTGCACAAGGAGTCCAGGCTGCGTCCGGTGGTGCAAGAGACCGGTGCGTACGCGGTGAACTTCCTGGCCGGGCAGCACGAACGACTCGCCCGGGCCTTCGCAGCCCGCGAGACCGCCCCGATTCACACGGTGGCCTCGCACCCGTCGGTGACCGGTGTTCCGGTGCTCAGCGAGGCTCTCGCGTTCCTGTCCTGCCGCCTGGTCGACGAGTTCGAAGGCGGTGACCATGTGGTGTTTCTGGCCGAGGTCGTCGAACTCGGTGTGCTTCGGCAGAACCGGGAGCCGTTGATCTTCTTCCGCGGCGCGCTGGGCGCCTTGGAGGACGAGCCGATGGCCGGGCACCCGATCTGGGACGGCTGATCAGGACTGCACCATCCGGGCCAGCTTGTCGGGGTTGGAGATGCCGTAGATGCTGCGGATCTGCTCGCCGTCCGGGGTGAGATCGAGGATCAGGATGAACCACGGCGTGTCGCCGTCGAGAAGCAGCACGGAGGGCTCGCCGTTGGCGAGGCGGAAGTGCATGCTGAGCCCGGACAGCGGGCGCGTGGCGAAACCGGCGAACAGGCGCGCCACCTTCTCTCGGCCCTCGATCGGCTTGCCCGGGGCCGGCGCCTTGCCTCCGCCGTCGGCGCACAAGGTCACATCGGGCGCCAGCACCTTCATGAGTTCGCTCAGGTCGCCGCCCAGCGCCGCGGAGATGAACCGCTCGGTGACCCGCTCCTGAACCTTGCGATCGGGCCGGTATCGCGGCCGCCTGGCCTCGACGTGCTTGCGGGCACGATGTGCGATCTGGCGGATGGCCTGCGGCTTGCGGCCGAGGATCTCGGAGATCTCGGTGTGCTGATAGCCGAACGCTTCGTGCAGGACGAAGACCGCGCGTTCGAGGGGCGACAAGGTCTCGAGCACGACCAGCAACGCCATGGACACTGATTCGGCGTTCGACGCGGAGTCGGTGAACTCGGCTTCGGCGGCGTCGGCGACGAGCGGTTCGGGCAGCCAGGGCCCGACGTAGGTCTCGCGCCGGCGGCTGATGACCGACTGTTGAGTCAGCGCCTGGTTGACCGCGACGCGCACCAGATAGGCCCGCGGGTTCTCGATCTCGTCAGCATCGAGCCGGTCGCTGTGCCGTGTCCATGCCAGCCAGGTCTCCTGGAGCACCTCCTCGGTGTCGGCGATGCTGCCGAGCAGGTTGTACACGACGGAGAACAGCAGCCGGCGATGATCGAGAAACACCTGCGTCGCAGCGTCTTCGGTCGAGGTCTCGGACATTGGCGTGCTCCTCACGTGCCGTTGACCATGAGTGCTGCCCGGAGGCGCCGAGTGTGACATCGGTCCAGTCGACGTGATGCACATCACGTTGTCAAGGCGCTGTCATGAACGACAAGGAGCTGAATATGTCGATACAACGACGGTTGGCCCGGTTCAACCGTGTTTTCGCCAACCGCGTCGTGGGCCCGGCTCTTGCCCGATTACCCGGGTTCGGGTCGTTGCACCACGTGGGACGCGTATCAGGTCGTTCGTACCGGACACCGGTCAAGGTCTTCCGGCAGGCCGACACGTACGTGTTCTCACTGCCGTACGGATCGGACTCCGACTGGGTCAAGAACGTCCTGGCCGCGAAGGGCTGCGTCCTGGTGACGGGGCGACGCCGAATTCACTTGGGCGATCCGCAGGTGTACGTGGCCGAGGAGGAGACGGCGATTCCGGCGCCCATCCGCGCCATCCTCAACCGCGTCAAAGCACACGAGTACCTCGCCTTGAAACCGGTCAAGGTGCCTTCCTCGCCTTGACCCACGACTCGCCGCAGGGAGAGACATGTCCGAGTCAGCACCCCGAGCCGACCTCACCGGGTGGCGCCGCGCCGCCTTCACCGATGCGGAGGTCACCCACGACGTCTACGAGAAGGGCCACGGACCCGGGGTGGTGCTGCTCTCGGAGATTCCGGGCATCACGCCGCAGGTCCTGGCGCTGGGCGATCACCTGGTCGAGCAGGGCTTCACCGTGGCCATACCGTCGCTGTTCGGCACACCGGGCCGCTCGGCGTCACCCGGCTACGCCATCGGCACCGTGGCCAGGCTGTGTATCTCGGCGGAGTTCCGCGCCTTCGCCACGAAGGCGCGGAGGCCCATCGCCGACTACGTACGCGCGCTGGCTCGGGACCTGAACGCGCGTACCCCCGGTAGCGGGGTGGGCGTCATCGGCATGTGCTTCACCGGCGGCTTCGCCCTGGCTGCCGCCGCCGACGAGTCGGTGATCGCACCTGTTCTGAGCCAGCCGGCGCTACCGTTCCCGACCAGCCGGGCCCGCCGCCGCGACGCCGGGGTTTCTGCGGGCGAGCTCGCCGCGGTGGCCGACCGGGTTGCCGGGTCGGGGTTGTGTGTGCTCGGTCTGCGGTTCAGCCATGACCGCGGCTGTCCAGGTGATCGCTTCGCCGCACTGCGGGCGCGCCTGGGCGACGGCTTCGAGGTCATCGAGCTGAACTCCGGGCCTGGTAACCCCGACGGCTTCAGTAAGAACGCGCACTCGGTGTTGACAGCCGAAGTTCGCGAGCGCGCGGAGAACTCCGCGTTCGCGGCCCGGGCGCGGGTCGTGCAATTCCTGCGAGAAAGGTTGGCGGGCCATGAAAGTTCTGGTGATCGGGCGGCTGCAGAGAATTCTTGACGCCGTGATCCCGGTGCTCCAGGAGGCCGGGTTCACCGCGTCCGGCGTGCGGACCACCGCCGAAGCCGTCACCGGCGTCCGCTCCGGCGCGGTCGACGCGCTGATCATCGGTGCGGGTGTCGACCGGCGGTCACGGCGGGCCCTGCGCTCAGCGTGTGCTGAACACGACGTGCGCGTCATCGAGGCGGAACCGCGCCATGGCGGGCCACAGACCTACGTCAGAGAGGAGGTCGTTCCGCTACTTCGCACGACCGACGGATCGACGATTCGGAGAAGGTGAGTCACGTGATCGAGCTCAAGGGGTTGGACCCGTCGACATCGTTCGAGTCCCAACTGAAGGAAGAAACCGGGACGGTCGTCCTGGTCAACATGTTCCTGGTGCCCGAAGGGGCGGAGGAGCAGGCGATGACCAAGTGGAAAGAGGACGCGGAGTGGATGAAGGCCCAACCGGGCTACATCTCCGCGCAGCTGCACCAAGGCACCGGCGACAGCAGGCTGATGGTGAACATCGCGACGTGGGAGTCCAGCGAGGCTCTGGCCACGGCTTTCTCGGACCCGGAGTTTCAGGCCAAGCACGACGGCTGGCCCGACGGCACCGTCATCTATCCGCACATCTTCGAGCGGGTCGGGGTCCAGGGGATCTGCACGGCGTAGGTCCGGCGTGTCCTGCGGACGCTGCAGGTGCGTCCGCAGGACACGTGAGTGGCGATCTGGAGGGCTGTCATCGATGAGTGACAAGGTGGCGACGTGCCCCGAGTGGGTGCTGTGTGACACATGCCGCGCGATCGTGTACCGAAAGCGATGGATCAGGTCCAAGCTCGTCTGCCCGGAATGCGGGCACCACACCATGGTCGACGGCGAGACGCGGCTGGAACAGCTGGCCGACCCCGGGAGCTTGAAGCAGCTCGACCGTCCGCAGCGCGACAGCCCCGACGTCCTGGGGTTCGTGGACACCATGCCGTACCCCCGCAGGCTGGCCGAAGCGCGCGCGAAGACGGGCCTGGAGGGAGCGGTGACGAGCGCCCAACTGTGCATCGAAGGCAGCCCGGCCGTGGTCGCGGTGATGGACTTCCGTTTCTTGGGTGGCAGCCTCGGCGTACATGCCGGCTCGGCGTTGATCGAAGCCGCCGATGCGGCTCTGGAGCGCCGGTTGCCGCTGATCGTCGTGACCGCGTCGGGCGGAGCGAGGATGCAGGAAGGCGCCATCGCACTCATGCAGATGGCCAGGACCAGCGCCGCGTGGGAGCGTCTCGACTCCGCCGGCCTGCTGACGATCTCGGTCGTCACCGACCCGACGTTCGGAGGCGTGGCCGCGTCGTTCGCGACCTTGTCCGACGTCATCGTCGGGGAGATGGGGGCACGGCTGGGCTTCGCCGGTCGGCGGGTGATCGAACAGACCATCGGCAAGGAGCTGCCCGACGACTTTCAGACCGTGGAGTTCCTGCTCGAGCGAGGCTTCGTCGACATGGTGCTGCACCGGCAATCGCTGCGGGCCGAACTGGCCAAGCTCCTACGTGCCGCCTCGCCGCCGGACACGAGCGGCGAGCACGCCGAGGTGGCGGCCGGTGCTGGAGACTCGGTGGTGCGAGACTCGGCCCAGTTGCCCGCCGACCAGCCCTGGGACCAGGTGCGGTTGTCGCGTGACCTGACTCGGCCCACCATGCTCGACTACGTCAATCTCGTCTTCGACGATTTCCGCGAACTGAGCGGTGACCGGGTGTCCGGCGAGTGCCCGGCCATGGTCACCGGCCTGGCTCGACTGGCCGGTCGCCGCGTCGTCGTCATCGGGCAGCAGAAGGGACACACCCTCGAGGAGTTGTCCAAGCGGAACTTCGGCATGGCCTACCCCGCGGGCTACCGCAAGGCCGCGCGTGTGATGCGGCTGGCGGCCAAGCTGTCCGTGCCGGTGGTCACGCTGGTCGACACGCCCGGTGCGTACCCCGGCGAGCATGCGGAGGAACAAGGACAGGCCGGCGCCATCGCGGAGAACCTGCGCTTGATGATGTCGTTGCCGGTCCCGATCGTCACTGTGGTGACCGGCGAAGGCGGCAGCGGTGGTGCGCTCGGCATCGCGGTGGCCAACCGCGTTCTGATCTGGCAGCACGCCACCTACTCGGTGATCAGTCCCGAGGGCTGCGCCTCGATCTTGTGGAAGGACTCCGCGCAGGGCCCGGCCGCTGCGGCGGCGCTGGGTCTCAGCGCACGTGAGTTGCTGCGCCTGGGTGTGGTCGACGGCGTGTTGACCGAGCCGGACGGTGGTGTCGGAGCCGACCCGATGCTGGCCGCTGAACGTTTGCGCAGCGCGATCACGGCAAGTCTGGACGATCTGGGCCGGCTCGACGCTGACCAACTGAAAGGTGATCGCATGCGTAGGTTCAGCGCGTTCGGCTCCTTCGACACGGCCGACATGGCCGGCATCACCAGCCGCTGGGGGGTGCACGATGAGATGGCGGGGTGACCGGGGCCGGTCGGCCACACCGGTGTATCACGCCATGCTCGAACTGCTCGAGGCGCTGAGTGATCGACCCGACCGGGTCTGTGTGCGCACCGACGACGTGACGATCGAACTGGACTGGCGGGCACCGTCGCCAGCACCGTCGCCTGCACCACCGGGCGCACCACCGGCTGCACCACCGGCGAGTACGGAACCCGAGCAGGCTCCGGACGCCGATCCGGGGATGCGCTACGTCTGTGCGCCCAGTGTCGGGACGTTCTACCAGGCGCACGAACCCGGCGCACCGCCGTTCGTCACCGTCGGGTCCACCGTCACCGCCGGCCAGCAGGTCGGCATCGTCGAGGTGATGAAGCTCATGATTCCGGTCGAGGCGGACGTGGCCGGCACGGTCGTGGAGGTGCTGATCGACGACTGCGTTTCGGTCGAACACGGCCAGCCGCTGCTGGCGCTGGCTCCATCCCAGACTTCATGACCTCAGTGAGGACGGTCGCGATGTTCAAACGAGTTCTGGTCGCCAACCGGGGTGAGATCGCGGTGCGCATCGTGCGTGCGTGTCACGACGCCGGAGTGGAGGCCGTCGTGGCGCATTCCAGTCGCGACCGCGATTCCGAGGCAGTCCGGCTCAGCGACGCGTCGGTGCAGATCGGCCCGCCGCAGTCGACGAAGAGCTACCTCAATGCCGCGGCGATCATCGAGGCCGCGGCGCAGACCGACGCCGATGCGATCCACCCCGGCTACGGCTTCTTGTCCGAGAACGCCGACTTCGCCGCGGCCTGCGCGGCCGCGGGCATCACGTTCATCGGGCCGCCGGCTGCGACGATGGACCTGCTCGGCAGCAAAGTGTCCGCCCGCTCCCTGGTGGCGCGGGCGGACATTCCGCAGCTGCCCGGCAGCATGGAACCGCTGGAGCCCGCGGCCGCCTTCGACCTGGCCTCGGACATCGGATTCCCGGTCATCGTGAAGGCCTCGGCCGGCGGCGGTGGCCTCGGTATGCAGGTGGTCGACGGCCCGGACGACTTCGGGCGCACGTACCGCACGACGGCGGCCACTGCGGGGATGCTGTTCGGCGACTGTCAGGTCTATGTGGAGAAGTACCTCGCGCGGGCCCGTCACGTCGAGGTCCAGGTGCTGTGTGACGCACATGGCAACGCGGTCCATCTCGGCACGCGCGATTGCAGCGTGCAGCGTCGTTACCAGAAGCTGATCGAGGAGTCACCCGCGCCGGGGCTGGACCAGGCTCTGCTCGACGAGATGGGCGCCGCGGCCTGCCGGGGCGCCCTCCTGGCCGGCTACGTCGGCGCGGGGACGTTCGAGTTCCTCGTCGACACCGACGGCCGGTTCTACTTCTTGGAAGTGAACTGCCGTGTCCAGGTGGAACATCCGATCACTGAGATGGTCACCGGTCTGGACATCGTGCAGGAGCAACTGCGCATCGCCGCTGGCGAACCGTTGCGCATCAGACAGTCCGACGTGGTCACCCGCGGTGCGGCGATCGAGTGCCGGATCAACGCCGAGGACCCGTGCCGCGAGTTCGCGCCGGCACCGGGCGTCGTGGCGGAGTTCATCCCCGCAGGTGGGCCGTTCGTCCGTGTGGACACGCACGTGCGTCCTGGCCATGCCGTGCCGGCCGAGTACGACTCCCTGCTGGCCAAGCTCTGCGTGTGGGCACCGGATCGAGAGGGGGCCATCGCCCGGATGCGCCGGGCGCTCGGCGAGTTCCACCTTCAGGGCGCGGGCCTGAGTACGACGCAGACGTTCCTGGCCGATGTCATCGACGACCCCCGCTTCGTGCGCGCCGAGCACGACACCTCGCTGGCCGCAACGGTCACGACGCGTCCTTGTTGTTCATCAGTGCGATGATCTCGTGCAGGTCGTAGCGCGCCCGGGTCGGTTGCCCGTAGCGGGTCAGCTTGCCGCGGCTGGCCCACTTGCGGATCGTCGCGTGCGGAACGCCGGCCACGGTGGCGGCCAGATCGGTGGGCAGGAGCGGGCCGGTGGCCTGCGTGCTCGCGGTCTCGATGATCCGGGCCTGGATCACCGGGCATCGTGGGCGGGCCTGCGCCGGGGGTGTGTTGTCGGTGATGGACAACGGCAGTCGTTCACGGCTGAACGTGCACCGCAGCTGATAACTCAGGGTCGCACTGGACTGGGCAGTGACGTAGGCCGTCCCATTGCACCGGCGTTGCGCGCATGAGCCCAATCGCAGCCGGACGGCCGAGTCGGGATCGACGGCGACCTTGGCTGCTTCGGCCACATGATGAATTTCTGTCACCAAGTCATTCGCCGCAGGATGCTGGGCGAGCCATTCCAGGTTCGCGATCAAGAAAGCCGACAGGTCTTTGACATTCCGTTCCGGAATGGTTGCGACGCGGCGTTCGTCGACGACGAGACTGGACCATGACGCAAGAATCGACATGATGTCTTCGCGCGCGGTGAGGGCGGCGTGGTTCAGCTTGGTCGAGTCCGGCCTGCCGCCACGAACCCGCTCACGCCCGGTACGCTGCGAGGGCGCCAACACGGCTTCACAATAGCTGTAGAGTGCGGGCAAGAGTTGGAGTTCGTGCGACACCTGGTTGAAACACGACGAGCACAAACACGATTCGCCGGTGCCACAGGCCGCTGACTCACATTGCATTGATGTGCCCTCCAAGCTAAATTCGGCCGCATTCGGTTCGGGAGCGTCATCCTTCCGTCGTGCTATTCGGTCGGTGCTCGGTATTGCAACATTCGAGCTATTGCCAGACGCTACACGGGTGGCGTTGCGCAACCGTTGACACAACATTGACAGTTGATTTCCTGGCCGCATGCGGTCAGCGTCGAACCGCACCGCTGGCCGGCGAGCACGGTTGGGCAGGCAGCGCCCGGCACCCTAGTGCTGCCCGTCGCCGAATGGCTTGTCGAGATCTGACAAGACAAGTCAGTCGTCCGAGTTGCCGGTTATGTTGTCGATTGGAGCTGTTTGTGATCAGCTACCACATGTCGAGAGCGCAGTACGAGCGCGAAGGAGACCTCCGATGACGGTGCAGTTCCGCATTCTCGGACCCGTCGAAGTGGTCTCGACGGGTACGACGCTGGCGATGCCGCGCCGTCGGGAGCGCTGTCTGCTCGCTGTGCTGTTGCTGGAGCTCAACCGCGTGGTACCGGCCGGCCGGCTGGCTGACTTGCTGTGGGATGGCGAGCCTTCCGACCGCGCCCGGCACACCTTGCGCAGCCACGTGTCGCGGGTGCGCACGTTGCTGAGTTCGGCTGACGACAGTGTCGAGCTGGCCTCGACCGCCGGCGGTTACCGGCTCTCGGCCGACCCGAACCTCGTCGACGCGCACCGGTTCCGGTCGATGGTGGGCCACGCCATGACGCTCACCGACCTGCAGGACCGGGTCGACGCGCTGCAGGCCGCGCTCGCGCTGTGGCGCGGGCCCGCGATCGACAACGCCGCGAGCGAGTGGTTGCGCAGTCGGATCTGCGCCGACCTGGAGGAGGAGCGCCTGACGGCCATAGAGCATCTGGCCTCGGCGGGCCTGTCGGTCAGTGGCGCGACGATCCTGCCGGAGCTCTCGCAAACGGTCAGCCACCATCCGGGACGCGAGCGGCTGGCCGGGCTGTTGATGCGGAGTCTGCATCAGGCCGGGCGAAAAGCTGAAGCGCTGAACGTCTATGACCGAACACGCTGCTACCTCGCCGACGAGCTGGGGCTCGATCCGGGCCCTGAGCTGCGCCGTCTGCATCATGCGATCTTGCGGGACGAGTCCGTGGCCGAAACCGTGGCGCGAGTGGTGCCCGCTGCGCCGGTGCCGCGTCAGCTGCCGACGGGCATCGTGAGTTTCACCGGCCGAGCCCAGCAGCTGAGCAAGCTCGATGCCATGGTGCCCGGTGACGGCAGCGCGAGATCGTCGACGGTGCTGGCCGTCATCACCGGCACCGCGGGGGTCGGCAAATCGGCACTGGCCATGCACTGGGCCCAACGCGTGGCTCACCGGTTTCCCGACGGGCAGCTGTATGTGAATCTGCGTGGATTCGACCCGAGCGGGCCGCCGGCCACGCCGGCCGCTGCCGTCACCGGGATGCTCGAAGCTCTCGAAGTGCCGGCCGCGCGGATCCCCGACAGCTTGAACGCCCGGGTGGGGCTTTATCGCAGCCTGACCGCGGGGCGGCGGATGCTGATCCTGCTCGACGATGTGAACGACGCGGAACAGGTCCGAGCGCTGCTGCCGGGTTCGTCCGGCTGCGTGGTCGTCGTGACCAGCCGCTATCAGCTGTGCGGCTTGGTCGCGGTCGAGGGCGCGCGCACCTTGACCCTCGACCCACTCGATCCCGGTGATGCGCGGGAGCTGCTGTGCCGCCGTCTGGGTGACGAGCGGGTGGCCGCGGAGCCGGCCGCGGCCGAAGAGATCATCACCCGGTGCGCCCGGCTGCCCCTGGCGCTGAGCATCATGGCTGCTCGTGCTGCTGCGCGGCCGCACTATCCGCTCCGTGCGCTCGCCGAGGAGCTACGCGATCCGGATCGGCTTCTCGACGCGTGCAGCGACCCCGGCACGGCGGCCGACATCCGGAAGGTGTTCGCGCACTCATACCGGACGCTCAGCAGCAACGCGGCGACCTTGTTCCGCATGCTCAGTCTGCGTGTCGGGCCGGACATCTTCGTGCGGGCCGCGGCCAGTCTGGTCGGTGAGTCCGTATCGGAGGTCCGCCGCTCCATGGCCGAGCTCGTCCGGTCGAACCTCGTCGTCGAAGAGACACCGTGTCGCATCACCACCCATCGCCTGCTCACGGCGTACTCCACCGAACTGTCACATGAGTTCGACGGCGCCTCGGCCCGGCGTGCCGCGCTTCGGCGCCTGCTGGACCATTACGTCCATTCCGCCCGCGCCGCGGCGTTGCTGGTCGACCCGCTCCGGTTGCCCATCGACGTGCCCGATCCGGAGCCCGGCGTGCTGCCCGAGGATCCGTCGGTGTCCGGCGGGATGGCATGGTTCATGCGTGAGCACGCAGCGCTGTTCGCCGCCGTCGAGAAGGCGATCCATGCCGGGTTCGGCACACACGCATGGCAGCTGTGCTGGGCGCTGTCCGATTTCGCGCAACGCCGCGGCCTCATTCCGCGCTGGCAGCGGGCGCTGGAGCTGACGTTGCCGCCCGTCCAGGACGCAGACGACGCCCTCGGGCAGGCGCACATCCGGATCGGGATGGCCCGGGCACTGTTCACCGCCGGCGCGTTCGGCGTAGCTCGCCAGCAGCTTCGCCTCGCCCTGGCGTTGTTCGACCACCTGGGGCACCGAGTCTGGTGTGCCCGGACGCAGATCATGGCCGGCGTCGTGTTGCTGCGTCTGCGGCAACAAGACGATGCGCTTCGCTGGCTCCAGCACGCTTATGGCTTGTGTGTGGCCGAAGACGACCCACGCGGGCAGGGCTTGGCGCTGGCCGTCATGGGCCGGGTCCATGCCCGAGCCGGCAACCACGAGGTCGCGCTCGATCATGGTGAGCAGGCGCTGATCCTGCAACAACAGCTCGGCGACCGGGTCGGGCAAGCCATGACCCTGGTCGGCCTCGGCCGCTCGCTGTGCCGCGTCGGCGACTGTTCGGGAGCAGCCGACTGCTTCGAGCGGGCGCTGACGATGGCCAGAGACCTGGGTGATCGCTATCTGGAAGTGGATGTGCTGAGGTATCTCGGCGAGGCGCACGCCGCTGCTGACGACGACGCGCGAGCTCATCGGAGCTGGCAAGAAGCGCTGGCCATCGGCGAATCGATCGGCCGACCCGACGCGGGCGTCATCCGTGACCTGATCGGCAGCGCAGCCCGCTGAGGCACACGGTCCACGTGTCCGGATAATGAAATTTGCTCCGAGAGAGGTGAGTCTGTCCTTTCACTCTGATGCGCAATAGGTGATCATGTGCACGATGGCGACCGGGCAGCCTGGGCGGGCTGGCCCCAGGAGGTTTCACCGCATGACAAATCCGTTCCACGGATTCGACGACGCACGTCCCGGCTCGGCCGGGGAGCATTCTCTTCAAGAAGCCTGCGGCACCGGTGAACGTGCCGACCGTTTCTATCGCGAGCAGATGTCCGACCACTTGAACGCAGCGATGCGCGAGTTCGTCGGCCGGATGGAGATGGTCTTCGTCTCGACGTCGGATTCGCGCGGTGAGTGCGATGCGACCTTCCGCGCCGGACCGGCCGGATTCGTACGTGTGCTCAGCCCGACGACGGTGGCCTGGCCGGAGTACCGGGGCAACGGCGTCATGGCCAGCGCCGGGAACATCACCGAGAACCCGCACGTCGGACTGTTGTTCATGGATTTCGTCCGTGACCTCGTCGGGTTGCACGTCAACGGGGCGGCCTCGTTGTTGTCGGCGAGCGAGTTCCAGGATCGGTATCCGGACGAGCAGGTCGACGTCGACGTCCCCGGTCGCCGCCCGGAACGCTGGATCGTGGTCGACGTGCACGAGGCCTACATCCACTGTTCCAAGCACGTGCCCCGTATGGTTCCGGTCCCGCGGACGCGGGAGTGGGGCACCGATGATCGGCGGAAGAAGGGCGGCGACGCGTTCGGCGTGGCCGCTGAACGGGGGCTGGCTCCCCGGCAGCGCACAGCGGCTCGCACGCCGGTGTGGGACGACGCCGCGGTGCCCGAGCCGGAGCCGGTGTGGCGAGGCCGCCATGCCGACCGGTCTCGCTAGCCGGCCGAAGAGTCCGAGCTGCCCATCGGCTCGCGGACGAGAATCTCGTCGACGTAGCAGTACCGCCACCCCTCGCCGGGCTCGAGGGATTCGACGATGGCATGGCGGGTCGCGCGGTGGTGTGCCGAGGTGTGCTTGTTCGGCGAGTCGTCACAGCACCCGACGTACCCGCAGGCCAGGCAGAGCCGTAGCTGCACCCAGTCGTCACCGGTCTCGGCGCATAGCGCGCACACGTCCACGTCGGTCGTGGTCACCTTGATCTGGTCGAGGTGCGTGCAGGCGGTGCTCATCGTCTCGGCACGCACGTAGCGATAGCGCGAGCGCAGTAGGCGGCCCGGGACGAGCCTGGCGAGGTATCCGGAGTTGGCGGCCAGGATCGGGGCGAGCACGGCGAGGACGAGGACGTACAGGGCGACGAACGGTCCGATACGTTCGTCCAACCCCGCTGTGACGGCCAGGGTGGCCAGGATCAACGAGAACTCGCCTCGGCCCAGAACCGTGAGCCCGATGTTGACCGCGGCGCGCTGGTTGAACCCGAACAGCCGCGCCGTCACCATCCCGGCGGCCACGTTGGCCACGAACGTGATCGCGATGGCGACGGCCACGGCTCCCGCGACCGCGCCGAGACCGGCGACGTCGATGCTGAGTCCGAAGGCGATGAAGAACACCGCCGCGAAGACGTCACGGAGGGGGAGTACCACGGACTCCGCCCGTTCCTTGACCGCGGTGCGCGAGATCACCAAGCCGATCATGAGTGCGCCGATGGCGTCGGATACGCCGAACTCCTCGGAGGCGCCGGCGACCAGCACGACGAGTCCGACCATCAGAATGGCCAGCAGCTCGTTCTCGCGGCTGCCGATCAACGCGCCGATCGCGGCGGCGCCGTAGCGCGCCACGACGAACAGCACGGCGAGAAACCCGAAGCTGACCAGCAGGTCGACGACGAACTCGCCAGTGGATTCCGAGCCGGCCAGGACCGGAGAGAGCAAGGCGAGGTACAGCGCGAGGAAGAGATCCTCGAGGACGATGATGCCCAGGATGACCGGTGTTTCGGCGTTGGTGAGGCGATGCAGCTCGATGAGCATCTTCGTCGCGATGGCCGACGACGAGATGCCGACCGCCCCAGCGACGACGAACGCCTCGCGCGTTCCCCAGCCGAGCGTGAACCCCAGGATCAGCCCCGAGGTGACGTTGAGGGCGATGTAGAACCCCGCCGCGGCGAACAGCCGCCCGCCGCCGCCGAAGACCTGCTCGGCCGGGAACTCGACCCCGAGGTGGAACAGCAGGAGCACCAGGCCGAGCGCAGCGAGCACGCTGATGTCGTCCGGGTGCTCGATCAGGACCGGGCCGGGTGTGCTGGGGCCAAGCAGGATCCCGGCGAGCATGTAGAACGGGATGGTGGGCAACCCGGCGCGGCGCCCGGCGCGGGCGAGCAGTCCCGCGACCAGGACGACCGCGCCGAGACCGATCAACTCAGCATGCATGGTGGTGCGCTGGAACCCTCAGGCCTCGAAGAACGTACCGGTCAGTACGGCTGCCACCTTGCGCGCCTGGTCGCTGTTCAGCTCGATGACGGCGCTCGGTTCGTCGGACGTCGTGGTGAAGGCGTAGAGGTCGCGTGATCCGTTCTTACGCACGACGACCGAGATGCGCTGCTCTGCCCGGCCGAGATCGATGTCGAATCGCTTGCCGATGCCCGGCAACTCTTGAACGTGCACACCCTGGCCCATGGCGTCCTCCCGGCAACAGCGCGGATCAGGCCACAGTAGTCGAACGGGAGAACACCGGCCCAGGCTCGCCGACGCTTTTATCGGCGCCGAGTTGCGCGGCCAGGCGTGCGGCGCCATCGGGGACGAATGGTGCGAGTTCGGCAGCGATGATCCGGCCCGCGCGAATCAACGTGCTGAGTACCGCGTCGAGGCGTGGGCCCGCCGCGGCGTCACCGGCGCGCTCCGCGCGGGCCAGTTCCCAGGGGCGCTCGGCATCGACCAGCCGGTTACCTGCCTCGGCCACGACCCGGATCGCCTCCGTCGCCGCCCGGAAGTCGAAGGCTGCCAGATGTCGGTCGACGGTGGAGGGCAGCTGCTGCGCTCTCGCGAGTACCTCGGGGCGGTCCGGGAGTTCGGCGTCGAGATCGACGACGCCGTCACGGAACTTGTGCACCAGGGTCACGGTCCGGTTGGCGAGGTTGCCCACGGCGTTGGCGAGTTCCCGGTCGTGGCGCTCGACGAGGCGCTCCACGGTGAAGTCGACATCGCCGACGCGCGGCACCTCGCGGACCAGCCACCACCGCAGCGCGTCGATCCCGTACCGCTGGGACAGCTCGGCCGGGTCGGCGTCGGTGCCGCTGCTCTTCGAGATCTTGGCGCCGGCCACGCTGACGTAGTCGTGGACGACGATGGTGGTCGGCAGCGGCTGCCCGGCGGCCAAGAGGAGCGCCGGCCAGTGGACGGCGTGGAAGCGCACGATGCCCTTGCCGATGATGTGGACGCGCTCAGCTGATCCAGCCCACCAGGTGTCATAGGCTGCCGCGTCGGTACCGAAGTCCAAGGCGGTGACGTAGTTCGCGAGCGCGTCCCACCAGACGTAGATGACCTGCTCCGGATCGTCGGGAACCGGGATGCCCCATCCGTCGGCACGCGCTGCAAGCCGTGAGACGCTGATGTCGTCGAGGCCGGCCCGGATGAACGCGAGGACCTCGTTGCGTTTGGTCGCCGGCTCGATTCTCAGCTTCCCCGACTCGATCGCAGCCAGCAGTGGTGCGGCATAGCGGGACAACCGGAAAAACCAATTCTGTTCGCTGACGTGTTCAGCCGGGCGGTCGTGCTCGGCGCAGCGGCCGTCGTCGTCCAGTTCGGCGGCGGTGTAGAACTGCTCGCAGCCGATGCAGTAGAGGCCGTCGTAACGGCGGCGGTAGAAGTCGCCTCGCGCGGCGATGCGCCGCCACAGCTCTTCCACGCCCGGGCGATGGCGTGGGTCGCGGCTGGTGCTGATGAAGTCGTCGAGCGACAACGCCAGCTGATCACGCAGGGCGGCGAAGCGAGACGCGTTGGCGGCGACGAACTCATGGACCGGCACGCCCGCCGAGTGAGCGGCGGCGACGTTCTTGAGGGCGTTGTCGTCGGTGCCGGTGAGCGAGCGCACCGGGCGTCCGCGCCGGCGATGGTGCCGGGCGAGCACGTCGGCTTGGACGAGTTCGAGCGCGTGGCCCAGATGCGGCGCTCCGTTCACGTACGGAATCGCGGTCGTGACATAGAAGCGGCCGTTCGTCATGATCATCCTTTCGCCCTGCGCGGGCTGGGGACGAGTACATGACGACTCGAGCCCCTGCACGGCAGGGGCTCGGCTGAGAGAGTCTGGTGATGGTCAGCGCACGCCGGTGAGCCCCTTGCAGGGGCGCATCATTCGGGCGGCGCGGTTGTGCATGACTTCATCCTAACGCAAGCCCGGGCCAACCTCCGAGCTGCGATATGACAAGAGAAGTAGTAGGTAGTGATGTCCGGTTAGGACCTACTTGACCCGCCTTGTGATCGTGCAATCTCGGTTGAATAGAGAAATGCGCCGAGCAATTCTTGTTTTTCGCTTGCGCGCATTCACGAATTGCTAGACTCAACGTCATGACCTGCTGGGTCGTCCGGGCCACAGCATGGATCGGGTGGGTCTAGAAAGTCGAACATCCCCTGTGAAGGAGACGCGGACATGGAACACCTCAGTGTGCTGGACTCGTTGCTCGCCCTTCTCGACGGCGTATTGAAGGGATTGTTGGGCTGACGCCTTAGACCTCCAACACTTCTCTCACTAGGTGGGCGCTCGGCGGCTCCCCACCGCACCGGCCGTGTGTGCCGTGGCATTCTGCCCGGTACGCACGGCCGGTTGTCGTCGTTCAGGGCGCCGTCACTGATCCGGTTCCAGCTGTTCAGGCGCGTGCTCCGGTGCTCGTTCGATCGGCACGATGTCGTGGGGGAGGCTGGTCCGTGCAGCACGCAGGAACGCGAACGGCGTCCTGCGGCCCAGATTGGACACCCGCGAGGTGTACACGTCGGCGTACTTCTCCACCTGCCGCGCGAACAGACTCTTGTCGTTGCCGGCGCGCATCAGTGGTCCCCAGGTAGCGCTGCCGAGTTCCCCGGCCGCTCGGGCCAGGGGAGCGATCCGCTCGTCCAGAGCGCGCAGCGCCTCGCGCAACGACTCCAACGACTCGACGCTGGTGGGTCCGGTGTCGTCGCCTTCGATTCGCCGTAACCGGGCGAGTCGGGCGTAGGCCAGGCGGTCCTCCAGCTCGACCTTGTCCGCCATGAGCCGTCGCAATTGGCTCTCCTGTGGGGCGAACTTGGCGGCATCAGCGATTTCGGCTTCGAGTTCGCGCATGATGAGTGCCGTGCGCCACCGTAGAGCCGACTTGGTGACGTGGACGTCGCCGAACAGGTGGTCGCCGACGTAGAGGATCTCGTCGCCGGTGAGCTGCATGCTCTGCTCGACGTGCTGGGCGCAGCCGCCGTGGTACACCTCGCCGGTTTCGAACGGGCCGTGGTGCGGTTGAAGCAAGGCGCGTTCCGGGTCGACGACGCGGAAGGCGGGCTCGTTCTGGGAGAAGAAGCGCGGTTTGGCCGCGGCGACGACGACGATGTCGAACAAGTCGCGCCACGACCCCGACGGTACGTAACGGTCGAAGGCGTAACTCATCATCGCCCGGGTGTAGGTCCAGTCGCTGTTGGTGATCAGCAGTAGTCGTTTGCCGGCCAGGCGTTGATCGATGAGCGTCTGCGCGGTGTCGGGGTCGAGGTCGCAGAATCGGTCGGGGTCGGCGACGATCTCCGCCTTCAACGCACCCGTGGTGTGTGACTCGTCCAGGGCCGCCGACACGACGCGGTAGAGCTCGTCGTAACCGAGCGGGCCTGGGATGATTCCGGCGTCCAGCCGGTCGACCAGCTGGGCGTAGAGAGCGGCTTCGGAGATCGTGAACATCGTGTTCATGAATCGATACCGCGGATCGGCGAGATCGACCGCCACGCCGGCGTAGGTGGAACGCAGCTCGTCGAACGAGAGCTGGCGGGTGCCGTGCTGCGCCTGGATGACGTAGCCGAACCTGGTCGCCTTGATCAGATTGCCCCGGTCGAGGTCGATGACCAGACCCTGCAGGTAGTCGGGGTCGAACGTGACGTCGTGGACCGGGTATCCGCCGGCGTCGAGAACCCGGCAGGCATGCCGGAACGCGGCGTGTTCCCACTCGTCGCTGCGGTAGTGGATGAGCGTGTAGTCCATGTCGTAGCCGATGGCTCGGACCGAGCGCAGATTGAGTGTGCGGTTGGCGTAGACGCCGCGTTCCGGTTCGAGGGCTGGCGACTCCGGCATGTTGCTCATCACACCTTCAGATCTGCTGGACCCAACCGACCAAGAACAAGCTGGCCGCACCGCACATCACCAGGACCACCGGCACGGTCCACCGTGGCATCGCCTCGCCGTGCAGGGGTCGCGTCATCCGTAGATGCAGGTTCGCGACCCCGACGACGAGCACGACCGCTACCGCCGCGATGGGCACGGAGATGGCGAAATGTGTCAGCCAGGCGCCGGCCCGTGACGGCCCACCCCAGGCATTGTCGTACGGTCCTCGATCAACCACGCCGTAGAGAGCTCCACGAGCGATCATCAACCCGATCATGGCCAGCAGGACCCAGCCCACCAGACCGACGAACACGCTGGCGACGGCGTGTCCCAGCAGCCTTCCCCGCGTACCCACGCGTGGTCCCCGCCGAGCAGCGCCCTGCTTGACGGCGATCAAGCGCATCCACCGCCGGTACGTTTGATCTGGTGCGAAAAGCGACGTGACCACGGCGGCTACGGCAGTCGGCAGGAGCAACGCCAGATAGGCGCCCGGGCGCAGCACGCGGCTCATGCCCCCGACGTTACTTGATGGCGCCCATCGAAAGGCCCCGGACGAGCTGCTTCTGCGCCACCCAGCCGGCCAGCACGACCGGCAGCGAGGCGAGTGTCGCCGCCGCTGACAGTTGGGCCCAGTACAGCCCTTCGCTGGTCATGAAGCCGACGAGGAACAAGGGCACGGTCGCGGCCTGCGATGCGGTCATGTTGACGGCGAAGAAGAACTCGTTCCAGGCGAAGATGACGCAGATCAGTGCGGTAGCGGCCAACCCGGGGGCCACCATGGGCAGCATCACCTGCACGATCGTCTGGCGCAGTGTCGCGCCGTCCATCTGCGCGGCCTCCAGCACCTCGGCCGGGATCTCCTGCAGGAACGAACGCATCATCCACACCGCGATCGGCAGGTTCATCGCGGTGTACAGCACGACGAGCATCCAGACGTTGTCCAGCGCACCGATCCGCCCGGCGATGACGTAGATCGGCACGATCACCGCGACGACGGGCAGCATCTTGGTGGAGATGAAGAAGAACAGCACGTCCTGGGTCCGCTTGACCGGCCGGATCGCCAGTGCGTACGCCGCGGGCACCGCCAGCGCGATCACCAGCAGCGTCGACACGGTCGTCGCGAACAGCGAGTTCAGGAAGTACGGCCCGGCGCCGGCGTCGAAGAGGTTGCCGAACTGCTCCAGCGTCGGGGTGAAGAACAGCTTCGGCGGGTCGGTGGTCGCGTCGGCCTCGTGCTTGAACGCGGTGAGGACCATCCAGAACACCGGGAAGAAGAACAGCAGCCCGACGAACCACGTCAGGACGGTGAGTGCCCCGGCGCCGCGCTGCCGCGTGTGTACTGCGGTGTCGAGTGCAGCCATCATCGCTCCTCGGAGAACGTGCGGAACAGCAACCGGAGCGCGAGCGTGGCGACGACGATCGTGCCGATGACCACGACGACGCCCATGGCGGCGGCTTGGCCGATGTCGAAGCCGAGGAAAGCTCGCTGGTAGATGTAGAAGGGCAGGTTCGTACTGGCCGTGCCCGGTCCGCCCTGTGTGAGGATGTAGATCTGGTCGAACGTGTTGACCACGTAGATGGCGCCGAGCAGCACCCCGAGCTCGATGTAACGGCGCAGGTGCGGCAGGGTGATCGAGCGGAACGTCCGCAGCGCCCCGGCGCCGTCGACCTGCGCGGCCTCCAGCACGTCGCGCCCCTGGCTTTGCAGGCCGGCGAGGACCAGCAGGGTCATGAACGGCGTCCACTGCCAGACCAGCGCCCCGATGACGGCCACCAGTGGGTACGAGCTGGCCCAGTCGACCGGCTCGAAGCCGACCGTGCCGATGACGAAGTTGACGATGCCGAAGACCGGGTCGAGCATCGAGGTCTGCCAGATCAACGCGCTGGCCACGGGCATGACCAGGAACGGCGTGATCATCAGCGTCCGGACCACCGAACGGCCGAGGAAGCGCCGGTCCAGCAGGAGCGCCACGCCGATCCCGAGGAGCATCGCGATCAGCACGCATCCGCCGGTGATCAGGACGGTGTTCACGGCGGCCTGACGGAACACCCGGTCGGTGAAGACGTCGGCGTAGTTGGACAGCCCGACGAATCGCTCGGAACCGGGATTCACCAGGTTCCAGGAGTTCAGCGAGTACCAGACGGTGACGAGGAACGGGATCTGAGTCGCGATGATCGCGAAGATCAGCGCGGGCAGCAGTGGGGCTCGCCGGCGCCAGCCTTCGCGCCGCGCGACTGCCTTCGAGGTCGCGGGGGTCGCCCGGACAGGCGCGGCGGCTCCCGGCGTGACGGTGTCCGTGCTCATTCGCCCACCTCCTGGTAGGACCCGCCCACGGTCTCCGCGTAGCTCTGGGCCTGGTCGAGCGCCTCGTCCACGCTGATCTGCCCGGCGATCGCGGCGGAGATCTGTTGCCCCACCCGGGTGCCGAGATCCTGGAACTCCGGGATGGCCAGGAACTGGATGCCCTCGTACGGAACCGGATCGGCCATCGTCGTTTCCTGGTTGGCGTTCTCGATGGCCTGCAGCGTCGGCTCCGAGTAGGCCTCGGCGACTTCGGCGTACTCCGGGATCTCGTACGTCGACGTGCGGCTGCCGGGCGGGACGCGCTCCCAGCCGTACGCCTCGGCGACGGTGTGCGCGTACTGCTTGTCGGTCATCCAGGCGACGAACTCCCACGCCTCGTCGGGGTGCTCGGTGGAGGAAGGGATGCCCAGGGACCAGGTGTACAGCCAGCCGCTGGCGTCGGTTTCCACGACCGGGGCCTGGGCGTAGCCGTTGAGTCCGGCCGTCACGGAGTCTTCCGGGCT
>JAJYTA010000070.1 GCA_021793295.1 Actinomycetes bacterium
CTTCAGACCTGGGCGGGACCGGCATTCCGGCGCACGACGATCTTCACGACCTGGGCGGGACCGGCATTCCGGTGCACGACGATCTTCACGACCTGGGCGGGCTGGCGCTTTGGCGCGAGTCGTGTGAAATCGGGCCGCGGGTGGCAATCGTGAAGATTGTCGTGGTTGAAAATGCCGCTATATCGCGCGTTCCTGCGCACGACGATCTTCACGACTGGGCGGGACCGGCATTCCGGCGCACGACGATCTTCGCGACCGCGCAGAACGGCACTCCGGCGCGCAGCACCCGCTCAGGACCCGGCGCAACGCCACCTCTGTGCACCCTGCCACGCGACCCCACGACCCCTGACCTCCGCGACCCCCGACCCTCGCGACCCCGACCCACGCGAGAACCTCGCGACCCCACGACCCCACGACCCCACGACCCCACGACCCCCGACCCTCGCGACCCCCGACCCCCCGAACGCCGAACCGGCGCACTAATCGGCGGTCGCTGTGGCCGGGTGTGTCACGAGAGGCAGTTGAGCCGCGACGAACGCGTCGCAGTGGCGGGCCAGTTCGTCGTAGGCGGCGTCACCGATCAGAGCCCGCAACTCCGGCTCGTTCGACCGGTAGACCGGCTCGCGACCGACGTGGGCCTCGCTGGTGGTGGTGCAGTACCAGTCCATGTCGTGGCCGCCGGCGCCCCAGCCAGCGCGGTCGTACTCGCCGATCGTGACCTCGAGGTACGTCGTGCCATCGGGGCGCTCGGCTTCGCGATACGACCGCCGCAGCGGCAGCTGCCAGCATACGTCGGGCTTGGTCTCCAGCGGATGCATGCCGTTGCCCAGCGCGTACCGGTGCAGCGCGCAGCCGGTCCCGCCGGCGAAGCCGGGGCGGTTGTGGAAGATGCATGCACCGTCGACCACCCGGGTCTTGCGCTCGCCGTCCTCGTCGGTTTCCACGACGCCGCCGCGCAGTCCCTCGGCTCTCAACTGCCAGTCGTCGGGGCCGAGTCGGGCCGCGAACTTCCGAACGCGACGCTCGTCGTCGGCGTCGGAGAAGTGCGCGCCGTGGGTGCAGCAGCCGTCGTCTGGACGGTCGGCGTAGATGCCAGGGCATCCCTGGCCGAAGATGCACGTCCAGCGCGACGTCAACCAGGTCAAATCACACCGGACGACCTGGCCGGAGTCGGCCGGGTCGGTGAACTCGACCCAGGCCCGGGCGGCCGGCGCGCGAAGCTCCATGCCTTCGACCCTACGAGAATTCGCCGGTGCCCAGGTGAATACCGCGAAGCGAATCGGCAGTGATCAAGCGCGCGACGCGTGTTCGCGTCGGTATCGTCAGCATCGTGCGTATGGGTGTCTTGGACGTCGGATCCAACACGGTCCATCTGTTGATGGTCGACGCCCATGTCGGTGCCCGGCCGCTGCCGGCCTACCAGGAGAAGACCGACCTGCGCCTCGTGGAGTTGATCGACGAGCGTGGTTCGGTGCGCGACCACGCGGTCGACGAGCTGATCGAATGCTGCCGCAGCGCCGTACGAGCCGCTGAAGACAAGGGCGCCACGTCGATGCTGGCCTTCGCCACCTCGGCGTTGCGGGACGCCGTCGGGGGAACCGACGTGCTCGACCAGGTGCGCCGACGAGCGGGCGTGGACCTGCAGGTTCTCAGTGGTGAGGATGAGGCGCGGCTGACGTTCCTGGCGGCACGCCGTTGGTACGGCTGGTCGAGTGGCCGACTGTTGTGCCTGGACATCGGCGGCGGCTCGCTGGAGGTGGCCGCGGGCCTGGACGAGGATCCCGACGTCGCCGTCTCGTTGCCGCTCGGGGCGGCCCGACTGACTCGCGAGTGGTTTCACGCCGACCCGCCCGCGCAGAGCGTGGTCCGCGAGCTACGCCGACACGTACGCGCCCACGTGGCCACCATCGTGGGCAACGTGCACCGGCACGGTCGCCCCGACCAGGTCGTCGCGTCGAGCAAGACGTTCCGTTCGCTGGCCCGGGTCGCCGGGGCGGCTCCGTCGAACCTGGGGCCGTACGTCCGCCGCACGCTGAGCCGGCACGACGCGCACGAGCTGGTGACGAAGTTCACCGCCATGTCCGCCGACGAGCGGGCGCAGTTGCCAGGCGTGTCAGTGGGCCGGGCCGAGCAGCTCCTGGCCGGTGCGGTGGTCGCCGACGCCGCGTTGGACCTGTTCGAAGCCGACGACGTCGACATCTGTCCGTGGGCCCTGCGAGAGGGCGTCATCCTCCGCCAGCTCGACCGGCTCAATGGGCAGGACACCGTCGCCGGCACCTGACAGGTTAAGGTCGGTTGCGGCCGCGATTGGACCATCGCCCACGCGCTGTCAGTTCGGAGGTGCCGCCCGCTCGTGCCCGCAGGTCGACACGCATCCAGGTCCGCTCGCCGCCGTCGCGGGTCCAGCCGGGGGCGGTTCCGGCTCGCCGCGCCGCTGGCCGCCATCGGTGTGGCAGCCACGGCGGTGCAGTTGATGCCCCAGGACCGCGACCCGGACATCGGCGCTGTCGGCCCGATCTGGTCGACCCCGGGCGCCGACGTCGAAGCGTTGCGCACGCGAGCGGCCGAGGAACCGGGCCGCTCGGTGGACTCGCCCCGGACATCACCGACGACCACGCCTCCGCCGTCGAGGACGCCTACCCCGACGCGCACTGGATTCGCGCCCGTGGACGGCTGCGACGCGACGGTCCCCGGTTCCGGCGTTGACAACGGCACCCTCGGTGACGAGTACCTGTGCGACATCGGCTCTGCCCACGCCTTGCGCCCGGACGCCGCCGCGGCGTTCGTCGCCCTGGACGAGACGTACGCCGCCGATGCCGGGGTCGCGGTCGGCACGCTGATCGACTGCGTCACCGACTCCTATCGCAGTTTCGATCAGCAGGTCGAGCTCAGCATCACCAAGCCCGGCCTGGCCGCCGAACCCGGAACCAGCAACCACGGCTGGGGGCTGGCCGTCGACGTCGGATGCGGCGCTGAGCAGTACGACGGCGCGTTGCACGGCTGGCTGGATGCCCACGGTCGGGCTTTCGGTTGGCACAATCCGGGCTGGGCGCGCTCCGATGGCTCGAGGCCCGAACCGTGGCACTGGGAGTACGATCCAAGCCTGTTCGAATGACAGCGGGCGGGTACTGCCGCCTAGGCTTGGTGCCGTGTCGGAACTGCGGCAGAGCGCCAGAGGAGTCGTCAGGGTGCCTTCGGCGCCGGTGGGGCTCTCCACAGCTTCGGTGTATCCCCAAGGCGTGGCCACCGCATTCGAGATGGCGGCCTCGCTGGGCTACGACGGCGTCGAGCTCATGGTCTGGACCGATCCGGTCAGCCAGAACATCGACGAGGTGGAGAGCCTGTCCCGGCGTTACGGCATGCCGGTGTTGTCGGTGCACGCACCATGTCTGCTCATCACCCAGCGGGTGTGGTCGCCGGATCCGACCACCCGGCTACGCAAGTCGGTCGACGCAGCGAACCGGCTCGGAGCCTCGACGGTCGTCGTGCACCCGCCGTTCCGGTGGCAGCGTGAGTACGCTCGTGGCTTCGTCGAGCTGGTGGCTCAACTGGAGGCCGAGTCCGGCGTGGCGATCGCGGTGGAGAACATGTACCCGTGGCGTGCGGCCGGGCGAGAAGTCGCCGCCTACGCGCCGGACTGGGATCCGACCGACGAGGCGTACCGGAACATCACCCTGGACCTCTCACATGCCGCGGTGGCCGGGATGGACGGTCTCGAGATGGCTGAGAATCTCGGCGAGCGGCTCACTCACCTGCACATGACCGACGGCACCGGGTCGGCGCGCGACGAGCATCTGATCCCAGGGCGGGGCAAGCAACCGTGCTCGGCGGTGCTCGAGCGCCTCGCCCGGACGGATTGGCCTGGAGCGGTGATCCTCGAGGTGACCACGCGGCGCGCGCGCACCACGGCCGAACGTGAGGCCGACCTAGCCGAGGCGCTGGCCTTCACCCGCCTCAACTTCGCCGCCGCGGTGGAGTCCGCCTTCGCCGTAGGGTCGGATGGGACGACGGAGATGGTCGCCCGCGACGCGGATGCGTCCACCACCTGACCAAACACGACGTCGCGCCGACGGTGGTACCGCCGACGCGACGCCGGGGTGGTAACGACACGCGGGGTCGCTGCCGGCGTCTGTACGAGACGGGCAGCAACCCCTCGCGTGCCGCCAACTGATGACGTACCGGCCGTGGCCGGCCGGAGACGTGATCAGAGGTTGCGCGGAAGGATCTCCGGGATGACGGGCAGGCCGTCCAGAATGCGGTCCGCCTCCTCCGCGCTGATCTCCTCCGAGCCGTTGCAGGCCGAGTACGAGCCGTCCTGGTTGCCCAGGAAGACGTTGAACGGGCCCTGCCAGAACCACGGCAGCACGCAGGCGTTCTCGCCGAGGTTGACGGCGTCGGCGTCCTCGTCCGAGGCCATGCCGTTGCACGCGGAGTACGAGCCGTCCTGGTTCTCCACCAGCACGTTGAACGGGCCCTGCCAGAACCACGGCAGAACGCAGGCGTTGTTCAGGATGTTGATGTCGGGCAGGCCGTCGGTCTGGGGGATCTCGACCTCGGGCACCTCCGCCCGGTCGGACTCGGCAGCCGTCGCGGTGGCGCCGAAGCCGACGCAGGCCGCGAAAGCGACACCTGCGGCCAGAGTGCCACGCAGAACCTTCTTCACCAGAATACTCCTTGGTTGTGATGCGTGTTTCGCATTGGGGGTGGTACTGATGATGCGCATCGGGACAGAAGCCTCCGTTTCTCGATGCCCGATGTCAAGCGCATTGTCAAAGAGTCACCTCATTGGTTGTCCGTGCGGGTGCAAATGGCTCAGATCTGCCATTGTCCGGTTTCACTCCGCGAATGACCCGGTCCTCCTCAGGTGACCGATGTGACCGAATTCGGGTGACAAAGCGCCGGCGCATGTGGCCGGTCGAATTTGTTTATCGCCCCGCCCGCTTGGGTGGCCCGTGCCGGTGTGCCCCTTTTGGCGTGAGCGTGGAGTGAAGTGCCTAGAATGCGATGACATGAGTGCATCGAGGTCGATGTCTGTTCGAGACGCATCCACGGCCGCCACCTTGACGTGGAGGCGCGCCGGTGGGCAGATTCAACATGTGTTGAGTTTCTGTCGCGCCGGTGTCCGAGCGCTCGCATGACCCGAGCGAGGCCTGGGCGCCGGCCAGGTGCGCCTGACACCAAAGGCGACATCCTGACGGCGGCGCGAACGGAGTTCGCCGCCAAGGGGTACGACGGCGCCTCGATGCGAGGCATCGCGGCCCGCGCCGGCGTCGACGCCTCGTTGGTTCACCACTACTTCCGCGGCAAGGAGAAGCTCTTCCTGGCGGCGATGGAGATTCCGTTCGATCCGGAAGTCATCGCCGAGCGGGTCGAGGGCGGCCCCCTGGCCACCGTGGGTGAACGGGCCGCTCGGACGTTCTTCGAGATCTGGGGTGATCCAGACCGGCAGGGGCCGCTGCTCGCGGTGCTCCGCTCGGCCATGTCGCATCCCGATGCCGCCAGGATGCTGCGCGAGTTCGTCACCCGCTCCATACTCAGTCGCGTCTTGCTGGCGTTCGAAGGCGTGCCGGACGCGCCGCTTCGAGCCGAGGCGATGGTCTCGCACCTCATCGGGGTGGCGATCGCGCGCTATGTGGTGCAGCTCGAGCCGATCGCCTCAGCCAGTGACGACGAGATCGTCGCGCTGATCGGCCCCGCCCTACAGACCTACGTGGACAAGGCGCTCGCCACCAAGGGGCTCGCCGCCGAGGACTGACGAGCCCGGCCGGCGTGGCGCCGGTCCACGCATCTCCCGGCGATACCCGGTTGACGGGGTCGTGTTGCGCGAGCAATATTCAACACATGATGAATTTAGCGAGACAGCGGGCACGACCGCCTGTGGGCACCGCCCCGGACATCGCTGTGCGCGCACGTGGCCTGCGTGTCGTGCGCGGCGAGCGCACCGTTCTCGACGACTTCGACCTCGAGGTGCGCCAGGGCACTCTCACCGGTCTGCTGGGTCCCTCGGGTTCGGGAAAGTCGACGCTGATGCGTGCCATCGTCGGCGTGCAGAAGGTGGCCGGCGGCACGATCGAGGTCCTCGGTCAGCCGGCGGGGTCGAAGCCGTTGCGGCACCGCGTCGGCTACGTGACGCAGAGTCCGAGCGTGTACGGCGACCTGACCGTGCGGCAGAACCTGTGGTATTTCGCGAAAGTGCTCGGTGCACCGAGCACCGACGTGGATCGTGCCATCGAGCAGGTCGACCTCACCTCTCATGCCCATCAACTGGTCGGCCGGCTCTCCGGCGGCCAACACTCCCGGGTGTCCCTGGCAACCGCGTTACTGGGCGAACCCGAGGTTCTCGTGCTCGACGAGCCCACGGTCGGGCTCGACCCCGTCCTGCGCGTCGAGCTCTGGGGGTTGTTCCATCGCCTTGCCGAGTCCGGCGTCACGCTGCTGGTGTCCAGTCACGTCATGGACGAGGCCGAGCGTTGCGAGCGGCTCGTCCTGCTCCGCGAGGGCGCTGTGCTGGCTGACGACACCCTGCCGGACCTGCTGGCGCGCACCGGTACCGCCGATGCCGAGCAGGCCTTCCTCAAACTCATCGAACGAGCCGACAGCGAGGTGAAGGAGTCATGAGCCCGCGGATCACCATCGCCACGTCGGCTCGCGTCCTGATGCAGCTCCGGCACGATCCGCGCACGATCGCGATGCTGCTCGTCGTACCGAGCCTGCTGATGTCGCTGCTCTGGTGGATCTACGACGGCGGCCGGATGTTCGACCTGATCGGACCGGCGTTGCTCGCGATCTTCCCGTTCCTCGTCATGTTCCTGGTGACGTCGATCGCGACCCTGCGCGAGCGCACGACCGGCACCTTGGAGCGGCTGCTGGCGATGCCCACCGGCAAGCTGGACTTCCTGCTCGGCTATGCCCTCGCCTTCGGCGCGGTCGCCCTGGTTCAAGCCACGCTCACCGCGACGGTGGCGGTCGGGCTCCTGGACATGCGCGCGACCGGCCCGACCTGGATCCTCGTGGCCGTGGCGGTGTTCGACGCGTTGCTCGGCGTGGCGCTCGGCCTGTTCGTCAGCGCGTTCGCCGCCACCGAGTTCCAGGTGGTCCAGTTCATGCCGGCCCTGATCCTGCCGCAGTTCCTGCTGTGCGGCCTGCTCGTCCCGCGCGCGGAGTTGCCCGGCATCCTGGAACCGATCTCCGACGTGCTGCCGCTGTCCTACGCGGTGGACGCGATGCTGGAGGTCCAGGCCGTCGCCGAGCCGAGCGTGACCGGGGACGTCGCCGTCGTCGTCGGGTTTTCGCTCGCGCTGCTCGCCCTCGGGGCGGCCACGCTGCGCCGTCGTACCCCCTGACACCGGCTCGGGTGCGGCCCGCCGGCGGCACCGGGCGGACGCCGTGGTTGGCCGCGATCTGCCCGGCGCAGTGCCGTACTCTGACGGAACAGTGTTGCCGGAACGGAGGTCGCCACGTTGGCCGGAACGATGATGCGCTCGGTGTTGTTCGGTGCGGCGCGAAGCGTGCGGTTGCAACGTACCGTCGAAGCCGTGCCGCTCACGCGCAACCTGGTCGCGCGGTTCGTCCCCGGCACCGAAGAGAGCGACGTCGTGCGTGCCGCCGGCGAGTTGGTCGACGACGGGCTCACCGTCACCATCGATCACTTGGGTGAGGACACCCTCGACCGCGGCCAGGCCGAAGCGGTGACGCGGGCGTACGTGTCGTTGCTGGGCGCCCTGCGCGAGGCGGAGTTCGGCACCGACGTCGAGGTGTCGGTCAAGCTGTCGGCCATCGGCCAGGCGTTGCCCGGTGACGGCGAGGCCATCTCCGTGGACCACGCCCGTCGCATCTGCCAGGCCGCCGAGGACGCCGGCACCACGGTCACGCTCGACATGGAGGACCACACCACGACCGATGCGACCCTGAGCGCCGTGCGCGAACTGCGGGCGGACTTCCCCAGCGTCGGCGCGGTGCTGCAGGCCTATCTCAAGCGCACCGAGGGTGACTGCCGCGAGCTGGCGGTGGCGGGGTCACGGGTCCGGCTGTGCAAGGGCGCCTACGACGAGCCGGCGAGCGTGGCCTACCAGGACCGCGACGAGGTCGACCGGTCGTATGTCCGGTGTATGAAGATCCTGTTCAGCGGTGAGGGCTACCCGATGATCGCCACCCACGATCCGCGTCTGGTGGAGATCGCCGGCTCGCTCGCGGCTCGCAACCGCCGGGAGCAAGGCAGTTACGAATACCAGATGTTGTACGGCGTGCGACCTCGCGAGCAGCGCCGGCTGGTCCGCGCCGGTGAGCGGGTCCGGGTCTACGTGCCCTACGGCGCGCACTGGTACGGCTATCTGGTCCGCAGGCTGGCCGAGCGCCCGGCCAATCTCATGCTCTTCCTACGATCGGTGGCGAGCAAGAAATGACAGTCGCGATTCTCGGCGCGGGGGTGATGGGCGAAGCGATCCTCTCGGGCCTGGTGCACGCGGGACGGCAGGTCTCGGAGATCCTGGTGACCGATCGGCGCCCCGAGCGAGCCGTCGAGCTCACCGAACGCTACGGCGTCGAGGTGGTCGACAACCCCACCGCGGTCAAGCGGGCCGACACTGTCCTCGTGGTGGTCAAGCCGCAGGACATGAACGCACTGATGGACGAGATCCGGCCGTCGGTGCGGCCGGGCCAGCTCATCGTCTCGCTGGCCGCCGGCATCACCACCGCCTACGTGGAATCGCGGCTGCCGCCCGGCGTGGCCGTGGTCCGCGTCATGCCCAACACGCCGGCCCTGGTCGACGAAGGCATGGCCGCCATCTCGGCCGGCTCGCACTGCGACGAGGTGCACCTGCGCGAGGCCGAGGAACTGCTCAGCTCCACCGGCCGGGTCGCGCGTGTGCCCGAGCAACAACTCGACGCGGTCACCGCGATCTCCGGCTCCGGGCCCGCCTACGTCTTCTACGTCGTCGAGGCGATGATCGAGGCGGGCGTGCACATGGGCCTGCCGCGGGCCACGGCGACCGAGTTCGTGGTGCAGACGCTGGTCGGCTCGGCCAAGCTCCTGCGCGAGACCGGTGAGCATCCGACGGTGTTGCGCGAGCGGGTGACCTCGCCCGGCGGCACCACCGCGGCGGCGTTGCGCCTGCTGGAGGATGGCAAGGTCCGTGCGGACTTCCTGGCGGCGATGCAGGCCGCGCGCGACCGTTCGCGGGCCCTGTCGTCCGGCGAGGCGGTCTGACGCCGACGACGCGTCGCCGCCGCTCACCCGTCGGCGCCACCGTCCACTGACGCCGGCTGCGTCGGGCTCATCTAGGGTCGGTGGGTATGGACGATCCGCGCCAAGCCGTGCACATCGCCTGGGACGACTCCCTGACCGGTTACGACTTCGGCCACGGGCATCCGATGAACCCCCTGCGGCTGGATCTGACCATCCGGCTCGCGCGCGAGTTGGGCGTCTTCGATCACCGCGGTGTCCATCTGACGACACCGCCCACGGCCGACGACGCGATGCTGACGACCGTGCACACACCGGAATACGTCGCCGCCGTGCGGCGCGCCGGTGCCGATCCCACTACGTTCGACCTGGAGCGCGGCCTGGGTACCGAGGACAACCCGTGCTTCGAGGGCATGCATGAATTGGCCGCCGGCATCGTGGGCGGGACCGTCGCCGTGGCGGACGCGATCTGGCACGGTCGCGCGACGCACGGTGTGAACGTCGCCGGCGGGTTGCACCACGCCATGGCGGACCGGGCGGCGGGGTTTTGCATCTACAACGACGTCGCCGTCGGTATTCAGCACCTGCTCGACTCCGGCGCGGAGCGCGTCGCCTACGTCGACGTCGACGTTCACCACGGCGACGGCGTGCAGGCGGCGTTCTACGACGACCCGCGCGTTCTCACCATCAGCGTGCACGAGTCGCCGACCACCTTGTTTCCCGGCACCGGCTTCCCGACCGAGACCGGCGGCATGAACGCCGAGGGCACCGCGGTCAACGTGGCTCTGCCGCCCGGGACGACCGACGCCGGCTGGCTGCGTGCCTTCCATGCGATCATCCCGCCGTTGCTGCGCGCCTGGAAGCCGCAGATCCTGGTGACGCAGCACGGCTGCGACACCCATCTCGACGACCCGCTGGCGCACCTGGCCTTGACTGTGGACGGGCAGCGCGCTTCCTACGAGGCGCTGCACGATCTGGCTCACGAGCTGTGCGAAGGCCGCTGGCTGGCGACCGGGGGCGGCGGCTACGCCTTGGTCGACGTGGTGCCGCGCGCGTGGTCGCACTTGATGGCCATCGCGGCAGAGCGCCCCATCTCGCCCGGCACGGCGGTGCCGGCGGCGTGGCGTGATCACGTCCGCGCGGCGCACGGCAGGGTGGCGCCGATCCGGATGACCGACGGCGGGGACGCTGACTTCGCCGACTGGTCCGCGGGATACGACCCGGCGGCGGCACTGGACCAGGCCGTGGTCGCGACCCGGACGGCGGTGTTCCCGCTGCACGGGATGGAGCCGCACTACTGATGCGGCGCGCCGGCGGGCGCGAAGCGGACGAAGGCCGCGAGCGTGACCAACCGCCTACGTCGCGCAATCACTGGGCCATCCCCCTTTCCCATCCGTCACATCCGCCACTACTATCGAGCTACACGTTGCCGAGGATGCGTGTCGACGAGGAGGCGCGCCGCCGGCAACGGCGTGGAGGGGCGATGACGACGAACGGACCACAAGCACCGCTCGATGAGGTGCGCTTTCTCACCGTCGCCGAGGTGGCGACCGTGATGAGGGTGTCCAAGATGACGGTGTACCGCCTCGTTCACGCCGGCACCTTGCCGGCGGTTCAGGTGGGGCGATCGTTCCGCATCCCCGAGAACGCGGTGCACGACTACCTGCGCGACTCGTACGTGCACGGGGCGGAAGCCGGCTGACGACGCCGATCGTGCCGTAACGATTGGATCACGCACCAGGGAGCGCAGGTACTCTTACTCCGGCGCGCGCACACGCTCGCGCCTTGGCAACCGTCCGCGGCCGACTCCGGCCAGCCGAGCGGACAACGACCGAACCGAGTGAGGGTGCCTTGTGGGCTCTGTGATCAAGAAGCGGCGTAAGCGAATGGCGAAGAAGAAGCACCGCAAACTGCTGCGGAGGACGCGCGTTCAGCGGCGCCGCATGGGCAAGTAGAGCCCCACATCACCCCGTACCCGCGAGCCGGTCCGGCCACCGTGGGTACCTCGTGGTGCGGCGTTAGGCTGGCATCGGCGTAACGCGACGGAAGGCTGACCCGGTGTCGAGAGTAGTCATGGTGGTCGGCGTGGCCCGGCACCTGGGAGCACGCCTGGCCGAACGGCTGTCGACTGACGCCGCCGTGGACCGGGTCATCGGGGTCGACATGGTCCGGCCTGCCGACGGCATCGGCGAGGCCGAGTTCGCCTCGGCCGACATCCGCACCTCGGACATCGGCCGGGTCATCGAGCGCACTCGACCGGACACCGTCGTGCACATGAACATCTTGGCCACGCGGTCCGATGCCGGCGGGCGCTCGCCGCAGAAAGAGATCAACGTCATCGGCACCATGCAGCTGTTGGCGGCGTGCCAACGCTCGGACAGCGTGTGCAAGCTCGTGGTGAAGTCGTCCACGACGGTCTACGGTGCCGGGCCGAACGCACCCGCGCTGTTCACCGAAGACATGGTTCCGGGCACGGTGGCGCGCGGCGGATACGAGAAGGACGCGAGCGAGGTCGAGGGCTACGTCCGCGGTTTCTCTCGCCGCCGACCTGACATCGACGTGACGATCCTGCGCCTGGCCAACGTCGTCGGCCCCACCATCCGCACGGCGCTGTCGGAGTACTTCCTGCTGCCGGTCGTGCCGATCGCGCTCGGGCGCGACCCGCGCTTCCAGCTGGTCCACGAGCAGGACTGCCTCGACGTGCTGCGCCACGCGACGCTCGGCGACTACCCGGGCATCTTCAACGTCGCCGGGCCCGACTTCCTCGTGCTCAGTCAAGCGCTGCGCCGCGCGGGGCGGATGGTGCTGCCCCTGCCGACGCTCGGGACACCGCTGGTCGGCGGGCTCATGCGGCGTACCGGCCTGGCCGACATGGACTCCGCGCAGGTCCGCTTCCTGACCTACGGTCGCGGCGTGGACACCACCCGGATGCGTGAGCAGCTCCAGTTCGAACCCGCCTTCGGCACCGTGGCCGCCTTCGACGACTTCGTCCAGGCGCGCGCGGGCTGCGGCTGGCTCGGCCCGGAGCGCATCAGGTCTGCCGAACGCGGGCTTCGCGATCTCTTGAGCGCGCCGGCGGGCCGTGAGGAGTCGGTGTCATGAGCGAGCCCGCGGACGAAGCCACACCGGGTCCGGACAGCGGTGACGACCACGAGGCCAAGCCCGGCGCCATCGAGCAGGCCGCCGCGTTCGTCGGGCAGGTGATCCGGGACCGTCTCGGTGCCGACGCACAGCGACTGGACCGCTTGATCTCCTTCGCCGGACGTCGCCTGGCCGGCGACTTCGAGGTCGACCCGTTCGGCTTCGACGCCGAGCTGACCGAGAACGTGCTGATGCCCATGCTGCGCCCGCTGTATCGACACTGGTTCCGCGTCGACGTGCGCGGGGTGAGCAACATCCCGGACTCCGGCGCGGCACTGGTGGTCGCCAACCACTCCGGCACCATCCCGCTCGATTCGTTGATGACGCAGTTGGCGGTGCACGACGAGCATCCGGAGTCGCGGCATCTGCGCACGCTGGGCGCCACACTCGTGTTCCAGCTCCCGGTGGTCTCCGATCTGGCGCGCAAGGGCGGATCGACGCTGGCCTGCGCCGACGACGTCCAAGCGTTGCTGGGCGACGGCCAGGTGGTGGGGGTGTGGCCCGAGGGTTTCAAAGGGATCGGCAAACCGTTCTCGCAGCGCTACCAGCTGCAACGCTTCGGCCGGGGCGGCTTCGTCTCCGCGGCGCTGCGGGCCCGGGCGCCGATCATCCCGTGCTCCATCGTCGGGGCCGAGGAGATTTACCCGATGATCGCCAATGCCGGTTACCTGGCGCGGGTGCTCGGGCTGCCGTACGTCCCGATCACGCCGACCTTCCCGTGGCTCGGTCCGCTGGGCGCGATCCCGTTGCCGTCCAAGTGGGTCATCGAGTTCGGCGAGCCCATCCGCACCGACGAGTACGACGCCGAAGCCGCCGACGATCCCATGGTCGTCTTCGAGCTGACCGACCAGGTGCGCGACACCATCCAGGGCACCTTGCACGAACTGTTGGAACTGCGCGGGCCGGCCTTCGGCTGACCTGGCGCTGAACCTCCGGCCGGGGCTGGCTCGCTGCGGTCAGCGACGGCGCCGGGCGGCGGTCACCCCGACGACCCCACCGGCGGTGGCGCCGACTCCGGCGGCGATGCCGAGGGTCGTGTTGCGCCGCCGGCCCCGGTAGTCGCGGATGCGCCAGCCGCGCTGGCGCGCGTGCCGGCGCAGCTTGCGGTCCGGGTTGACCGCGCACGGCGCGCCCACGAGCGACAGCATCGGGATGTCGTTGGCCGAGTCGCTGTAGGCCGAGCAGCGAGCCAGATCGAGGTCTTCGCGTACGGCCAGCGACGCCACGGCCGACGCCTTGGCTTCGCCGTGCAGGAGGTGGCCGACGAGGCGGCCGGTGTAGTAGCCGCCGACATGCTCGGCCACGGTGCCCAGCGCCCCGGTGAGGCCCAACCGCTGGGCGATCAGCCCCGCGACCTCGACCGGCGCGGCGGTCACGAGCCACACGCGGTGGCCCTGGTCGACGTGCATCCGGGCGATGGCCTGGGTGCCCGGCCAGATCTTGTCCGCCATCCATTCGTCGAAAGACTCCTCGGCCACTTCGAACAACTCGGCGACCGAGCGCCCGGCGATCAACGACAGCGCCGCCGCGCGGGCTTGGTCGATGTGCTCGTGGTCTTCAGCACCCAGAGCGAAGCGCAGCTGCCGGTAGCCGAACCGGGCGATGTCGCCGGTGCGCAGGAGCCCCCGGGCGTACATGCCGCGCGCGAGATAGAACAGCGACGCACCACGCAGCACGGTGTTGTCGAGGTCGAAGAACGCCGCCACCCGGGAGTCCGGGTGACTGTCGATTCCGGCGACCGCCTCGGCCGTGCTGGCCGCGACATCGCCGGCGCGGGAGGTGTGGTCCAGGCCCGCGGATCGTCGCCGCAGCCGCATGGGCCCCAGATTACAAAACGGTGGCTGAGTAGGATGTGCGACCGGAATGGTCCAGGAGGAGGCGGTATGTCGGACACGGCGCGGGTGCTGGTGCTGACCAGGCCCGGGTGCCACCTGTGTGACGAAGCGCGCACGGTCATCCACGAGGTCTGCACCGAACTCGACGTCGCCTGGACCGAACGCGACATCACCGGCGACGCCGACCTCGAGCGTGACTACGGCGAGCAGATCCCGGTGACGTTCGTCGACGGCGCCCGGCACGACTTCTGGCGGGTCGATGCGCAGCGACTGCGCCGGGCGTTGATCTCATGACAACCGAACTCTCGCTCGTGCCGTGGCCGGCCGAGCTCGAAACCGGCGGCACGCCCTTCGTCCTCGACGACTCCACCGTGCTGGTCCCGGACCCGGGCGCCGAACCCACCAGGCTCGCCGAGCAACTCGCCGCACACCTACGCAGCGCCACGGGCCTGCCGTTGCCGGTGACCCCGGGCGCGACACCTCAGGCGAATGCAGCGGTCCGGCTCGCCCTGATCACCGATGAGTCCCTCGGCCGCGAGGGGTACGAGCTGACGGTGACCGCCGAAGAGGTGGTCATCCGAGCAGCAGCGCCGGCCGGGCTGTTCTACGGCGCCCAGACGCTACGCCAGCTGGTGCCCGCCGGCGATCGGGCCGTCCCCGGCGTGCGGGTGCGGGACGTGCCGCGGTTCGGCTGGCGCGGCATGATGCTGGACATCGCCCGGCACTTCTTCGGCACGGCCGACATCGAACGGTTCATCGATCTGGTCGCGCTGTACAAGATCAATGTCGTGCACCTGCACCTCAGCGACGACCAGGGCTGGCGCCTGGAGATCGACGGCTGGCCCGAGCTGGCCCGGGTCGGTGGGCGCGGCCAGGTCGGCGGCGGACCGGGCGGCTACCTGTCGAAGGCGGCCTATCGCGAGATCGTGGCCTACGCGGCGCAGCGCTACGTCACGATCGTCCCCGAGATCGACCTGCCGGGGCACACCAACGCCGCGCTCGTGGCCTACCCGGAGCTCTCGGCATCCGAGCAGCCACCGGAGCCGTACACCGGAACCAGGGTGGGCTTCAGCTCGCTGCGGGTCGACTCACCGCAGACCGCGAAGTTCGTGCGGGCTGTGCTGACCGAGGTCGCCGAGCTCACCCCTGGGCCGTACGTGCACATCGGCGGGGACGAGGCGCTGAGCACACCACCGGACGACTACGTCCGGTTCATGCGCGACACCGTGCCCGTGGTGGCGAGCTCCGGCAAGCAGGCCGTGGGGTGGCAGGAGATCGTCCGCGCGGGACTCGGTCCTGACGCGCTGGTGCAGTACTGGAACACGCGGCAGCCGGAGCAGGCAGCTGAGGCGGCGCGTGCCGGCGCCCGGCTGATCATGTCACCGGCCGCGCATGTCTACCTCGACATGAAGTACCACGACGACTGGCACCTCGGGCAAGACTGGGCCGGCTGCGTCGACGTCCACGACGCCTACGGGTGGGATCCGGGAACCCTCGTCGACGGCGTGGACGACACCGTGGTCGACGGCGTCGAGGCGGCCTTGTGGACCGAGACGATCACCACGATGGCCGACATCGAGGTCATGACGTTCCCGCGGCTCCCCGCGGTCGCCGAAGTCGCCTGGACGCCGCAAGCGCGACGAGACTGGGATCACTTCCGGGCCCGGCTGGCCGGTCACGTCCGGCTGTGGCAGGCCCTGTCGGTCGCCTTCTACCGCTCTGAGCAGGTCGACTGGGAACGCTGACGGGCACCGTCCGGCCCACTCCTACAAGAACGTGACGCCGTTCGCAACTTTGTGCACGCCTTCACAAGTGTCCTAGGGTGGGGCGCATCGTACGTTCTGCCGGTTCCGGAGCTGACACCGCCCCCTGACGGTGCCGTCCGGGCCGGCCAACCGGGGAGTGCCGTGACCCGAACCAGCAGCTCGACAGAGACACCGACGCCGGGTGTGCCGCCCGCGCGAGGGGTGCCGGAGGCCACTGTCGCGCGGCTGCCCCTCTACTTGCGGGCCCTGACCGCGTTGGTCGAGCGCGGCGTAGCCACCGTGTCCTCGGAGGAACTGGCGACCTCAGCCGGCGTCAACTCGGCGAAGCTCCGCAAAGATCTGTCGTACCTGGGGTCCTACGGGACCCGCGGCGTCGGGTACGAAGTGGACTTCCTGCGGCACCAGATTTCCCGTGAGATCGGTCTCACCCAGGACTGGGCCGTGGTCATCGTCGGCATCGGCAACCTCGGGCACGCCTTGGCGAACTACGGCGGGTTCGCCTCCCGCGGATTCCGGATCGCCGCGTTGGTCGATGCCGATCCGAAACGCACCGGCGAGAAGGTCGCGGGCCTCGAGGTGCGCCACACCGACGAGCTCGAACAGCTGATCAACGACCTCGACATCCACATCGGCGTGGTCGCGACTCCGGCCAGAGCGGCCCAGCCGGTCTGCGACCGCCTCGTCGCCGCCGGGGTCACCAGCATCCTGAACTTCGCCCCGGCCATCGTGCAGGTGCCCGAGGGTGTCGACCTGCGCAAGGTGGACCTGTCCACGGAGCTGCAGATCCTGGCGTATCACGAACAGCGCAAGAACGGCGCCGCGCTCGCGCTGACCGCGGAGCAGGCCGCCGAGCTGGCCGAGGCGGTGAACGGATGAGCATCCTGGCCATTGGTCTGTCGCATCGCAGTGCACCGGTCGACGTCCTCGAGAACGTCGCCATCGGGCGCGACGGCGTGACGAAGATGCTCGACGAGCTGCCCTCGTCGGCGCACCTGTCCGAGGCGGTCGTGGTGAGCACCTGCAATCGCCTCGAGCTCTACGTCGACACCGCCACCTTCCACGGCGGCGTCGACGAGATCAGCAACCTGTTGGCCACCCATACCGGGGTCGCTCTCGACGCGCTCACGCCGTACCTCTACGTGCATTACGGCGAGCGTGCGGTGTCGCACCTGTTCCGCATGGTCAGCGGCCTGGAGTCGATGGTCGTGGGTGAGACGCAGATCCTGGGCCAGGTCCGCGAGGCCTTCCGGCTGGCGCAGACCTCCGGCGCGGCGGGACGGGTACTGACCGAGCTGTTCCAGACCGCGCTGCGGGTCGGCAAGCGCACGCACGCCGAGACCGGCATCGACGCCGCGGGCCGGTCGCTGGTGACACTCGGCCTGGCGCGGGTGTTGCCGACGCTGACCGGACCGAGCTCGCCCGGCGCGCAGACCGGTGGAGCCCGGTGGCGCGATCTGGTCCGTGACACCCGGGCGCTGGTCATCGGCGCAGGTTCGATGGCGGCGCTGGCCGCGAGCACGCTCGCGCGCGAGGGAGCCGGCGTCGTCGTCGCCAACCGGACCCCCGAACGAGCCGAGCGCCTGGCCGCATCGGTGTCGGGGCGGACCGCGTCGATGAACGGCCTCGACGATGCCCTCGACGACGTCGACCTGGTGATGTCGTGCACCGGCGCTGCCGGGATCGTTCTCCCGTTCGAGGTGATCGAGGCAGCGGTCGCACGCCGCCGGGGCCGTCCGCTCGGCATCGTCGACCTCGCCCTGCCCCACGACGTCGACGCTGCGGTAGCCGAGCTGCCGGGTGTCGAGCTGGTCGATCTGTCCCGGTTGAGCGACGCTGCCGCCGACGACGTCGACGACGTGCGGTCCCTGGCCGACGACATCGCCGCGGTCGAGGCGATCGTGGCCGAGGAAGTCGCCGGATACACCACCGCCCGACGGGTGGCCGAGGTCGCCCCCACCGTCGTCGCGCTGCGGTCCATGGCGGACGACGTCGTGGCGGCCGAGCTGGCCAGGATGACCGGGCGCCTGCCTGACCTCGACGAACGCACGCGTGCCGAGGTTTCGAAGACCGTGCGCCGAGTCGTCGACAAGCTGTTGCACGCGCCGACGGTGCGCGTCAAGGAGCTCGCCGCGCTGCCCGACGGTGCTTCGTACGAGGCCGCGCTGCGGGAACTGTTCGCCCTCGACCGCCGGTCGGTCGATGCCGTGGCGAAGCCCGACCCGACGTCGGGCTCGCCCATCGAGGAGTTGGACACGTGATGTCGAGTCAGCTGCCCGCCGTGCTGCGACTGGGTACTCGGGGCAGTGCCCTTGCACTCGCCCAGGCCGGCACGGTGGCCGACGCGCTCCGGGCCGCAGGCCACGACGTGGAGCTCGTCGAGATCACCACGCGAGGCGACGTGTCGCGAGCGTCGCTGTCGTCCATCGGCGGCACCGGCGTGTTCGTCGCGGCGTTGCGCGAAGCGGTGCTCGACGGGCGGGTCGACCTCGCCGTGCACTCGTTGAAGGACCTGCCCACCGCTCCGGCCGACGGCCTGGTCGTCGCGGGGATTCCGCTGCGGGAGGACCCGCGCGATGCGCTGTGCGCCCGCGACGGGCTGAAACTGTCCGACCTCCCGCCGGGGTCTCGGCTGGGAACCGGCTCTCCTCGCCGGGAGGCGCAACTGCGCGCCCTCGGCCTCGACCTCGACATCGTCGACATCCGCGGCAACGTCGGGACCCGGCTGGCGAAGGTGAGCGAGGGTGAACTCGACGGCGTCGTGCTGGCCCGCGCCGGCCTGGCGCGGCTGGGCCGACTCGACGTCATCACCGAGGTGATCGACCCGCTTCAGGTCCTGCCCGCTCCCGGCCAAGGCGCTCTGGGCGTCGAGTGCCGCTCCGACGACGCCGACCTGGCCGCCGTCCTGGCCACGCTCGACGACTTCGGTACCCGGGCGGCGGTCACCGCTGAACGTTCCCTCCTCGCCACGCTCGAGGCAGGCTGTACCGCCCCGGTGGGGGCGTACGCCGAGGCGGCCGAGGGTGAAAACGGCCTCGAGCTGTATGTCCGCGCCGTCGTGGCGTCCCGCGACGGTGCTGTGAGTATCCGCAAGTCAGCCACCGGCCCGGTGAACAGGGCCGAGCAGCTCGGGCGCGAGCTCGCGCAGGAACTGCTCGGCGACGGTGCCGGGGCAGTGGTCGATGCCAACGAACCGGCGTCGTAGGAGGAGATAGTCCCGTGACCACTTCGCGACGTGCGCACGAGCGCACCGAAGAAGGTGGCGTCGCGTTTGTCGGCGCCGGCCCCGGCGACCCGGGGCTGCTCACCGTCCGGGCGGTCGAGGCGCTCGAACGCGCGGATGTCGTCGTCATCGACGAGACCGCCCACCGTGCGGCCCTGGCGCATGCACCGGAGTCCGTCGATGTCATCGAGGTCGGTGTCGACGACGAAGGCGTGACTCTCACCGCCGCGGCGCGGGGGCGCCGCGTCGTGCAGTCGGCCAAGGACGGACGTCACGTCGTGCGCCTGCTCGGTGGCGACCCGTTCACGCACTCCACCGGGGCGGACGAGGCGCTGGCCTGCGCCAAGGCCGGGGTGCCGTTCGAAGTCATCGCCGGTGTCCCGACGGGGACGTCGGTGGCCACGCATGCAGGGATCCCGCTGGTGGCCGGGCGTCGTCGCAGCGCTCAGCTGATGGACGTGGCCGGCAAGATCGACCTGCGGTCGGCCGCGGCCGACACGCTGGTCCTCACCGGGGTCACCGAGCAGCTCGCCCACGTGGCCGAGGCGCTCGTCGACGCCGGCCGGGTACCGTCCACGCCGGTGGCCGTGGTCGCCTCGGGCAGCACGGTCGAGCAGCAGACGGTCGTGTCCACCCTGGGCGAGGTCGCCGTGGACACCCGGACCGCCAAGATCGAGCCGCCGTACGTGGTGATCGTGGGCGATGCCGTCGAGCATCGCGACGCCCTGTCGTGGTTCGAGACGAAGCCGCTGTTCGGTTGGCGGGTTCTGGTGCCGCGGACCAAGGAGCAGGCCGGCGCGTTGTCGGCGTCGCTGCGTCGCTCCGGTGCGGTGCCCGAGGAGGTGCCGACCATCTCCGTCGAGCCGCCGCGCAACCCGCAGCAGATCGACAAGGCGGTGCGCGGGATGGTCGAGGGCCGCTACGAGTGGATCGCGTTCACCTCGGTCAACGCGTTGCGGGCGGTGAAGGAGAAGCTGACGGCCTACGGCCTCGACGCTCGGGCGCTGTCGGGCCTGAAGGTGGCCGCGGTGGGTGAGAAGACCGCCGACGCGCTGCGGGCGTGGGGGATCGAGCCGGACCTGGTGCCCTCGGGTGAGCAGTCCGCGGTCGGCCTGCTGGCCGACTGGCCGCCGTACGACGAAGTCCTCGACCCGATCAACCGGGTGTTCCTGCCGCGCGCCGACATCGCGACCGAGACGCTGGCTGCCGGCTTGATCGAGATGGGCTGGGAGGTCGACGACGTCACTGCGTACCGGACGGTCCGGGCCGCCCCGCCGCCGGCGGAGACCCGGGACGCGATCAAGACCGGCAAGTTCGACGCCGTCGCGTTCACGTCGTCGTCCACGGTGCGCAACCTGGTCGGCATCGCCGGCAAGCCGCACGCGACCACGGTGGTGGCCTGCATCGGCCCGGCCACGGCGAAGACGGCCGAGGAGCACGGCCTGCGCGTCGACGTCCTGGCGCCGGAGCCGTCGGTGGAAGCCCTCGCCGACGCGCTGGCCCAGTTCGGTGCGTCGCGGCGGCTGGCCATGATCGAAGCCGGTGAGCCGGTCCTACGCCCGTCGCAGCGCCGCCGCACGACCGCTCGCCGCAAGAGCGCCCAGTGAGTGACCATTCACCGGCTTCCGCCGAAATGATCATGTTCACTGGGTAATCTCCTGCTCCAGCAGGCTTGCATGCATGGTGATGCGGGCGAACGCCTCGTGGTGCTCACCCGCGTCGGTTCAGGAAGGAAGTCGTCATGGCGTATCCGGACAGCCGGCCCCGCCGCCTGCGCACGACCAACGCGATGCGTCGGCTCGTCGCACAGACGACGCTCGAGCCGCGGCACCTGGTGCTGCCGATGTTCGTCCGGGAAGGCGCGGAGGAACCCCGCCCGGTGCCCTCGATGCCCGGCGTGGTGCAGCACACCATGGAGTCGCTGCGCAAAGCGGTGGTCGAAGCCGTCGAAGCCGGGGTCGGCGGGTTGATGCTGTTCGCGATCCCCGAGCACAAGGACGCCATCGGCTCGCGCGGGACCGACGCTGACGGCCCGCTCAACGCCGCCATCCGTGAGGTCGTCGCTGAGGTGGGTGACGCGACGGTGGTCATGGCCGACCTGTGTCTCGACGAGTTCACCGACCACGGCCACTGCGGCGTCCTCGCCGCCGACGGCACCGTCGACAACGACGCGACGCTGGACCGGTACGCGCAGATGGCGCTGGCGCAGGCCGAGGCGGGCGTGCACGTCGTCGGCCCCAGCGGGATGATGGACGGCCAGGTTCGGGCCGTGCGGCGCGCACTCGACGGCGCCGGGCACACCGACGTGGCGATCCTGGCGTACGCGACGAAGTACGCCTCGGCATTCTACGGGCCGTTCCGCGACGCGGTCGAGTCGTCGCTGAGCGGCGACCGGCTGACCTACCAGCAGGACCCGGCCAATGCCCTGGAGGCGTTGCGCGAGACCGCGTTGGACGTCGACGAGGGCGCCGACATGGTCATGGTCAAGCCCGCGATGTCCTACCTGGACGTGGTGGCCCGGGTCCGCGACCTGGTCGACGTGCCGGTCGCGGCGTATCAGGTCTCCGGTGAGTACTCGATGATCGAAGCCGCGGCGGCCCAGGGCTGGATCGACCGCGACCGAGCGGTCATCGAGGCGCTCACCTCCATCCGCCGGGCCGGCGCCGACATCGTGCTCACGTACTGGGCCGTCGACGCCGCCCACCAATTGCGCAGACGCTGAGCCGGGTTTCACCGGCCGACTGGCGGGTACGCACGGTACGGTCCGATCGCTGCGGCGCCGGACCGCCTCGAGTCGCGGCGTGAGGAAATCGATGCAGGAACAGAACCAACGGGAGCAGTGGGGAAGCCGGGCCGGGTTCCTCCTGGCCGCCATCGGCTCGGCCGTCGGGCTGGGCAACATCTGGCGGTTCCCGTACGTGGCCTACCAGAACGGCGGCGGCGCCTTCCTGGTGCCGTACCTCGTCGCCTTG
>JAJYTA010000271.1 GCA_021793295.1 Actinomycetes bacterium
TGGCGGCCGCAGGCTACACCGGCAGTGAACTGGGTCCACCCGGATTCTTCGGCGACCCGGAGCAGACGGCCGCCGCATTCGCCGCCGCGGGGATGACCGTCGTCGGAGCGTACGTGCCGTTGCACCTCAGCGCGTCCGACGACCAGCTGGCCGCGGACCTCGAAGCCATGCGCCGCACGCTCGACGAACTGGCCGCCTGCGGGAACGCCGACGCGTTGGCCATCCTCGCCGACGAAGGCGACGACGAACTGATCCGGCACCCGTTCCGGGCGGCAGACGACCGCAGCCGCGGCATGAGCCCTGAGCAGTGGGACCTGGCGGCCGAACGAGTCGAAGCGGCCGTCGAACTGGCGCGATCGTTCGGCGTCGGCACCTCGTTTCACCCACACTTCGCGACCTACGTCGAGAAGCCCTGGGAGATCGAGGAGCTGCTGCGTCGGACCCAGGTCGACCTGTGCCTGGACACCGGGCATTTCCATCTCGGCGGCGCCGACCCGATCGAGTGGCTGCGGCGCTGGGCGCACCGGATCAACCACGTGCACCTCAAGGACGTGCGCCAGCAGGTCCTCGACGACGCCCGCCGGCGCCAGGATGAGGACTTCGAGGCCTGGTGGGAGTCGTTGTGCGTCCCGCTCGGGCGCGGCGACGTCGACGTGGACGGCTTCGTCGCCGCGCTCACCCAGGTGGACTATGCCGGTTGGATCGTGATCGAGCAGGACCGCGGCCCGGCGACGGCGTCGGCGTGGGACGGCATCGCGAAGGACCAGCGGGCGAACCGCGAGTGGCTCGCCGCCCGGCTGGCGTCGTAGGCCGGCGGCGGTCAGCGAATCCGGTACATCTCGCGCGCTTCGGTCAGATCGCGCGCGCTCTGGAACACCCGCGACGGGATGCCCAGCGCCTTGGCGGCGCGCACGTGGGCCGGGGAGTCGTCGAGGTAGAGCACCGACGACCTCGGCACGTCGAGCTGCCGGAGGACGTGCATGAAGATGCGCAGATCCGGTTTGGCCACGCCGATGTCGGCACTGTTGAACACGGCGTCGAAATCGTTGGCGATGCCGAGCTCGGCCAGTTCGGTGGGCAACTGGTCCGAGCCGTTGGTCAGCAGACAGACCCGCACGCCGCTTTGGCGGATGGCCCGCGCCGTGCGCAGCACCTCCTTGTCGACGACCGGGCGTTGAGACGACCACGCGGTCGCGGCGACCTGGCCGACCTCGTCGGCGATCTTTCGCACCCACGCCGACCGCGTCATGGTGCCGGTGGTCAGTGCTTGGAGCAGACGGGGATGAAACGCGGTTTCCTCCAGCTTGCCGGTCGGCAGCCCACACCGTTGTTCGATGGCGGCCGCCACGGCTGGGTCATATCGGCGCACCACCCCGTCGAGGTCGAGCAGGAGTACGTCGATCTGGCCCATGAGGACGAATCCTCCCAGTCCGGTCCGCAGACCGGTACCCCGCGGTCGGTCCGTAAGATCATTCGCGGCCGAGGGCCGCCGGGCGACGGCTACAGCGCGAGGTCGAGGTTGGCCAGGCCGTCCTCGGGCGAGGACGCCAGCGCCTCCTCACGTTTCGGAATCCGCCCGGCCAGCCGGGCCTCCCGCCCTGCCGCCACCGCCAGGCGCATAGCCCGCGCCATTCGTACCGGGTCCGCAGCCCGCGTGACGGCCGTGGCGAGCAGCACGCCGTCACATCCCAGCTCCATCGCCTCGGCCGCGTCGGAAGCCGTGCCGATGCCGGCGTCGAGGATCACCGGAACCGGTGCGTCCTCGACGATCGCGGCGATGTTGCGGGGGTTGAGGATGCCCAGGCCGGTCCCGATCGGCGCACCCAGGGGCATCACGGCCGCACAGCCGACATCGACGAGCTTGCGCGCGAGGATCGGGTCGTCGTTCGTGTACGGCAGGACGACGAAACCGTCGTCGACCAGCGTCCGCGCGGCCGAGACCAGCTCGATCGGGTCCGGCAGCAGCGAGACGTCGTCGGCGATCACCTCGAGCTTGACCCAATCGGTCTCGCAGGCTTCGCGCCCGAGCTTCGCGGTCAGCACGGCCTCGGCCGCCGAGAAGCATCCGGCGGTGTTGGGCAGCGCCCGGATCCCGTTGCGCTGCAGCAACTCCCAGATCGATCCCTCACCGCCGGCCTGCACGCGGCGGAGTGCCACCGTGGTGAGCTCCGTTCCGGACTCACGCAGTGCCGCCTCCAGGCCGGTCAGGCTGCGCGCGCCGCCGGTGCCCATGATCAGCCGTGAGCTCAGCGGCACCCCGGCGATGACGAGCTGATCGTCGGTATCGGGCTGGATCGTGGTCACGTCAGCCGCCCTGGACCGCGGTGATGATCTCGACGGTGTCGCCGCTGCCGAGAGTGATGGAGGACCAGTCGCTGCGCGGTACGACGGCCTGGTTGACCGCGACCGCGACGCCACGATCGGAGTACGTCCCGTCAGAGCGGGTCAGCAGCCGGGCGACCGCGTCGCGCACGGTCACCGACTCATGCAGGGTGACCGGGTCACCGTTCATGATCACGTGGGTGGTCATATTCGCCCTCCGGACGGTGTCGATGGTGTTGGATCGCGGCCGAACCGGCGGGGGTCGGCCGCGGACGTGGGGATGCTCCCCGCGGATATCAGCTCGGTGACGGCGGCGGCGGTGGCCGGCGCCAGAAGGATCCCGTTGCGATAGTGGCCGGTGGCGACGACCAGCCCGTCGACGGCCGAGGCCCCAACCAGGGGGAGGTTGTCCGGCGAACCGGGACGGGCTCGCGCCGTGGCCTCGATGAGCGGCAGTTCGTCGAGGCCGGGAATCATCGCCCGAGCATCGCGCAGTAGCGCGAACACCGCGCCCGCCGTGACGATGCGGTCGTCGGGCTGCTCCTCGCTGGTGGCCCCGACGACGATCTCGCCGTCGGCCCGCGGGACGAGATAGATCGACCGGGTCTGGACGAACCCGCGGACGACATGATCGAGCGTGAAGTCAGGATGGCCACTGGAGTCCAGCCGCAGTACTTGGCCCTTCACCGGCCGGGTCGGCACCGCGGCCATCGGCAGATCGCGGACGAGATCGCGACTGGCCCAGCCGGCCGCCAGGACGACCGTTCCCGCAGGATGCCGCGAGCCGGAGTCGTCCGCCACCCCGGTCACCCGCCCGTCCGGTGCGCGCGAGAGCCCGACGGCGCGCCGCCGGACGATCTCGACGCGCCGGACCTCGAGCGCAGCCAGCAGCGCGCGGTGCACCTGCCGCGGATCGGCCTGGTGGTCGTTCGCGGCCCAGATGGCGCCCGCGATCCGCGGTCCCAGCAACGGCGTGGTGTGCCGAGCGGTGTCGACGGTGATCTCTTCGACGTCGAGGCCCCACTGGCGGCGCAGGTCGAGCAGGCGGCGCAGTTGGGCGCGGTCGCCGGAGTCGTAGGCGACGGTGAGCGTGCCGCATCGGCGCAGACCCGTCGACCGGCCGGACTCCGCCTCCAGCTCAGCGGCGAACGCGGGCCACGCCTTCGCGGCTTCGACGTTCATCCGGGTCAGGTCGTGCTCGCCGAAGTCGGATTCGCTGACGGCGGCGAGCATGCCAGCCGCTGCGTGCGTCGCGCCGTCGCCCGGCGCCGGGTCGATACTGACGACGTGCATCCCCAGCTGGGACAGCCGCCAGGCGATGGCTGCGCCGATCACGCCGCAGCCGATGACGGCCACGTCCGCCGACGACGCCGGCTTCATCCGCGCTCCCTTCGCTGGCATCACCCAGATCAGGTTCCTGACGGTCGGCCTGCTCGGCCCTCTCAGCCCCGTCACCAGGGCTCCCGTGCACCACTACCGTAGCGCGTCGCCCATGGTGAGCCGGTGGCAGACTGCCGGGCATGACCACAGCAGCACTCGACGTCCGGCACCGGCTACACCAAGCACGCCTGTATCTGTGCACCGATGCCCGGCGCGACACCGGCGACCTGGAGGATTTCCTGCACGCTGCGCTGGCCGGCGGCGTGGACATCGTGCAGTTGCGCGACAAGACACTGGACGTGCGCGACGAACTGGAACT
>JAJYTA010000272.1 GCA_021793295.1 Actinomycetes bacterium
AATGTGTACTCGCCGGAAAGACCGCACATATGGTTCGACCCTACATGCCTCGGGCTCCTCGCCGCCCGGACGAAGATCCAGCCGCTGCCTTCTCGGGCGCCCCGGAAACGGTCACGGTGACCGTCGCCGGCGCCGAATCGGTGTGGCCGTCGTTGGCCACGTACGGCATGGTCGCGGTGCCCTCGAACCGGGGCGGCGGCGTGTAGGTGAACGTGGTCTGCGTGTCGTCGTCGCTGGTCACCTCACCCACGGTGGCGGGCATGACGTCGAAGGTGAGGTCGTCGCCGTCCGGATCGTCGGCACTCGGCGTGATCCGCACCGGAGTAGCGCGCGTGGTCTCGACCCGGACGTCCGCAGCCTCGGCGGGTGCGTTCTCGCCGGCGGCCACAGCGTGAATGGCCGAGGCGAACGCGCTGACCTGGGTGTAGACACCGGGATAGCCGGGTTGTGCGCAGCCGAGCCCGTGACTGACGATGCCGACCTGGATGAATTCGCCGGCCTCGTCCCGGCGGAACATCGGTCCGCCGGAGTCACCCTGGCAGGCGTCCACACCGCCCTCGTCGAGGAACCCGGCGCATATTTCCTGCTCCGGGACGAATTGATCGCCGTAGGCCGCAGCGCAGTCGGTGTCGCTGACGAACGGGACCTCGGCCTTCTGCAGCAGTGGACTGCCCGTGCCGGCGCCTTCCTCGGTGTCGCCCCACCCGGCGATGGTGAACTCGCCGTCGTCGTAGTCGCGGGTGGGGGCGATGGGCAGGGGGTCGATTCCGTCCACCTCGTCCTGCAGTTCGACCAGCGCCCAATCCGTGGGGATGCCCGAGAAATTGCCGGAGTAGGCGTACTCGGACTCGTAGCCGACCAGGTCGCCCTCGAGATCTGCAGAGCCGAAATAGGCCGTGATGCTGGTCGTCGGCCCGGTGCCCTGGACACAGTGGGCCGCGGTCAGAACGACGTCAGGTGCGTACAGCGAGCCCCCGCAGGAGTGGGCGCCGTCGGGCGTGACAACGGTGAGATAGGCCACGAACGGGAACTGTCCCTCGTCGGCGGGCTCGCCGCCGATGATGCTCGGCTCGACTGTCGTCGTCGGTCGTGGTTCACCGGTGGCGGGCTCGGCTGCGCCGGCCAGCCCGGCACAGCCGAGCACGACCGCCACCACGACGGCGAGCATCCGGCCGGCAGTACGTGGGTGGTGCCTCACGTGATCTCCCTTTTCCTGGCTTCGTTCCCGGGGTCGGTCGAATCGGTGCGGACGCTACCCGGCGTCCGCCGCACACGGGGCCCACTCGGCGATACCGCCGGATACGAAAGGACTCGCCCAGAATGCGACGACCACTTCTGTGAGCAGGCACGATGATGACGACGCGGTGTGTGGCGAGCCGGGGCGGAAGGCGCGACGACGCCCGCCGCGCCGGACTAGAATCAGCCGGGTGACCGAACGCGAAACCCCTACTCGGGCCCCCATCGTCCCCGCGAAACCGACCGTCGACGGGCTCGAGGACGTATGGGTCAAGCGGTGGGACGAGGCGGGGGTCTACTCCTTCGACCGCACCCGCCCGCGCGATGAGGTCTACTCCATCGACACGCCGCCGCCGACCGTCAGCGGCTCACTTCACGTGGGGCACGTGTTCTCCTACACCCACACCGACGTGGTGGCGCGCTACCAGCGCATGCGGGGCAAGTCGGTGTTCTACCCGATGGGTTGGGACGACAACGGTCTGCCGACCGAGCGGCGCGTGCAGAACTACTTCGGCGTGCGCTGCGATCCGTCGCTGCCGTACGACGAGAACTTCCAGCCACCGCAGCGGCCGGGCAAGAACCAGGTACCGATCTCGCGGGGCAACTTCATCGAGTTGTGCGAGCGGCTCACCGTCGAGGACGAACGGGCGTTCGAGGAGCTCTGGCGGCGCCTAGGGCTGTCGGTGGACTGGTCGCACACGTACCAGACCATCGACGCCCGTGCCCGCCGGACGTCGCAGCGTGCGTTCCTGCGCAATCTCGCTCGGGGCGAGGCCTATCTGGCTGAGGCGCCGACGTTGTGGGACGTCACCTTCGGCACGGCGGTGGCCCAGGCCGAGCTCGAAGACCGGGAACGCCCGGGCGCGTATCACGACATCGCCTTCCAGCGGCCCGGCGCCGACGATCCGATCGTCATCTCCACCACTCGGCCGGAACTGCTGGCCGCTTGTGTCGCCCTGGTGGTGCACCCTGACGACGAGCGATACGCCGCGGTTGTGGGCTCGAGTGTGCGCACCCCGGTGTTCGGGGTCGAGGTGCCGGTGGTGGCTCACCACCTGGCCGACCCGGACAAGGGCACCGGCGCTGCGATGATCTGCACGTTCGGCGACACCACCGACGTCACGTGGTGGCGCGAGCTGTCGCTGCCGACCAGGCCCGTGGTCGGCCGGGACGGCCGGTTCGTACGCGAGACGCCGGCGTGGATCCCGACCGAGCAGGGGCGCGCCGCGTGCGCTGAGCTGGCCGGTGCGACCATGCACACCGCCCGCGAGCGGATGGTCTCGCTCCTGCGCGAGGCTGGCGCGCTGCAGGGCGAGCCTCGGGCGATCACGCATCCGGTCAAGTTCTACGAGAAGGGCGACAAGCCGCTCGAGATCGTCACCAGTCGGCAGTGGTACCTGCGCAACGGCGGCCGCGACGCCGAGCTGCGCGCGCAGCTGATCGAGCGCGGACGTGAGCTGAACTGGTATCCCGCACACATGCGGGTGAGGTACGAGAACTGGGTCGGCGGGCTCAACGGCGACTGGCTGATCAGCCGGCAGCGATACTTCGGTGTGCCGGTCCCGGTGTGGTACCCGCTCGACGGCAACGGCGAACCGCGTTACGACGAACCGATCGTCCCCGACGACGCCATGCTGCCGATCGACCCCGGCTCCGACACCCCGCCCGGGTATTCGCCGGAGCAGCGCGGACGCCCCGGCGGCTTCGTCGGCGACCCCGACGTCATGGACACCTGGGCGACGTCGTCGCTGAGCCCACAGATCGCCGGTGGCTGGGAGCACGACGACGATCTGTTCGCGCGGGTGTTTCCGATGGATCTGCGCCCGCAGGCGCACGAGATCATCCGTACCTGGCTGTTCTCGACGGTCGTGCGTGCTCACCTCGAGCACGGGGTGCTGCCGTGGCGCAACGCGGCCATCTCGGGTTGGATCCTCGACCCGGACCGCAAGAAGATGTCAAAGTCGAGAGGCAACGTCGTCACGCCGATGGACCTGCTGCAGCAGTACGGCGCCGACGGCGTGCGGTACTGGGCGGCCGGTGGCCGTCCGGGCGCGGACACGGCGTTCGACACCGGGCAGATGAAGGTCGGCCGCCGGCTGGCGATGAAGATCCTCAACGTCAGCAAGTTCGTGCTCGGCCTGGCCGAGGCCGGTGGTGCAGGCGACGTGACGCGCCCGCTCGACCAGGCGATGCTCGCGGCCCTGGCCCGTACGGTCGGCGTGGCGACCGAGGCGCTGGACGCTTATGACTACACCCGTGCGCTCGAGTCCGTCGAGCGGTTCTTCTGGGATTTCTGCGACGACTACGTCGAGTTGGTCAAGGCACGGGCCTACGGCGAGAGCGGCGACGCTGAAGGCGCGCGCTCGGCCCGCGTGGCCTTGCGCCTGGCGTTGTCGGTCCTGCTGCGGCTGTTCGCGCCGTTCCTGCCGTTCGCGACCGAGGAGGTCTGGTCGTGGTGGCACGAGGAAGGGCAGTCGGTGCATCGCGCACGCTGGCCGGAGCCCGCGGAGTTGACCGACGTCGTGGGAGCCGAGGCTGACGCCGACACCTTCGGCACGGCCTCGGAACTGATCGGCTCGGTGCGGCGGGCCAAATCCGAGGCACAGCTGTCGATGCGTACCGAGGTCGACCATGCTCAGGTGCGCGGCCGCGCCGCTGACGTCGACGTGATCAACCAGGTCATCGACGACATCCAGGCCGCAGGCAGGATCGTGAAGATCAGCATCGAACCCGACGACGCCGTCGACGTCCCCACGGTGACACTCGCAATCTGAATTCCG
>JAJYTA010000071.1 GCA_021793295.1 Actinomycetes bacterium
AGTCACCCACGGCGCGCCAACGCCACCCACACCTCATGATCACCCCACCAACGCCACCACCGACCCATGATCACCGCTCCCACGCGATCATGAGCCACCAACAGCCCAACCCCACCCCACCACCAACGATCATGAGTCACCCACGGCGCGCCAACGCCGCCCACACCTCATGATCTCCAGCCCGGCACGGTCCCGGCGCCGATGTGCACCTCGGCGTGCAGCACCGCCCCGGGCGCGCCTCCGGAACGCTCCCGCAGCATGCCGTCGAGCACCTGTGTCACCTGCGCACGCTGCGACGGCGCCAGCTGGGTCACCATCGTCGCGGCGATCGGATGACTGGACGACACCGCCGCCAGGAAGTGCGTCGCGGACTCGTAGGGCGTGTCCCACTCGGTGGTGTCGATCGTGACGCCGCTCAGGCCTGCTTCGACGAGCCGATCGCGGAACACGGCGACGTCGGCGAGCTGGAACGGCAGGGGCGGCGGATCCGCCGGCGGCGGGACGAAGCCGGGAATGGCCGCCCGCACCGCACCTACCAGGAACCCGAAGAACTCCGCCCTGCTCAGCGCACCGAACGCACTGACCAGCACCCGGCCGCCCGGCTTGGTCACCCGTACGAGCTCGGCCAGCCCGCCGCGCAGGTCGACGAAGGTGGACACGCCGTGCTGAGAGACCGCCACGTCGAACGTGTCGTCGTCATACTCGAGCCGCATGCCGTCCATGACGCGCGCCTGGAGGTTCGGCACGCCGGCTGCGCTCGCCCGGGCACGTAGCCGCTCGATCATCCGCGGCGAGATGTCGGTCGCCGTCACGTCCGCGCCGCGACGAGCAGCGGGGATGCTCAGGGCGCCGCTACCGGCGGCAACGTCGAGCAGGCGCGTGCCCGGCCCGATGTCGATCCGGCTGAGGGCCGCGGCCCCGTGCCGGCTGTTCACCGGGGTCACGAATTCGTCGAACCCGTCGGCTACGGCATCCCACGCGGCCGGGGTCGGTTCTCCACTGGGCATCTGCGCGGTCATGGCCGTGGCTCCCTCTGTGCTGAGCGTCGTCTCGGACGTTAGACACCGGCCCGTGCGGCGCGCATCGACCAACCGGACCATCCGGCAACCGCACGGATGGCACGTTCGAGCCATCAGGGGCGGCGCGCGAGGTGATGCTCGTAGGCGTACGCGGTGGCAGCGGCGCGCGAAGCCAGGCCGAGTTTGGCGAAGATGTTCTGCACGTGCCGCCGTACCGTGTGCTCACTGATGACCAGGCGGGCGGCAATGGCGCTGTTGGTCATCCCGGTCGCGAGCAGGGCGAGCACATCGAGTTCCCGGTCGGTCAGTCCGTCGGCGCGCGGACCCGGGCGGCGCAGCTCGGCCAGTCGCGCGAGGTCCGGGGCGGCTGCGAGTCGCTCGAACACCCGGCGCGCGCCGTCCCACTCCACCTGGGCGCTGTCGTCGTCCCCGGACTGCCGGTACACGAGGCCGATCATCACGCGGGTACGGGCCGCCTCGTAGGGGGCTTCGAGTTCGCCCCAGGACGTCCACGTGCGGCGCAAGACGTCGCCGGCCGCAACGATGTCGCCCACGGCCAGCAAGACCGTGCCGTGGGCGTACCCGGCCACGGCCCGAAGGTAGGGCGAGTCGAACCCTGAAGCCGCACGCATCAACTCGTCGGCCGCGCTGCGCGCTTCGTCCATCTCCCCGATGGCGAGCATCACTTCGGCATACGCCGACAACACCCGGGCGCGCTCCACCGGGCTCGAGGTCTCGGCCACGACTCGGCGAACCGCCATCGCGGCGTCGGTGTGGCGCCCTTGGGCCAACCGGAGCAGCGCCAGACCGGGCTGCACGCCGTGCCCCCAGTGCGCCGCCTGTCCGTACGCGGTCTGCGCTTGGTCGAACTCGCCACGCAGCCGGAGCAGCTCTGCGTGCTGGTACATCGCCGAACCCATGGCTGGGTCGACTGGCTGGGCTGCCATGTGCTCCCAGGCCCGCCGCACCTCGGCCATCGCCGCGGACCAGTCGCCACGCAACTGCATGATCTCCGAGCGATGAACGAGGCACTGACCCTGGTAGGGCTGCAGGCCCTGCTGGCCGGCACACCAACTGCTCAACGCGGCCGTCCACTCCTGGGCCCGGCTGAGGTCGAAGACGTCGCGGCAGGCGATGATGACCGCGCAGTACACGATGCCGGCGACGATCGGCGACACGTCGGTGGTCGTGACGGTGAGCATGGCGTCGTCGAGTTCGGCGATGCCGTCGGCGGCGCGTCCCATCGCCACCAGTACCTGGCCTCGGCCCAGCCGGCCGAGTGCATCGAGGTCAGGGGAACCGAATCGCTCGGCGATGTCCACGACGGCATCGAACTCGGTGAGTGCGCCGGCCGGATCGCCACCGTGCAGGATTCGCAGCGCCGCCGGGACCTTCAGGTATCCAGCCTCGACGCACTCTGCCGGCATGTCCTCCAGGGTGCGCCGGGCGCGCGCCAGCCAACTGCCGCCGCGCGCTTGCTGACCGGCGAGCAGCAGGGTCAATCCGAGCCAGAATCCGCACCGGACGGCGCCCGAGCGGTCGCCTGCGGCCGTGAAGGCGTCATGCGCGTGTTCCCAGTGGCGCACCGCCTCCTCGAGGCGTCCGGTCAGGTAGGCCGCCGTCGCCAGCCGGTCCAGATCCACCGCGGGCAGCCTGCCCTGCCGATGCGCAGCGCTCAGGTGCTCGTATGCGCCGGTCCAGTCACGACGGCGGGCAGCGTCGCGGGCCTGTACGAGTGGGTCGGCGGGCATCATCGGCGCTCCCCCGGATCGTCACCCGGGCCGATCAACTGGCTGACCACAGGTGATGTGGCCAACGTACACCTCACTCCGCGGTGCGGAAACGCTCCACGACCAGGTCCATGACGGCTTCGTGCGCCCCGATGGGCGCGGCGACCACGTCGGCGCCGGCCTCGGCCAGCCGCTGCTGGAACAGCCCCGGCGCCAACAGATACGACGCGATGCCGACGGTGCGTGCGCCGGACGCGCGCAGGGATTCGACCGCCTCGCCGACCGACGGGGACGCCGTCGTCACGTAACCGACGGCCACCTCGCGATCGAGCACCGTCTCGAGGCGGCGAGCGACGCTCTCGACCTCGGCGAGCGCCCCGGCGTCGGAGGATCCGGCCGCCGCCAGCACGACCGCGTCCGGCACGGCGCCGGCCGCCCGGAGCCGGTCGGCCACCACGGCCACGAGCGCGTCGTCCGGCCCCAGCGCCGCTGTGACCGACGCTGAGCCCCCGGTCGCCTCGACGGCGTTCGGTACGTCGACGCGCACGTGATACCCGGAAGCGAGGAACATGGGCACCACCACGGCTCGTCCGTGCACCGAGGCGAGAACCTGCTCCAACGTCGGCTCGATGACGTCCACGTAGGCCAGGTGCACCGGCACGCCCGGCAGCCGGGAGCGCACGCCGTCCAGCAGCTCATCGAGGACGACCGGGCCCTCGGGCGCACGAGTGCCGTGCGCGACGGCGACCAGGACGTCGGCGGCCATGGTGGTGCTCAATCCGGGTTCGGGCGGTTGGCGGCCGACCGCACGAATGCGGCCAGGTCGGCGGACTGGCGCAGGCGGCTCGGTTCATGCACGTACATCATGTGCCCGGCTTCGTAGTGGGCGGTCTCGATGTTGTCCAGCAGGTGCGTCGGCACCGCGAGATGGGCCAGGACGTGCTCGGCGGCGAAGTACGGTGTCGCGCCGTCGTGGTAGCCGCAGGCCACATGTACCTTCAGGTGCGGGTTGGCACGCATCGCCGCGGCGAGGTTGTCCGCGACGCTGACCGGTGCGCCCTCGAACTCCTTGTACGACCACGGCCGCACCCGGCTGGTGAGGATCTCGTAGGGCAGATCGTTGTGGTAGCCGAGCTCGGCACGGACGTAGTGGTTCACCGCCGCCGTGTACGGGCCGAGAATCGCCTGGTACGACGGGTCGTCGGCGAAGTGTTCGCGGCCTGCGTCCGGATCCCACCCGCGGAACCTGCCGTCGAGCCGGCCAACCACCTCACGGCGATCGCGCAGCAACTCGGTGAAGAACCGGATGTGCTCGATCCGCAGGTTCACCCGGTCGACGTAGTCCTCCGACAGGCCGGTCAACCGCGCCAGCCGCGCCACGATCGCCGCACGCTCCTCCGCACCGAGCCGGTGTCCCCGCGCCAGGGCCCACGGGTAGTCGCGCTCGGCGAACTCCTCGGCCTCGCGGACGACGTCGGCCAGCGGGCGGTCCCCGTGGTGGCCGTGATGGTGCGCGATGGCGGCGTAGGTCGGCAGGAACAGCGGGTACGCCTGGTCGTTGCCCGCATAGAAGCGGATGGTGCCCATGTCGAGCACGGACGAGATCAGCATCAGCCCGTTCAGCGCCATGCCGTAGCGGCTCCACAGGTGCTCGGCCAGCCCGGCGGCACGCAACGTCCCGTATGACTCGCCGGCCAGGAACTTCGGCGAGAGCCACCGGCCGTTGCGCGAGGTCCACAGCCGCACGATCTCGCCGACGGACTCCAGATCGGCCCGGTAGCCGTGATAGTCAGCGGGCTTTTCACCGGCGGCGGCCCGTGAGTAGCCGGTGGAGACCGGGTCGATGAACACCAGGTCGGTGTGGGCCAGCAACGTCTCGGTGTTGTCGGTGAGCCCGTACGGCGGCGGCACCATCGCGCCGGCATCGCCGGACAGGACGCGGCGCGGGCCCAGCAGGCCGAGATGGAGCCAGACGCTCGACGAGCCGGGGCCGCCGTTGAACGCGAACGTCACTGGACGCGTGGCCGGGTCGGCGTCGTCCACGGTGTACGCCGTGATGAACAGTTCCGCCTTCGGCCGGTGTCCTTCGAACGTGTCGTCCTCGTGGACCTCGTCGCGCAGGACTATGCGCCCCGCCGTGGCGGTGTAGGCGAGGCTGCGCCCCTCGACCTGCAGGGTGTGCGACGTGGTGACCAGATCGTCGCTCGGTTCGGGCCGGCTCGAGCCGGCCTCCGGGGACGCGCCTGCCGCCGCGTCGTCCTCGGTCGCTGCGCTCACCTTCGCTGATCCCTCCGTTCAAGCGGGCGTCGTTGTGGGCACCGGCCAGTCTGCCAGGCCACACGCACGCCGCTGCGCGCGCCTGACGTGTCCAACCGCACGTCACACCCGCTCTTGCACTCGGCCTGCTGAGTCCTACGCTCAGAGGGGTGAACAGCTCGCCCGAACGACGGTCCAGCCCGCCTCGAGGAGGCGCGCTCGATCGACACCTGCGCCAGCGGGCGCGCTGGGTGGTCAAAGGCGAGGACCCGCCCACGGTGCCGATCGCGCTGCCCAAACTCCGCAGCGGGCTGGCCGCCGACGTCGAACGTTCCGTCCTCGATCTCGTGCTGCGCACCGGCGAGGCGATGATCGCGACCGGCGCACCGGTGGCCGATGTCACCGCCGCCCTTCTGCGGATGGCGGCAGGGTTCGGGGTGACCAGCTGTCAGGTCGACATCACCTTCATCTCGATCATGGTGTCCATCGACCGGGACGACGACCCCATCACCAAGTTGCGCGTCATCAACGTCCGCACCTCGGACTACAGCCGGCTCGCCGACATGTTCGATCTCGCCGATGACGCCGGCGAGGGCAAGGTCACGCTTGACGAGGCGCACCGCCGCCTCGACGAGATCCTCTCCGCGCCGCATCCCTACCGGCGCTGGATCGTCACCCTGGCGCTGGGGCTGATGGCCGCCGGTGTCGCGCTGCTGCTCAACGGCGGACCGGTCGTCGCCGCGGTCGCGGCCGTGACGTCGATGATCATCGACCGGACGTTGCGCACACTGCGTCGCAAGGGCTTGCCGTACCTGTTCCAGCAGATCGTCGGCGCGGGCATCGCCACGCTGATCGGCCTGGTGGCGCTGTGGCTGACCGACCGGTTCGACTGGCCGCCGACTCTGCTGCCGCCGTCGCTGATCGTCGCCTCCGGCATCGTGGTGCTGCTGGCCGGGCTCTCCTTGGTCGGCGCTGCCGAAGACGCCATCGCGGGGTATCCGCTGACCGCGGCTGCCCGAAGTTACGAAGTGGCCCTCTACACCGTGGGCCTGGTCATCGGGATCGCCGCGGTCCTCGAGTTCGGTCAGCGCTTCGGCGTGCCGCTGCGCATCACCGACTCGTCAACGCTGTCGAGTCCCACGACCGTGCAGGTGATCGGCGGCGGTTTCATCGCCGCCGCGTGGGCCTCGGCGTCGTACACCAGGGCCAAGACCATCCTCGTCGTCCTCCCTATCGGCATGCTCTCCGCCGGCACCCTGCTGTTCGCCCGCCAGGTGCTCGAACTGACCCCGGCCATGGCGGCGTTCCTCGCCGCGCTCATGGTCGGTCTGGCCTCCGGCGCGGTGAGTGAACGCATCGGCTCGCCCAACCTGGTGATATCGGTGTGCGGTATCACGCCACTGCTGCCCGGGCTCGCGATCTACAACGCGATGTTCACCATGGTCGAATCCAACGACGTCGTCGGCGGCGCCGGGATGCTCATCGGTGCGCTCGGCGTCGCGCTGGCGCTGGCGGCCGGGGTCACGCTGGGCGAGTTCTTCGCCACCCCGCTGCGTTCGGAGATGGACCGGTGGCAGCGGCGCGTGCAGCGGCGGGCTCGCGGAGCGCGCACCTGACGGCGTGCTTGGTCCGCGGTTCGGCGGCTACGCGCTAGGGTCAGCGTTGATGGCCACTCATCCTGCGCGTGCGCAGTCCGTCCCCCGCTGCGCCGCGGTGGTCGGCGCAGGCCCGGCGGGTCTGTACGCGCTGGCCGCGCTGCTCAAGGGTGACGCTTTCGACCACATCGACGTGTTCGAGGCCGCACCGGCGCCGTACGGCCTGGTCCGCTACGGCGTCGCGCCCGATCACCCGAAGACCCGCAACATCTCCCGCGTGTTGGCGCGTGGCCTGGAGCATGACCAGGTGCGTTTCCTCGGCAACGTCACCGTCGGTGAGGACATCTCCATCGACGACCTTCGCTCGGCCTACGACGTGGTGGTGGTGTCCACGGGCATGCTCGGCGACCGGTCGCTGAACATCCCCGGCGAGGACCTCAGCGGCTCGCTGGGCGCGTCGGAACTCGTGGCCTGGTACACCGGCCACCCCGAGGCGAAACCGATCGAGCTGCCCGCCGACCTGCGCACGGCCACCGTCATCGGTGCGGGCAACGTCGCACTCGACGTCGCCCGCATCCTCACCAAACACCCGTCGTCGCTGCGCCCCACGTCGATGCCCCGGCACGTGGTCGACGCGCTGGAGGCCAACACCCTGACCGATGTGCACATCGTGGCTCGTCGCGGTCCCGCACAGGTCAAGTTCACATCACCGGAGTTGCACGAGATCGGTGACCTCGACGACATCGACCTCGTCGTCGACCCGGCCGATCTGGTCCTGAGCCCCGACGACGAACGAACCATCGCCGAAGACCGCCGGACCCGGGTGCTGGTCGAATTGTTCCGGGAGTGGTCCGAGCGTCCGCTGCGGGGCGCACCACGCCGCATCCATCTGCACTTCTGGCGACGACCGACCGCCATCACCGGAACCCAGCGAGTCCGTGGCATCGAGCTCGTGCGTACACGTGACGACGGCGCGCCGCCGTTGTCGTTGCCCACCGAGTTGGTGATCCGCGCGATCGGCTACCGCGGTCGTGAGGTTCCGGGGCTGCCGTTCGACCCGGACACCGGCACCATTCCATCCAGCGACGGCCGGGTGATCGCCGACGGCGAGGTGATGCCGGGGGTCTACGTCACCGGGTGGCTGCGCCGCGGCCCCACCGGCGTCATCGCCACCAACCGCTCGGATGCGAACGAGGTGGCCGCCAGCGTCTTGGCCGACCTCGACTCCCTGCCGCCCCGGACTGGACCGCACACCGATCTCAGCGAGCTGCTCGCCTCACGCGAGATCCGCGCGATCAGCTGGGACGACTGGCTCCGGCTGGAGGCGCATGAGAAGGCTGAAGGCCAGGCTCACGGGGCCGATCCGATCGTGGTCCACGACTTGAAGACGGTGCTCGAGGTCATCGCCCGCGGCGACGAGTGATCCCGCTCCGCGAGCCGCCGGTGCGGACCCGGGTGTGGTCCCGGTCGCGTTGCCGCCCGTCTCGGTACCGGTCGCGTTTCCCCCGGAGTCGGTCCCTGAATCCGTACCCGAATCCGTCCCGGAGTCCGTGCCCGAATCACCGCCGGAATCGGTCCCCGAATCCGTCCCGGAGTCCGTGCCCGAATCACCGCCGGAGTCCGTGCCCGAATCCGTCCCGGAGTCCGTGCCCGAATCGCCACCGGAATCGGTCCCCGAATCCGTCCCGGAGTCCGTGCCCGAATCGGTCCCGTCATCAGTGCCCGACTCGTCACCTGAATCGCTACCGGACTCCGACCCCCATTGCGTGCCCGTCTCGTCCCCGGAATCGTCCGTCGGCTCGTCGCTGGGCTCGTCGGTGGGCTCGTCCGGGGTCTCGTCCGTCGGCTCGTCCGTCGGCTCGTCGGGCTGCTCGTCCGTCGGGTCCCCGCTCGGCTCCCTGCCGGAGTAGTCGTCGTCGGAGTAGTCGTCGTTGTCGTACGAGTCGTCGCCGTAGCCGCCCCCCGTATTGCCCTCGGCTTCGATGCCAGCCGGTTCGGGGAACTCCTCCTCCGGCTCACCCTCGAGGGCGCCCTGCATGAACGCCGTCCATGTTTCTCCGGGGTAGCCGCCGCCGCTGAAGTGATCCATCCCGCCGACGCCGTTGAGCGACTCGGTGCCGTCGCCGCGGAAGTAGGTGACCGCCGCGGCCAGTTGCGGGGTGTAACCGCCGAACCACGCCGTCAGGTCCTCGTGCGTTCCGGTCTTGGCGGCGACCGGCCGGTCGAGCTCGGCGGCGGCATACGCGGTGCCGGTCCGGACGGTCTCGGTGAGGGCGTAGGTGACGTCGGCGGTGATGTCCTCCTCGAAGACTCGCTTCGGCGCCACCTCGCGTTCGTAGACCACCGCGCCGTCGGCGTCGGTCACCGTACTGACGGTGTAGGTGTCGGCCCGCATGCCCTGCGCCGCGAGCGTCGCGTAGGAGTTGGCCATGTCCAGCGCCGAGACGCCCATGATGCCCAGGGTCACGCGCGGGTTGGGCTCGAGGCTCGGCGCGTCCTCCGGGACGCCGGCCCGAGTGAGCGCGTCCACCACGGTCTCGGAACCCAACTCCATGGTGAGGTCGACGAACGCGGTGTTGATGGACTTCTCGAGCGAATACTCCAGCGAGACCGCGCTGCCGTAGTCCTGATCGCCCTGGTTGTTCACCGGTGGGCCGAGTTCCGGCGGATCGAACGGTGAATTGCCGTCGAACCGGCTGTTCAGGGAGTAGCCGTTCTCCAGCGCGGCAGCCAGCGTGAACGGCTTGACCACCGATCCGGCCTGCGGGGTGGCGTCGACGGCGTCGTTGTAGCCCTGCTCGACGGCATCCGGCCCGCCGTACAGCGCGGCGACACCGCCGTCGCCCGGTCGTACGGCGGCGATCCCGATGTGCACTCCGTCGGCGTTCTCGGTGGGCCGTTCCTCTCGTACCGCCTCGATCGCGGCGGCCTGAGCTTGCTCGTCGAACGTCGTGGTGACCCGCAGGCCGCCGGTCTCGATCTCGACTTCGTCGTACCCGAGGGCGAGCAGCTCGTCGCGCACCATCTTCAGCAGATAGCCATTGGGTCCCCCGTAGCGGTTCTTCTGCTGCTCAGGCAGGATCTCCGGCAGTTTGGTGGCCTGCGCCGTGGCCCGATCGATGGCTCCGGTCTGGACCATGCCCTCGAGCACGTAGCGGAAGCGCTGCTCGAACCGCTCGGCGTTCTCAGCACCCAACGTGGGGTCGTACCGGGCCGGCGAGCGGAGGATCGCGGCGAGCGCCGCGCTCTGAGCCAGATCGAGATCGGCGACGTCGACGCCGAAGTACGCGCGCGAGGCGGTCTGCACGCCGTACGTGCCGCGTCCGAACCAGATGGTGTTGAGGTAGTCGGCCAGGATTTGATCTTTGTCGACGTCCTGGTCGATCTTCACCGAGATCACCAGCTCGCGCAGCTTGCGCGTGATGGTGCGGTCCTGGGTGAGGTAGTAGTTCTTGACGTACTGCTGCGTGATGGTCGACCCGCCGCCGGCTGAGGCCTCACCGCGCAAGGTGTCGATGGCAGCCCGGGCCATTCCGGTGACGGAGAAGCCGGCGTTCTCGTAGAAGCTGCGGTCCTCCGCGGCGACGGTGGCCTGCTTCAATGTCTCGGGGATCTCGTCGGAGTCGACGACCTCGCGATTCTCGGCGCTGAACCGGCCGAGCTCGGTCTCACCGTCGGCGAAGTAGACGATGGTCGTCTCGGAGGTGGAGAAGTCGTTGGGCTCGGGGACGTCGATCAGTGCGAAGGCCGCGCCGACCCCAGCCACCACCAGCAGGAAGAATCCAAGCGCCGAGAAGCCGACGGTCTTCCAATTGAAGATCCGTCGCCATCCTGTCTTCTTGGGGGGCCTGGCGCGATACTTCGCTGATCGCGCAGGGCCGCCGTCGGCCGGTGTCTCGTCGCTCATACGCCTTCGATCGTAAACTGCGCAGCTTACCCGTCTCGGCCACTAGCGCCGGACATGTGGCCGGATTCACGCTTTGTCATCGTCGTTGAAGACGCCGAACGGGCCGCAGAAGTTCCGTGGCAGACGGCCGGAGCCGGAATCGGTCTCGCGCATTCCGCCGGGGCCTGCAACACCGCCACTGCCCCGCGACCCGCCCGAGCACTGCGTGCGCAGACGCATTCTCCGCCACCCCCGCGAGCGGAGACCTCGACCTGCGCACGCGGTGCTCGCCGGCCCCATATACCCGAATTGCCTACCGGTTGAAACCGGCAGATCCGGATCAATGTGTGTCATTGGGTGGTGGATCATGAGTCGCCCATGGCGTGATAGCGCCGGTGCCGCCTCATGGTCGGCATGGACAGGTGCGCCGCACCCAGCACAACCGGCCGGTGACCTACTTCTCCCCGGCGCGAAGTCCGAGCTGCTCGATGATGGATTCGACAACCTGCTCCGGGGTGTCGGCCACCCCGACGACGATGCCGTTCTCGTCCGGTTCGAGCGGCTCGAGCGTCTCGTATTGCGACTCGAGCAGGGCCGGCGGCATGAAATGACCCTGGCGGCGCTCGACGCGCTGACGGACCAGGGCCGGCTGACCGGCCAGGTGCACGAACAGCACCGTCCCGTCGGCCCCGCGCAACACGTCGCGGTACACGCGGCGCAACGCGGAACAGGTCACGATGGAGGGCAGCCCGCGTGCGGCCTGGCTGGACAACCAGTCCCGCATCGTCTCCAGCCACGGCCATCTGTCGTCGTCGGTCAGCGGCTCGCCGGCGGCCATCTTGTCGACATTGGCCTGCGGGTGGAAGTCGTCGGCCTCGGCGAACGGGCGGTCGAGCCGTTCGGCCAGCAATTCGGCGATGGTCGTCTTCCCGGAACCAGAAACTCCCATCACGACGAGATGTGTCACATCGGGCACCGCAAGTCTCCTGATCGGGCGACGATTCCTGGTCCGCACGGTCCGGCACAGCATCGCACACCGGGTCCGGCGGCAGTACACGTTCGTCACCAGTGTGGCGAAGGTCGCGGCCCGGCCAACGTAGAGTGAAGCACGACCAGGGTCACGACGGTTCTGGTGACGACGACCCCGGCGAAACGGCCGGAGACGGGCCAGGACCACATGCAACCTGCCATCACTTCCAGCACGGCGGAGCCCGCGGCCCTCGTGCCGCCAGCCTCGAGCGCACCCCGCGGACGGCACGTCAGTTCTTATGCCGAGCTCTCCCAGCTGATCCGGGCAGCCGGGCTACTCCGTCGCCGGTACGGTTACTACTGGACCCTGATGCTCACGACCGTGGCTGCTTTCGCCGGCATCTGGGTGGGTTTCGTCCTGCTCGGCGATTCCTGGTACCAACTCCTGCTCGCCGCGGCACTCGCCGTGGTCTTGGCCCAGTTCGGGTTCATCGGCCACGAAGGCGCACATCGCCAGATCTTCGCCTCACACCGCTGGAACGAGTGGACCGCGCGCGTCATCTCCGGCTTGTTCACCGGGCTGAGCTACGGCTGGTGGATGCGCAAGCACAACCGGCATCACGCCAATCCGAACAAGATCGGTGCAGACCCGGACATCGGGCCGGGTGTCGTCGCCTTCACGCCCGGCGTGGTCGAGCAGCGCAGCGGAGTGGCCGGGTGGTTCGCGCGTCGCCAGGGCCGGTTCTTCTTTCCGCTGCTCCTGCTGGAGGGCCTGGCCCTGCACGTCGCCAGCATTCAGACGCTCGTGCGGCGCGAGAAACTGAAGCACCGCTGGGTCGAGGCGGTGTTCATGGCCGTCCGCCTGGGCGGCTACGTCGCCGCGCTGCTCATCGTGCTGCCGCCCGGCAAGGCGGCGGCGTTCTTCGCCATCCAGATGGGCCTGTTCGGCGTGCTCCTGGGCGGGGTGTTCGCACCGAACCACAAGGGCATGCCGATCGTACCGGCCACCATGAAGATCGACTTCTTGCAGCGGCAGGTGCTGATGTCGCGCAACATCGCCGGCGGGTGGTTCACCGACCTCGCGATGGGTGGGCTCAATCTGCAGGTCGAGCACCATCTGTTCCCCAACATGCCCAGGCCGAACCTGCGCCGGGCGCAGCCGATCGTGCGCGAGTTCTGCGAGCGTCACCACATCCCCTACACCGAGACCGGGCTCATCAAGTCGTACAAGATCGTCGTCGACTATCTCAACAACGTCGGCCTCCGAGCTCGGGACCCGTTCCACTGCCCCATCACCGCGCAGTACCGGGTCTGACCGCAGGTCACACCGCTGTGCCGATCCTCTCTCCGGACGCTGAACCGGCACCGGGCAGAATGCCGTGCGACGGTTTCACGAGAGGGCGGACGGCACAGTGACGAAGACGGCTCAACAGTCGGTGTACGCGAAGATCGCCGAGGAGCTCGGCGTACTCGAAGCGCAGGTACGAGCCGCGGTCGAGTTGCTCGACGAGGGCGCGACCGTCCCGTTCATCGCCCGGTACCGCAAGGAGCGCACCGGCGCGTTGGACGACACCCAGCTGCGCACCGTCGAAGAACGCCTGCGCTACCTGCGTGAGCTCGAGGAGCGACGCACCGCGATCCTGGAGTCCATCCGCGAGCAGGGGAAGCTGGACGACACCCTCGAGGCCAGCATCATGGCCGCGGACACCAAGGCGCGCCTGGAAGACATCTACCTGCCGTACAAGCCGAAACGGCGCACGAAGGCCCAGATCGCGCGCGACGCGGGCCTCGAGCCGCTCGCCGATGCGCTGCTGAGCGACCCTTCGCACGATCCGGCCACGTTGGCCGGCCAGTACGTCAACACCGAGGCCGGTGTCGCCGACGCCGCCGCGGCGCTGCAGGGTGCACGCTCGATCCTGGTGGAGCGGTTCGCCGAGGACGCGGACCTGATCGGCGACCTGCGCGAGCGGGTGTGGTCGCGCGGACGGTTGTCTTCCCGTGTCCGCGAAGGCCGCGAGCAGGACGGCGCGAAGTTCGCCGACTATTTCACCTTCTCCGAGCCGCTGACGAAGCTGCCTTCACACCGCGTGCTGGCGATGTTCCGGGGCGAGAAGGAGGAGATTCTCGATCTCACCGTCGAGCCCACCCCGGACGACGAGCAGCCGGACGGTCCCACCGACTACGAAGCCGCGATCGCCGCGCGGTTCGGCATCACCGATCGTGGCCGGCCGGCTGATGGTTGGCTGCGTGACACCGTGCGTTGGGCTTGGCGGACTCGGATCATGGTTCGCCTGGACCTCGACCTGCGCAGCCGCCTGCGCGAGGCCGCCGAGGCCGAAGCCATCCGCGTCTTCGCCGCGAACCTCCGCGATCTGCTTCTCGCCGCGCCGGCCGGCACCCGGGCCACGATGGGCCTCGACCCGGGGTACCGCACCGGGGTGAAGGTCGCCGTCGTCGATCCCACCGGCAAGGTCGTCGCGACGGACACCATCTACCCGCACAAGCCGCAGGGCCGCTGGGCCGACGCGCTGGCGACGTTGGCGCGGCTCGCCGAAGCGCACCGGGTCGAGTTGATCGCCATCGGCAACGGCACCGCATCGCGAGAGACCGACCGCCTGGCAGCCGAGCTGGTCAAGGCCTGCCCGGAGCTCAACCTGACCAAGGTCATGGTCTCCGAGGCCGGCGCGTCGGTGTATTCGGCCTCGGCCTATGCCGCACGTGAACTCCCCGACCTCGACGTCTCGCTGCGGGGCGCGGTCTCCATCGCGCGGCGGCTGCAGGATCCACTGGCCGAGCTGGTGAAGATCGAGCCGCGGTCGATCGGTGTCGGTCAGTATCAGCACGACCTCCCCGAGTTCGCACTGTCGCGCTCGCTGGACGCCGTGGTCGAGGACTGCGTCAACGCCGTCGGCGTCGACCTGAACACCGCCTCGCCGCCGCTGCTGACCCGCGTGTCGGGTATCGGCTCCGGGCTGGCGGAGTCGATCGTGCAGCACCGCGAGACGAACGGACCGTTCCGCTCGCGCACGGCGTTGAAGGATGTTCCCCGGCTCGGGCCGAAGGCCTTCGAACAATGCGCCGGGTTCCTGCGTATCCGCGACGGTGACGACCCCCTGGACGCCTCCAGTGTGCATCCCGAGGCGTATCCGCTCGTCCGCCGCATCGTCGACTCCGCCGGCGGCGACCTCGCCAGTGTGCTGGGCCGGCCGCAGGCGCTGCGCGGGCTGCGCCCGGCCGACTTCGTCGACGACACCTTCGGCCTGCCCACGGTCTCCGACGTGCTGGCCGAGCTCGGCAAGCCGGGCCGTGACCCGCGGCCGACGTTCACCACAGCGACCTTCAGCGACGGCGTAGAAAAGATCAGCGACCTGGTTCCCGGCATGCGCCTGGAAGGCGTCGTCACCAACGTGGCGGCCTTCGGCGCCTTCGTCGACATCGGCGTCCACCAGGACGGTCTGGTGCACGTGTCCGCGATGTCGCACGAGTTCGTCAAGGACCCGCACGACGTCGTCAAGTCCGGTGACGTCGTGCGGGTGAAGGTCCTCGAGGTCGACGTGGAGCGTCAACGCATCGCACTCACCCTGCGGTTGGACGACGAGGTCGGCGCCGGGCGAACCGGTGGCCGCGCTCCCGGGGGCCAGGGCGGTGCCCGCAACGGCGGGCGCAACCGCCCGGACGGCAAACAGGCTCGCTCTGGTGAGCGGTCGAGGCGCGGTGGCGGTTCGGGTGGCGGTTCGGCTGGCCGCGCGGGTGGATCGGCGCCCAGCGGCGCCATCGCCGACGCGTTTCGCCGGGCCGGCTACCCGGAGCCGGGACGCTGACCGCGAGCGTCGGGCTGTTCGCACCGGCTGGCCGGACTCAGGAGCGGGTGCCGAAGTCGGGCTCGTGGGCCTTCACCCAGAAGACGTCGTCGCCGGGTTCGTATTTCACGATCAACGCGGTGCTTCCGGTGCTGAGGTCGTCCCCGCCGGTCTGACGGACCTCGATGAGGGTCGGCGCGCCGTCGCCGGTGGCCAGCTCCGCGACCCCGAAGTCGGCGCCGACGTCCACGCTGCGGACGATGCACAGCCCGCCCACCAGGTCGGCAGGGGCGGGCGGATGGTCGGCGACGGAGCTTCGCACCGCATACGCCAACACCGCGGTGACCAGCCACGCCGCCAACACGGCTGCGGCGACCGCGCCCAGCGTCAACCCCACGCCGGCCGCGCCAGCGTTCGGGGCCAGCACCAGCATCACGGCGACGCAGACCAACCAGGCCACCACGATCATCACCGATGCGGCGACATTGACCGGCAGCCCCCGGAGGCCGACGGCCGTGACGAGACGCGGCGGACGGTCCTGGGCACCGTCGTCGAACCCGGTTCCGCCGATGATCACCAGCAGCCAGTAGACGACCACCACCATCAGCAGAAAGCCGAAAAGAACAGCCGGGAAAGAGACCGCGACATCGAGGAATTCATTGAATACCATCGGCCCGCCCTCCCACGCCGGTTGCAACGGTTCATCCCGTCGTCGTCATTCCGGACGCCCCGGACCGTGCGACTATACCGACGGCCGGGACGCCTTGACGAGTCGCATGACTGATCGACAAGAATCTACTCACATCCGCGCGAATCGATGGCATCATGGGCGTTCGACGCCGAGCCGGACAGGGAGATCAGCCCATGAGCCATCGCATACGCGCCGCCGTCGCCGGTTTGTTCACCACCTGTGTCGCCGCCACCGTCGTCGGTTTCACGCCGACCGCGGTCGCTGAGCAGCGGGCCCCGGCCGACGTCGAATCAGGACAGGTCACCATCGCGCAAGGGCTGGGTTTCGACGCCTGTACGGCGCAGCCGGTGAGCGCTTTGCAAGCCTGGTGGGGCACGTCACCGTACGAAACCGTCAACGTCTATTTCGGCGGCATCAATCGAGGCTGCAACCAGCCCAACCTGAGCCCGAACTGGGTCCGACAGGTCACCGACATCGGCTGGTACTTGCTGCCGACCTACATGGGTCATCAGCCGATCTGCATGCTCGGCGAGAAGGAGCATCGCTACACCGCCGACAACGCCACCGCGATCGGCACCGCCGACGCCGAGGATGCGCTGGCGCAAGCCGAATACCTCGGCCTGCTGCCGGGCAGTGCCTTGTACGCCGACGTCGAGCACTACGACAACAGCGACTCGTCCTGCGTGACCGCGGTTCGCCGCTACGTCTCGGCGTGGACCGAGACGCTGCAGGCCGCCGGCTATCTCGCTGGTGTCTACGTGCACCAGAACTCCGGGCTGCCGGACCTGTCCGCCGTGTACGACTCACCGGACTACGCCCGCCCCGACGCGGTGTGGATGGCTCGCTGGGACGACGACCCCTCGCTGACCGGCTGGCCGACCGCGCCCGATGACCAGTGGTCCGATCACCAGCGCGCCAAGCAGTACATCGGTCCCCACACCGAGACGTGGGGCGGAGTCTCGATCAACATCGACAGCGACTCGCTCGACGCTCCAGTCGCGACCGTCGGCTGAGCACGTGGCCGCTCACCACTGTTTCCACTCGCTGCGCGTGTACTCCAGGATCACCGGGTCGAGCATCGTCGACACCTCCGCGTCGGTGACCACCTTGTCCGGCGGGATCACTGCGGCCGCTTCGAGCACGTCCGCCGACAGATAACGCAGGTCCGGCGCGTCGTCGGGCAAGTGCAGCGGCGGAACCCTGCCGTCGGGGTCGGCCAGCACGAAACCCCAGTCTCCGAAGCTGGGCACCGAGACCATGTACGGCCGTGCGCCGAACCCCGCAGCCTCGATCGTCTCGCGCACCGAGGCAAACGATCGCGGCGCGAAGAACGGCGAGCCCGCCTGCACGACCATACGGCCGCCGTCGGCCACCAGGCCGTGCACCATGCCGTAGAACTCCAGCGAGTACAGCTTCGACGTGGCGGTCGAATCGGGGTCGGGCATGTCGATCACCACGACGTCGTAGGGCTGCGCGTCAGCGTTCACCTGGTCGCGGACCCACCCGAAGGCGTCGGCTGCGACGGCGTCGACCCGCTCGTCGGCGAAGGCGTCACCGTTCAGCTCGCGCACGCTGTCGTGGTGCCGAGCCAGGTCGAGTACGGCCGGGTCCAGTTCGACCAGGGTGATGTCGCGGGCGCCGTCGTAGCGCAGGATCTCTCGCAGGGCCAGGCCGTCCCCGCCACCGAGCACCAGGACGCGCTCGTGCCGCCCGGCCATCGCGGGGTGGACGAGCGACTCGTGGTAGCGGTACTCGTCTTGCGAGGCGAACTGCAAGTCGCCGTTCAGGAACAACCGGACGTCGTCGGCGCCGCCGATCCGATGCCGCTCGGTCAGGATGATCTCCTGATACTCCGTTCGCTCGGCATAGGCGATCGGGTCACGGAACAACTGTTGGCGCGAATCGACCTCGATGGCGTCGGCGCGCCACCACACGACGCTCAGCACGACGGCCACCGCGACGACCAGGGTCCCGATCCCGACCCACGACACCCGCGACAACGACCGCTTGAACAGCCACATCACCACGACGGTGCCGGCCACCAGATTGAGCACACCGGTCGCGATGGTCCCCTTGACCAGCCCCAGCGCCGGCAGCAGCAGGAACGGGAACGCCAGCCCACCGAGCAGCGCCCCCAGGTAGTCCGCGGCGAACATGTCGGCCACCGCGGACCCAGCCTCCTGCGCCCGGATCCGCTGCAGCAACGTCATCAGCAGTGGGATCTCGGCGCCGATCAGCACCCCGATCAGCGCCGCGAGGACGATCATCATCGGCGTGTACGCGTCGGTGACGGCGAAGGACCGGTACAACACCAGGACCGCACAGCCGCCAACGAGCGCCAGCAGCGCCTCCACCGCCACGAACGCCACCGCCGGGAACCGCTGCAGCGGCTTGGCGAACAGCGAGCCCATGCCCATCGCGAACACCATCACCGAGACGACGATGGACGCCTGGACGACGGTGTCGCCGATCAGGTAGCTGCCCAGGGCGATGAGCGCGAGCTCGTAGACCAGTCCGCAGGCGGCGCACACCAGGGCGGCGCCGAGGATCACCACCCGGGCGGGTCGCGACCAGCTGTCGCGGGGCACCTCGCCCGACGCGGGCTTCTCCTGGTAGGTGGTCGATGTGCTCAGTGGTGCTTCTCCGGTCAGTGATCCGGCCTCAGACGATGGCCAAGGCGATGATGCCCGAGACGACGATGCGCAGCGTGCCGATGACCCAGCTGGCTGGTTGCGGTTCGATGTGGACGAGGTCGTGCCGGAGGTTCCTGGGTGTCAGCAGGTCGACCACCACGAACACGACGGTACTGACGACGAGGCCGACAACGCTGTACACGATGGTCGTCACCAGGCCCTTGGCGAAGTCGTCGGCGCTGGCGTAGATGGCCGCGATCACGATGATTCCCTGCGCGACGAAACCGGTGGCGACCAGCACGGCGGCGTTGTAGTTGCGCTCCACCCAGACCAGGTCGCGCAGCTTGCCGGGCGTCAGGAGGTCCACCAGGATGAAGCCGAGCAGCATCATCACCAAGCCGACGCCGCAGTAGGCGAGGACGATGCCCGCCTCCTCCAGCAGATCGCCGGCGTCCAGGTCGCCCTCGACCCCCAGTGCCATGAGCATGTGCCGTGGTCCTCTCGCTACGTCGGTGTCGCCGACCGTCGCCGGGCCGGCCGGGTGTTCACTTGCCGCCGAATCCTGATCCGCCGCCGGAGAAGGCGTTGCGGTAGCTGCCGCCGAACGTTCCCCAGATCGGGATGATGGCCGGGCCCCAGCGGTCGTAGCCGTCGCGGGCGTCGGTGACCTCGATGGCGGAGCCCGAGCCGTTCTGCTCCTCCTCGATGTGCACCATCACGTCCTCGTAGCCGAGGTAGCGACCGGTCGTGTCCTGGTGATCACGCCCCGGCGCGGCAGCCGCTTGGATGTCCTCGGCGATCTTGTCGACCGAGTCGTCGGATCGGAACGCCGCATAGGGGCCGTTGTCGGAGACCCGCTCGTAGTTCTCCGAGACGTAGTCGCGCACCTGCTCCCCCGCGGTGCTGCATCCGGTGAGCGCCAGGAGCGCGGCGACGGCTGTTGCCGCCACGACGGCACGGCTCCGGCCCGGGCGCCTCATCAGACCACCTCCGTGCTGGTCGACACGACCTGTCCGCTGTTCGGGTACACATGCCACGTCCGCCACCCCACGCCGCGGCCGGTCACGGCCGCCAAGGCGGTCAGCGCGTCCGGCGCGGCCGGGAACGACGCGACGACCGTGGGTGCCGTCGCCTGCCCCTCCGCCATCGCGCGCAGCTCGTCAGCGCGAGCGCTGACCTCGGCCGCACTCACCTGGTCGACGGTGGCCCGGAACCGGTAGCGGCGCCCGGCGACACGACGGTCGACGGCGTCCGGCAGGTACGGGCGGTGGCCGGGCAGGCAAGCGACCGTCTCGACGACGTCGCCGTCCCGGCCACGCAACACGACCTGGTGCGAGGCCCCCAGCACGCGCAGTTCCAGCGTGCCGCCGAGCGTCGTGGCGCGGCCCAGGGTGAGGGCAGGCAGAACCGGATGGTCGAGCGTCCACACGAGGTCGGCGGCCCTGGTGTCGACGTAGGGCACGTCCAGGGTGGCAAGCACGCGCCCGATCAGCCTCCCGACCCGTCGCTTCCGGGGTACACCGTGAGGCTTCCGGCGGGCAGGCGCTCTCCCAGGCCGGCCTCCCATTCGCCGCCGTCGAACCGCTCGAACGACAGATAGCGACCACCGGGGCCCTCGAAGTCGGCGTACTCGACCCGGCCGCTGGAGCCGAGCCCCGTCGTCCCTTCCGAGGCGAATGTCGCCGTACCGGATTCGTCGCGGCGGTACTCGACACCGTCGTGGGTCAGCACCTCGGCGTCGGGCCGCAGGTCGGTCCGCTTGAGCTCGGTCCAGATGACGACCTCGAGGTCAGGGTCCTCCTCGACGGACAACCAACGGCGGGTACCGGCAGCGCCAGTCATGTCGGCCATGTCATCCATACCATCGAGGAAATGCTCGCTCCACCGGTAGCCGCCTTCTCGGAGCCGCAGCGAACCCCGGACGAACAGTCGCTGGCCGAGCAGATCGACCATGTCCCCCGCCTTGAGCGTGCGCGGATCGCCGAGGGTGCTGTCGCTGGGATCGAACGGATCTCGCGGGATGCGCACGGGCTCCGGTGCGGCCTCGGTCCGGGCGCGCCGCGCGCGGAGGAACATGATGATCGCAACGGCCACTGCCACCACGACGAGCACGATCACGAGATCCACGACTCGCCGGCCCCCAGACGTCGAACTGTTGATGTGCGCTCGGGCCCGGCCACCCTACACATCGGCGGGCCAACACCATGAAAGCGCCCCGAAACGCCTGGCGGACTGCGATCGTAGATGGGGCCGTTCGCCGCGGTTCACAGGTCGTCCGGCCCTGGGCTGGCGTCCGCGGTGCGCGGACCATGGACCCGACAGCCAGGGGGCTGACCATGAAGAACCGGCGTGGCACGACCGCGGCACTGGTTGCGGCGGTGATCGGTGTGCTCGCCGTGGCGACCACCTGGGCACCGGCAGCCGCCGCCCCAGCGACACCGGTCGACCACCCGTCCGGGTCGTCGGCCACGGTGGCGCGCGGGCCCGCGTTCGACACCTGCACCGCACCGTCCATCGGACAGTTGAGCGCGTGGCGGGCTTCGCCGTATCGCCACGTGAACATCTATTTCGGCGGCAACAATCGCGGCTGTGCCCAGCCGAACCTGACCGCCGCGTGGGTCCGCGAGGCGAGCGCGCTCGGCTACCAGCTGATTCCGACCTATTTCGGCCGCCAACCGTCCTGCATGCTCGGCAACAAGCCGCACCGCTACACCGCGGCGAACGCGGCGACCTACGGCGCGCGAGAAGCGCGCGACGCGCTCGCGAAGGCCCGCTCCCTGGGGCTGCGGCCAGGCAGTGCCTTGTACGCCGACGTCGAGCATTACGACCGGAGCAACAGTTCCTGTGTCACCGCGGTGCGCCGCTACGTCTCGGCGTGGACGACGACGCTGCACGCCGGCGGCTACCTGGCCGGTGTCTACGTCCACCAGGATTCCGGGCTACGCGACCTGTCGGCCTCGTACGACTCCAGCACGTTCGCGCGCCCGGACGCGGTGTGGATGGCCCGCTGGGACGGCGTCGCCTCGTTGCGAGACTGGCCGCAGGTGCCGAACGCCCGGTGGTCCTACCACCAGCGGGCCAAGCAGTACCGCGGTGATCATGACGAGACCTGGGGCGGGGTCACACTCAACATCGACAACGACCTGTTCAACGCTCCGGTGGCCACGGTGTCTCAGCCGTATCGCGTGACCAGCTCGACGGCGCTGAACGCCCGCACCGGCCCCGGCCCCGGCTACCCGGTGGTGCGCAGTCACGCACCGGGGAGCACGCTGCCGGTGCTGTGCCAGGGACACGGCACGAAGGTGGGCACCACCGCCGTGTGGGACCGGCTGTCCAACGGCACCTGGGTGAGCGATTTCCACCTGGCGACACCGTCG